>CAZSUK010000292.1:0-18291 GCA_964609355.1 uncultured Acidobacteriaceae bacterium | reverse complement strand
CAAGGCGAAGCAGGACTTCATCACCGGGTCGCATTTGGGTCTCGAAGCAGGAGCAAACGGATTCAGCCCGCTGCGCGGCGACGTGGAGATGCCGCTCACCATCATCATGGGCATGGTGCTGCTGGTGATGGGGATGGCGGTCGTGAACCTGGCGAGCCTGCTGCTGGTACGCGCGGCAACCCGGACCAGGGAATTTTCCTTGCGTTATGCACTGGGCGCGACCGGCGGCCAGGTCTTGCGCCAACTGCTGGCCGAGGGAATGCTGCTGGGTTTGGCGGGGGCCGCGCTGGGCCTCGCGATTGCGCCCGAAGCGCTGCATCTGCTGATCCACTGGATGTCAAAAAACGCGTCCGGTGAGATGCCCTTTGCGGCAACGGTGGACTGGCGTGTGTTGGGCTTCACTGTGGTGGTGACGGTCCTGGCGAGTTTGTTGTTCAGCCTGGCGCCGGCACTGCAGTTTCGAAACCCGCGACTGGCGGAATCAATAAAACAGCAAGTGGGGACGGGCGCAGGCGGGTCGCTGAAGTTCCGCCGCACCTGCGTGGTGCTGCAGGTTGCATTCAGCTTGCTGCTGATGGTGGCCGCGGGGCTGTTTGTGAGGACCATCGATAATCTTCGCCGTGTGGATACTGGATTTGCCACCGATCATCTGTTGGCCTTCAATTTGAACCCAGCGCTTGCGGGCTATCCGGCAGCCGGGGTTGTGCCGGTAGAGCAACGGGCGCTTGACGCGGTGAACTCCCTGCCGGGAGTCCGTGCAGCGGGCGCGACGAATGACACCGATTTGTCCGGCGAAGATATTCAGGGGGACATGATTCCGGCGGGGTACACGGCAAAACCCGACGAGGAGTTCGACGTAGAACTGCCATGGGTCAGCGATGGCTATCTGCAGACACTTCGCGTGCCCCTGGTGGCGGGCCGGTATTTCAACCCGGACGACACGGCAACATCGCCCAGGGTAGCGATCGTGAATGAGAGCTTTGCGCGGCACTACTTTGGCAGCGTTGAGGCGGCGTTGCGGCACCAGGTGTATCGGCCGAACCGCCCCGAGACGGACGCAACCATTGTAGGCGTAGTGCGTGATGTGAAGCACTCGAGCGTGCGCGACCCGGCGGTGGCGACCTGCTATACGCTGTTCACTCAGGCGTCGCGGCAGACGCGCCTGACATTCTACTTGCGTACCTGGCAGCCGCCGGATGCTGCGGCGGCGAGCGTGCGCGCGGCGATTGCCAATCTTGACCCAAAGCTGATCTTCGGCAATCTGCAGACAATGACTGATCAGATTGACGCGAATCTGCTGGCGGAGCGGGCCGTTGCCATGCTGGCCGCGGCCTTTGGGCTGCTTGCCACGCTGCTCGCGGGCATTGGCCTCTACGGGATTCTGGCCTATTCCACTGCGCAGCGGACTCGGGAGATCGGGATTCGCATGGCGTTGGGAGCGAGAAGAGGCGCAGTGGTGGGGCTGATTCTACGCGAAGTGCTGCAACTGGCCGGTGGTGCAATGGTAGTGACTATCCCGCTCGCGATGCTGGCGACGCGGGCAGTGCGGAGCCAGCTCTTCGGTGTGTCGCTAGCCGATCCGGTGGTGTATGGAGTAGGGATCCTGATGATTTGCGTAGTGGCGGCGCTGGCGGGAGTTATTCCAGCGCGCCGCGCCGCGACCATCGATCCGGCACGCGCATTGCGAACCGATTAGCTCACGAACAGCGCGCTTTTGGGCTCTATCCCCATCACTAATCGACGGGTGCCCCATCCTTCGCGTTCTTTGCGAAGGGTGGATAGTCAAATCTCACCCTTCCACCTCCCACAAAAGTAGACATAACGGAAAGCGGAGAAAATGTCGCGGACGAATGTTGAATGGGCCGGAACACCCAGGTCTCAAAATCGAGACCTGGGCCACCCACTCGTCTTGCGGTTGCAGTTTTATTTTCGACAGAGAGCAGTCGAAGTACCTGCTTCGCGGCCCTGCGCTAGAAATTGCTTTTGAACCGATAAGGATCGGGTAGTCTATACTTTCCGCAGATGTTCATGATCTCTCATCGACACTGGCGGATTTGGACGGCGGTTGCAGCCCTCGCGCTCATCCTGTCTTTTGTCATGCTGCCGCCCGTTGGACTCGCCTGCTTTGCCCTGCTCCCGTTTTTATTCATCGGCCTGATTCCCATCCCCGTCCTGCTCGTGCGGCGGGACCTGCTACACACCGGCCATATCCCCGATGCACCCTGCCTGCCCGCATCCTTCCAGCGTCCTCCTCCTTTTCGACTCGCCTGACTCCGCTTTATTCCTCGAACCTCATTGAGGTTGCTCCCTCCGGAATGTATGGGCGAGGCCATCCCGGCCTCAGCAAGGATGTGTCATGCACCTACATCTGTCTGCAGGCGTCCTGCGGGCCATCTGTCTTTTCGTATTGTTCGTCTTAACCACCCTCGGCTTTCGGGCGAGACGCAAAGTATCGTCTACCTCGAAGCGTCGCCGCTTTCGATTCACTGGCGTAGCCGTCGGAAACGCTCTCCAAATCCTCCACGTATATGTCAATCCTCGCGTGCGTTACGTCATCGTGCAAAGGCTCAACGAACAAGCCGAGGACGACGGCGAGGACTGCGCCGATCCAGGGAAACATCTCGAGCGCCAGCTTCGCCGCATACGGCGTGGCGAGCAAATCGACCGCTTGACAATACGGATGAGAGAGAAAGGATGATTGCTGCCCGGAAAGTTGGAAGACCGGGCAGGGCAGGAGGCGCTGTCAGCTCCAATCGGTACTTCCAACATAGATCGTGTCGCCGCTCGAATAGGAGTCACTCATTCCGGCCTGAACAATAGCC
This sequence comes from uncultured Acidobacteriaceae bacterium, assembly GCA_964609355.1. Taxonomy (GTDB): domain Bacteria; phylum Acidobacteriota; class Terriglobia; order Terriglobales; family Acidobacteriaceae; genus PALSA-350. The sequence continues at coordinate 15,469 of CAZSUK010000292.1, read as the reverse complement.
GCTGCAAACTCCTCCACGCTTGGGAGCGAACCAACTGCCTGCCTTCGTTTCTCGATCAGCCCGCGGCTCTGTCGTTCCAATAGCTTGGGAGTGATGGTCCCTTCGATCAAATCTCCGCTCACGATGAGAAGCCGGATGCCCCGCCCGGACAACTCCGGAATCATTGCGCGTAAGGCATTCTCGCCCGCTTTCTTGCTCGCTGCCACTGGTTCATAGCTGACGTATCCCGGCCCTGTTCCGTGGAAGTGGGCCAGATGACTGGTCACGAAGACGACACGGCTTCCACGTTCCATCAGTCGTAACGCACCCCTCACAAGGTTCACCTGTGCCGTGAGGTTCAGTTGCATAGCATAATCAGCAGCCTTGTCCTGCTCCAGGCCGCCGCTGGCGTTCAAGACAAGAAAATCGAGTCGTCCCCATGCCGCCTCAATCTGATCGAAGGTCGTGGTAAGGTCTTCCGCCTTCGTAATATCCGCTTCGATAAGAAGTGGTTTTCTCCCCATAGCAATTAAATCATCAGCCACCGCTTGAGCTTTCGGCCGCTTGCTTCGATAGTTGATCGCGACATCGACTCCGAGCTGGCCCAGCTGCCGGGCCACTCTGGCTCCAATTCCTCGCGAAGCTCCCGTCACCAGAGCAGTACGGCCCAGGAGCGGAGACGAGGCCTCCTCCGTCCGCTCAGAAGGCAGACCCGCATGGCATTGCCCGCTATCTCTTCCATCCATGCAAACAAGTTTACTCGGGTGTCGTCCTCGCGGGCACTATATGCCCCCAGCATTGGACATCAGAGGACCTCAACTCTGTCCATGAATCTTTATCGGACGAGGGGCGAGCCGTTTGGCAGCGCTCAACGTCACCGTCAAAGGCACGATTGCTGTCGCCCGGTACACGCTACCGTTCTTCGCCGTCAAGGCTGCATTCAGGCTCAGGGGAGACGTAGACGCCATAGCGCTTGCACTGCCTGTCAGTGTCAGCTTCCAGACAACCGCCCCTGCAGAACTCACGCCGGGCGCGCTCCAGGACGCTGTAATACCCTTCGGTAATCCTGACATGCTGATGGACGCCCCCGTTCCACCCGTGGCTACAACTCCACCAACCGGTGTCAATGTAATCGTTACTAGTACAAAATAACTCGATGGCATGGAAATCGCCTGCGGCGTAATCGTCAGCACCGCGCCCACAGCAGGCAGCACCTGCAACGTCACACCTTTCCTTGCGCTGATACCATCGCCCGCAGCTGTAACCACCAACGCGACCGAACTCACCGGCGCACTTGCAGACGCTGTGAGCGTCAACGTTTCGCTGTTACTGCTCACACTTGCCGGCGGAGTCTGCGGATTAGCCGACCATTTCGCAGTCACGCCTGCGGGCAGCCCGCTCACGGAATAGCTGATGATGCCGGTGAACGAGCCGCCGGTAACTGTGCTAAAGCTGGCTGTGGTTGAAACCCCTTGCACCACCGAAATCGAGGCTGACCCTGCATTCAGGGCCAGAGTAGGCAATGGTGTAACCGTCAGCGCGTAGGTGACGGATTGTGTTCCCGTGCTGTCACTACCGGTAATGACAATATTGTTTACTCCCGCTGCCATGGCAGAAGCCGCTGTGACCGTTACGGTAGCGGTTGTGCCCGGCAGAATCGAGCTCGGAGTGATGCTGCCCGACACACCGGATGGGGCAGTCGCTGTCAGCGAAACTTTATTGGTGCCGGCGCTACTCTCCGTGACCCGTAGCGTGAAAGTCGTGGTCTTGCCGGCCACCACAGTTGCACCACCGGCGGAAGCCGCCAACCCAAAGTCGATCGTCGTTTTGCTACCACCGCCGCCCCACGCGCTTGCCATTGCGGCCGCGTCTACCGAGCCCAAGCCGGTAGCCAGGTTGTACTGTGCTCCGCCAGCCGTAAACCCCGTTTGGCCCGGAACACTGTTATTGCCCGAAGGCGTGACGTGAAACGGACTCCGGCTCGCATTCGATAGCGCATACAGTGAAGGATTCGCGTTGCCCTGTCCTATACCACCCTTGGCCTGGACTACCAAAGCCATCAAACCCGCAAAAGAGGGCGAAGCAGCCGAAGTACCCGAGATCACATAAAGAGAACCGTTTTCGGCGATGACGTAGCCGTCGTGAGCCGACGCCGACATTGCCACATCCGGAACCGCTCGCATGCCATTGGCCGCTCCAATGCCGCTTAGGCCCTTTTGCCACGTCGGCTGGCTGTAGTGAAGGCTTGCCCCTCCGCCTGAAGCCCACAATCCCGATCCGCCATTCGCCCCGCTCTCGTTCCAGACTTCTTCCGGTATGTAGCTGAGCGCTGAACCATCCCCAACACCGTTGGTCGAAGACCAGTAACTCGTATTGGAACCTTCATGGAACTCTGTTCCACCCACGCAGGTGGAGTAAGGAGAACTGCAGAGCCCATTCACGCCCGTACCCGATGCCGAGCTGGACGAGCCGCTATAGCAACCGGCCGCACCCGCATCCCCTGAAGAGACAAACGAGCTGATGCCTTCACTCGCCGCCTGCTGCCAAAGGCTGTTATAAAAAGCCAGTTCGGTCGTGCCCATATCCTGCTCGCAGCTTCCGTAGCTGGTGCTCATTACTGTTGCTGTCGCATGGTTCACAATGTACTGTGCCGACAAATCGATGCCGTCGGTAGTTGTCGTCGAGGCCGCAACCACAAATTTCAAGGTTGCCGCAGGAGCCACCGCCCCGGACCACTCCACGTCCAGCGTGGATTCATCCTGATCGCCGGCCACCAACCCCGGGTTGGTATTCACCAGGATCACCGATGGGTTGTTCGCCTGCAGTCCTGCGTTGGCACGAAACTTCGAAACATCGGCCAGATTTATGTTGCTCCGGCCGACGATCGCGATCGTGCTCCCGGCGCCAGTGGTGCCTGCCTTGTACAGCGGATTCACATCATAGATCGTGGCCCAATCAGCCGGAAACAGATAGTGCGTGCTCCCGTTTGAGTATCGCGGAAGGGCGCCCACTGCTGTGCGCGACCGGATCTGCGACTCAAGACGAAAATCATGCAGCGAGACTATTCCGTCCACCACCGCCGCCAGCGCAGAGGGAACCTGTGGATCCTGCGTGTTCGCGATGTGGCTCACGCCGTCGACCAGGTAGCGGTGAATCTGCGTGTGAAACGTATCCTCCACTTGTCCAGCGTTGCCGGAGAAAATCACCTGCCGGTTGCCCGCGGGGATTTCGTCCACCACAAACCCATGTTGGGTCAGCCAGCTGGTGATCCTTGCCAGGTCCTGCTGGCTGGCGCCAAACCGGGCTCCATACTCTGCCGGCGTAAGCCAATGGTGAAATAAGGGAGACTGAGGATCGTGTTGTGCTTCGACCAGATCATTGAGCGCTGTCTGCTGGACTTGGGAAGGCTGCAGCTGGAATACCAGGTGCTCGAGCGGCATCTCCGCGCTCACCGCGCCCCGGTCAAACTCTGCCCGCGCCATGGGATGGACGTTTCCCAGGAACGTGGTTACCTTGTTTTCATCAATTGCGGCGGTGACCCGGTTGGCGGGCGTTTGCGCCAACACAGACGTACTTAATCCGGAGACCAGCAGAAATGAAACAACAAAAGAACAAATTGTAACTTGCTTCGGCATCGTATTCCTCGAAAGGTGAGCAGTGCGCATGAGACCGCCGATCGTCTCGGCAGTGGATTGCGTCTCCTACCTATCGGCCAACCGGACGAAGCCTCGGGCCTTTTTCAGAGCAATCGGAATTACGGAAGTTGCAATGATGGATGCTGTTGTCGTTCCCGGCAGGCTGAAGAGGGAATGCGGCTGTGCGACCTTTGCGCCATGCCCCGGTGAGTTGGCCCTTCTCTTAGAGAGGTGGCTTATCACTTCGAACGAGGGCGGAAACCTGCCTTTCGACGGGAAGAAAATGAAGGCAGCGGCTTAAATCGCAGAAAAATTTAGTACGAGAGGTGAAGGTGGCTCTTCGGTCGCCGATAAGCAAGATACAACCATTTGCGCGCCGGCCGCTTAAGGCGATTCTGCAGTGATAACGGAGTATAGATGCGCAGTCCATACGTGGATGACCGGAAGCACGGCGCACTGGAGGTCTTGGAGCACGCCCTGATGCAGTTCATTGCCGATGGCGTTGAGCCGGGCTTTGCCATTTTTCTCATCGGTATGGAGCGATCCAGGGCACTGAGTGACGTACTGGGATACTCGTTCGGCGAGGAAGTCGTGAGCCTTGGAGGGGGAAGGATAGAGTCCACGTTGCGCGAGCAGGACAGCGTGGTCCGCTTATCCAACGATGAGTTTGTCGTTCTCATCAAGTCTAGTCCCTCTGCCGAGGAGAGCGGCATCATCGCAAAACGCCTCATCGACCTGCTCCAGCGTCCCTACGCTATCCGTGGTCAAGTGGTGAACGTCACTGCGTGCATCGGTATCGTGCTTGGCCAGCAGTATGGCCTGCAGGCAGAACTGTTGCTAAACCGGGCCGGTATTGCGCTTCGCGCAGCACAAGCAGCAGGGTCCGGCACATTTCAGCTCTTCGAAGTTGGCATGGAGGAACGAATCAAGGCCCGGCATGCGCTCACCGCGGATCTCCGCAAGGCGCTCCTGTTGGATCAGTTTGAGGTTCACTACCAACCACAGATAAGTATGAAAAGCCGTCAACTCATCGGCTTGGAGGCGCTGTTGCGATGGCGTCACCCTACTCTCGGCATGATCCCGCCGGTAGAATTCGTTGCCATCGCCGAAGAGATAGGGCTTATTAAAACAATTGGCGAGTGGGTGTTGCGAACCGCGTGCCGGCAAGCAGCACTGCTTTCAAATGGGGCGGTTGTCGCCGTAAACGCTTCACCGATACAGCTAAATGACGGCTGCTTTGTTGATACTGTCGACCGTGCGTTAGCCAGCGCCGGGCTCCCCGCAAACAGGCTTGAAATCGAGATCACTGAAGGCATCCTTCTTGAACATACAAGTACCGTCCTGAGCACGTTGCACGATTTGCATGCCAGGGGAGTGCGCCTGGCCATCGACGATTTCGGCACCGGCTACTCCTCGCTCGGGCAGTTAGCAGAGCTACCCTTCGACACCATCAAGATCGATCGCGCCCTGGTCGGCGCCAGCGCACAACAGCGTGCCATTGTCCGTTCCATCGTCGCGCTCGGAGAGGGCCTCGGTATGTCCGTGCTGGCAGAAGGGCTTGAGACCGAGGAAGAGTTTGACAATGCTCGTTCTGCCGGTTGCTGTTCGGGGCAGGGTTACCTCTTAGGCAGGGCGATGCCCCCAGACCAGCTCGAAGAGTTTCTTTCACGCCACTCTCGAGTGGTGGCTCTGCTTCCAATAACCTCATGCCGCGGTGAGATGGCTCCACAATCGATACCCCCAAGAAGGGCGAAACGTCACCGCCGCATCCACTAGACAGTTCTGCTCACAACTGCCCGGTCATCCTTCTCTGAGTATCCCTGCCTGAAACCTCCCCCCGAAGGGCCCAGGCAGGACTGGCCAGGAAACGTCATCTCCTGGTCGCTAACGCTATAGTGGACCGGCCCGCCCGATCGTTACACCAACGCGCAATCTCTAAGCTGCCCGATTCTGCATCATCTTCGCTGCAATCGAGTCTCGCCGGCATGGCTGTCCCGCCATACTGCCATGACTAGAACGTGCTACGTAAGCATTTCGGAATAAGCCGATAGATGGATAGCGCAATGCGATCGGGAGAGCTCAAAAATGCCGGTGTCTCACGCGGTTACGAATCAGTTCGAAGCAGAGTTATACGAAGGTGATCACAAACGATTCCGCTTAACCCATGTTGCCCCCAGCGGCGTCCTACAATCGCATGCAGGCCTGGACGACGTAGAAGAACTTGACGAAGAAGACAGATTGGGGTGCGTGCGAGGTGTGTTGTGGTCCCTGGTCTTTGAGGCCGCACTGGCGATCGCCGCCGTCATTTATTGGAAGGTCCGCCTCACTCGCTAGGGCCAAAACTAGGCGGACGTTAACTTTACTGCAGAGATATTTCCCAAAGCTGGTGCTTCGATCATGGAAGAAGCAACGAATCGCAGGATCCTCAACGGCTGGAAGCAAATCTCTAACCACATCGACCGCGGTGTGCGCACGGCTCAACGTTGGGAGGCCCTGCTGGGCATGCCGGTCCACCGCCCGGCATTGAAGGATAGAAGCGCCGTGGTCGCCTTCTCCGATGAACTCGAGTCGTGGCTCTCCCGCACCTCACCGGATGTACGGAACAAATGTGTAGAGACGAATGACCAGGCTAATAGTGTCGATGAGTGGGACAAAAGACTTCTGCGAGCACTCGACAACATGAGTACTCTGGTGCGGCAAAGCTGCGATCTGCTGTCTCAGGTCCAGATGTTGCAAGCGCAACTACGGCGGTCGCCTAAACCGCGCCGGATGGTATCAAGACCGACAGCATCGAGACCGATGCTCCCTTTTCTCCGCCGCAAACACGGATTGCGGATCGAGCGCACGGTGTTCGCCGCCATGGTTGGTAGACCTGGTGTCCGATGAAGGAAAACTCCGCCACGGTCTCCTCTTTGCAGAAGACAGCATCGCTCGATCCCATTGCCCAGCCTGCGTCCAGCACTGCAGGGGAACGCAGATCACCTACCCGGAGGGGATCTCGCGGCGACAAACATCGAATGTCGGCCGCCGTCATCGTGAATATCGTTCAGGCCTCTGATCTGTTGTTGTTGCTGTTCTGTGGGTGGTTGGCCAGGAGCATACTGACAGCCTTGTCCGCACTGCACGCCGACGGTCCACTCTTCCTGGCTACGGTGACCGGCAGTTTCGTCGGAGCGGTCTGCCATTTCCGGTCCGGCGCTTACCGGCTCGTCTCCCTCCGGTCACTCGGCACACAGCTGAAGCTTCTGCCCCTCCCGTTGCTGGCCGGTGGCGGTAGCATGATGGTGTGCCTCTTCCTGATGCGCGATGATGGCCTGCTCTTTCGCGAGTGGCCTTTTCTTTGGCTATTCTCGAGCGCGGTGGTGCTGGTCGCGTCGCGGATCTATCTCTCCCGCCTGCTCCACAACTGGGTATCTTCTGGCCGGCTGGCGCGCCGGGTTGCGGTGATTGGCGCGGGAGATTTTAGCCGCGAGTTTATTGAACGCCTGCGTTCTGAGCCACACTCCTATACCGTGGTCGGCCTCTATGACGATCGTCTTTCACGAATTCCAGCCGAACAGGACGGGGTCAAAGTGCGCGGCAGCGTACGCGATCTGCTGGAACGAAGCCGGCAGGAACAGATCGACCTGATCGTGATCGCGCTCCCACTGCGGGCCATCGCTCGCATCTCGATCATCATGGAGCAGATCGGAAGCGCGGTCGCCGACATTTGTTTGACCACCGACTTCGTAGGCTTCCGCTACAAGAGTAGCCAGCTGTCCTCGGTTGGTTCCAATCCCGTGTTATTGATCGAAGAACGGCCGCTCAAGGATTGGCGGGCGGCCAAGAAGTCGGCCTTCGATCTCGTCATCGGTTCCCTGATGCTACTTTTCCTGTCTCCCCTTCTCGCGCTCCTTGCCCTGGCGATCCGTCTTGACAGTCCCGGCCCGATCTTGTTTCGTCAACCTCGCCTTGGTTTCAATAATCGGCTCTTCACTTGTTATAAATTCCGCACCATGCATCATGGGATGACGGATCTTCTGGGCGATCGGCAGGCGACGCGGGGCGACGCGCGCATCACCCGGCTCGGCAACTGGCTGCGAAAATTAAGCCTGGACGAGTTGCCGCAACTGCTGAACGTCCTCAAAGGCAACATGTCCCTGGTTGGACCGCGCCCCCACCCGCCCAACACCAAGGCGGAGGACAAGCTGTTTACCGATGTTGTTGCCAAGTATGCTTTCCGCCATCGCGTCAAGCCAGGCATTACGGGATGGGCTCAGATCAACGGGTGGCGCGGGGAAACAAAAACTGTGGAGCAGATAGAAAACAGGGTCGCCTGTGACCTTGCATACATCGAGAACTGGTCGATATGGTTCGACCTGCGCATTATGGTCCTGACAATCACCCGCGAGATCATGAGCCGCCACGCGTTCTGAACAATTCGTTTACTTGTCCCCGATGATGTCGATCTTGTGAATCTCCAGTTTGTTTGAAAATAGCTCGTCGGCTTTGGCCATCAGTGCCTTGGCAATCGCGCCGTTCAAATGGGCGTTCCGGCCTGCCTCATCGTGGAAGGTGTCGAACACTGCATAAGAGTCGGTGCCCTCCTTGATGCCATACCAGGTCACGGTTCCTGCCTCTGCCTTGGCCATCTCCGCGCCTTGTTTGAGGAAGGCTTCCACGTCCGCAGCCTTGCCGGGCTTAGCCTTCAATGGAACATACAATGCGTACTTTGCCATGCTTGTGATCCTCCTGTGGGTGTTCTTCCACTCCTCGCAGGATAGCCCCTTCCTCGTGTCAGGCGACCAGCCGGTAGACATCGTTTTTGATTCCATCAGCATTTCCATCATTCCCGGCCCTGATGCCCCGTTTTGCCATTAAAATAATCGGGGGATAGTCTGGCCGGTCCGCAGTGAAGAGTTGCGGTTTCTGGCGGCGAGATCTTATGGTCTTAAGCCAGTGGACCGCACGTGACTTTTTAAGCCAAATGATCGAGTGACTCCCAGACCTGGTCACCACCTGGCGTGGTGTTCGTCTCTGTTTGTACCCGATCCCAGGATTGCAACACGCTCATGAGCGATAGCCCGCGTTGGCCGGTTGGAACGATAGGTTTACGCAGCAGGATTGAGGTCCACCCGATTGACTCTGACTCGATGGTTTGCCGCCGCAACCATAACTTTAACCGTATTCTTCGCAGGCCCTGTCGCCAAGTCCCAGCCGGCAGATGCCGCGTTGAATCTTCCCGATAGTCCGGTCGCCCAGCAATCCCAAACCAGTCCCGATAACACGACGTCTCCTCCGGGTGTCAAACCCTATCCGCCCGCCCCTGCTCAGAGCACCACTACACCCATGACGGAAGAAGAACGGCGCAAATTGGCTCAGGAGCAGTTGAAGAAGCAGGAGAAACAGCGGGTTTTTGCAGTGATGGCGACCTTCAATACCACAGCCAATAAGGATGCTGTCCCTCTGAGTGCCGGTGAGAAGTATCAACTCTTCTTCAAGAGCGCGACCGATCCGTGGCCTTTCGTGCTTACCGCTTTTGGCGCCGGCATCGATCAGGCCGAAAACAGCTTTCCCGAGTACGGGCAGGGGGTAGAGGGGTACGCCAAGCGATACGGTGCAGCGTACGCTGACTACTTCACCGGAAATCTGCTGGGCAACGCAGTGCTGGCCAGTTGGTGGAAAGAGGATCCCCGTTATTTTCAGAAGGGCACGGGCAGTTACACCAGCCGTGTTCTTTGGGCCGCGAGCGGCACGGTATGGTGCAAACGCGACAGCGGAACCTGGGGACCGAATTACGCCAATGTCATTGGAAACCTGGTGGGCGCAGCCATTTCGAATTTTTACTACCCGGCGCCTGAGCGCACTGTCAGCGACACGGTCAGCCGTGGCTTTACCGTCACCGCCCAAGCCATTATCGGTAGCGAAATCATCGAGTTCTGGCCGGATATGGTGCGCCACTATCGGCGCAAGCAGGCGGAAAAGCTGGCGCGGCAAGGCGGGGCAACGAACACCGTGCAGCCTGCTCCGGAATCTACCCCTCCCCCCCCAGCCCCCCAACCCTGAGTCCAATCGTGCCAGCCCCGGACTTTAGTCCAGGGGAGCGGGTTTTCAAGTCCGCGCGAACACTCCGCTATATAAATTCAGGGCTTTAGCTCCCTAGTGCATCTGCTTTATCGCGGCGTCACCTTGACTACATTCGCCCTGCAGGACCGCACACCCTGGCAGGGTTCAGGATGCAGGTCTTTGCTGAGACAGATTTCGACCGCTGTCAACCGGTTGTTGCCGCAGCTCAGTGCGAAACTCCCCGGCGGATAGCCCGGATTGGCGGCGGCAAAGCGACCCAGCAAGTCGTCAGGAGTGACCCCACTCGCATCCGCGCCCGTGCCAACGTTCGCCGGCAGCTTCACGGACGCATAGGCCTTATGAATCGCGGCAAAATAATCATTTGCCCCCAGCCCGGAGCAGGTGCCGTGGGTCTCCCATTCATGCTCCACCAGGCTGGCGGTGGGCATGATGTCCGTGTCGTCCTGTGGGTTGGCCGGCCCGGGTGCGTCACTGCAATGTTGCGGGTAGTCGCCGTTGGCGTCCTGCGGCCAGAGTCCGTGCACCACAAAGCCCAGGTTGCGCCCGCATTCCGGGCTATCTCCGTGGGTGGCGCAGAACTCAGGCGACCACGAAAGATTCAGCAGGTAGAAATCAAATTGTCCTGGCGCAGCGGCTTCCTCCGGACGTCCACGGCGGGACCGGCGCCGGTTGTTGTCCCTGCCGTAACCGGAGTTGTCTGCTGGCTGGTACTCACGCGCCGCCGGACGCGGCTGCGTATCGGCATGCGGAGCAACGGCGGGGGGAGTATTGTTGCAACCGATTGTCCAGAGCATCAGTACCACGCCAATGCTCGCTCGTCCGCATGGGATGTAACTGTTCGTACGTTCGCTTGCTCTCAACTGCTTGCCTCCCGGAACATCCAGCTTACCTCGCACCAACCGAACAGGCAGGCAGGTTAGCGCAACCGGGCGCGTCGGGCCTTCTGGCTCAAATCCGTGACCTAAGGTCCTGTCAGACTGTGCCCCTCGCGGACTTCCTATTCGAAGCCGATATAGCTATCGCGGGTGCTCTACGCCTCACCCGCTCGTTGGCAGACTTCATTGGTAGACCGGGTGGTCCACATGACGCGTTCCAGGGAGCTTATGAATCTCAATCCCGATCTCCACGAAAACACGAAGTGGAGAGCGAAATATCGCGGGCTTCTGGAAGCCTCCCCAGATGCAATGGTGGTAGTCAATCCGAGCGGCGAGATCGTCCTTTTGAACGATCAGGCGGAGAAACAATTCGGACACCTGCGTGGTGAGCTCCCAGGACAGAAGGAAGAAGGCATTATTCCCCAGGGCCTCGCCGAGAGGCTGATCGCGGAAGCAACGTCGCACCAAACTGATAGTGGGATTGAGCTGAATGGTCAACGAAAGGATGGAACCGAGTTTCCTATCGAAATCGTTTTAACCCCGTTTGAAACCGCAGAAGGCATCCTGGTTACTCCGGCCATCCGCGAAATTACCGAGCGTAAGACAGCGGAGAAGCACCTTGCGCAGATGGAAGCCAAATATGGCGGGCTGTTGGAGGCCGCGCCGGATGCGATTGTGGTGGTCAACTCGCTTGGGGAGATTGTTCTGGTGAATGTTCAGGCCGAGAAACGGTTTTGTTACCGGCGTGATGAGTTACTGGGGCAAAAGGTGAACAGCATCATCCCCGAGGGCTTTGCGGAGAGGCTGCTGGCGGATGGAACGCGCACCGCGGCCGAGGCGCTGGCCCAGCAGATCGGAACCGGGATTGACCTGATAGGGCTGCGTAAGGATGGGAGTGAGTTTCCTATCGAGATCATGCTGAGCCCGCTTGAAACCGCAGAAGGGACCCTGGTGACAGCGGCCATTCGCGACATTACGGACCGCAAGACAGCGGAGAAGCACCTTGCGGACATGGAAGCCAAGTATCGCGGGTTACTCGAAGCTGCGCCCGATGCGATGGTGGTGGTGAACTCGAGCGGGGAAATCGCCCTGCTGAATGTTCAGGCGGAGAAACAGTTCGGTTATCGGCGTGATGAGCTCCTGGGGCAGAAGGTGAAGAACATTATTCCGGACGGCTTCGCGGAGAGGCTGGTCGCGGATGGAACGCGCACTGCGGCCGAAGCGCTGGCGCAGCAAATCGGTACCGGGATTGAACTCAACGGGCGGCGGAAAGACGGAAGTACTTTCCCGATAGAGATCATGCTGAGCCCACTCGAAAGCGCAGAGGGCATCCTGGTGACGGCTGCGATTCGCGACATTACGGAGCGCAAGCGGGTCGAAGATTCTTTGCGTAACAGTGAGGAACGCTTCCGCCTGATGGCGTCGGGCATTAAGGACTATGCAAACGTAATGTTGGACCCGGAGGGCCTGGTCGTTAGCTGGAACGAAGGCGCGGAAAGAATCAAAGGATATCGGGCAGAGGAGATTATCGGCCAGCCGTTCTCCCGGTTCTATCCTGCGGAAGATATCCACAACGGAAAGCCGGCCATGGAATTGGCCCGGGCGCTGGAGAGCGGGAGCTTTGAAGACGAAGGATGGCGCTTGCGCAAGGACGGCACTCGCTTTCTTGCCAATGTCGTGATTACAGCGTTGCGGGACGAGAATGGGCGGCTGCGAGGATTTGGGAAAATCACTCGGGACATCACCGAGCTCAAGGAATCCGAGGAGCATTTAGGCAAGACAATGGTTGAACTGAAGCGTTCCAATGACGAACTGGAGCAATTTGCCTATGTTGCTTCGCATGATCTGCAGGAGCCTTTGCGCATGGTGGCCAGCTACACACAGCTGCTGGCCCAACGATACAAAGGACGTCTGGATTCTGACGCCGATGAATTCATTGCCTATGCAGTCGATGGGTGCAACCGCATGCAAGGATTGATTCAGGATCTGCTGTCATATTCGCGTGCAGGGGCAAGTACAAAAGCGATACATCGAACGTCCTGTGAAGATGCATTGGCACGAGCGGTTAAGAACTTGCAAGCAACCATTGAGGCGAGCAACGCGATTGTGGACCATGATCCGCTGCCGGCAATCAATACGGATGGAACGCAATTGGTGCAGGTATTCCAAAATCTCATCGCCAATGCTATTAAGTATCGCGGGGCTGAACTGCCGCATATACACATCTCCGCCACCCGGGAAGCGGGCAGGGAATGGATCTTTTCCGTGCGTGATAACGGGATGGGTATTGAGCCTCAGTATTTCGATCGGATATTCGTGATTTTCCAGCGGTTGCACGGGCAAAAGGAGTACCAGGGCACCGGAATCGGATTAGCCATGTGCAAGAAGATTGTGAATCGATTGGGGGGGCGGATCTGGGTAGAGTCAGAACTCGCGAAGGGTTCAACCTTCTACTTCGCCCTGCCTGCGGGAGAGCAAGAATGATGGTGGCCTTTGGATCCAGCGCACAACCAATCGAAGTTCTCCTGGTGGAAGACAGTCCCGGTGACGTCAGGCTTACACAGGAAGCGCTCAAAGACGCGAAGGTGCATATCAACTTGCAGGTCGCCCGCGATGGCATCGAGGCGATGTCATTGTTGAAGCAAGAAGGAGAGTATGCCAACTCCCCTCGTCCGGACCTGATCCTGCTCGATCTCAACCTGCCCAAGAAAGATGGCCGCGAGGTTCTGCAGGAAATCAAGGAGAGTCCGACCCTGAAAAGCATTCCTGTCGTCATTTTGACCACTTCTTCGTCGGATACCGATATCCTGCGGAGTTATATGCTCCATGCAAACTGTTACATCACCAAGCCTGTGAACCTCGACGGATTTCTCAAAGTCGTGAAGACCATTGACGGCTTCTGGTTGTCGGTGGTCAAGTTGCCGCCCCACCCACAGGCTTGAAAGCGCCTTTCTCGAAAGGCCCCAGAAGCTCCGCGTTTCCTAGCGTCTCTCCCGGCGCTTTGGCGGTCCCTTCTTCATTATTTACAACCGCCCGGCAGTCGTGTAGCATCTGCCCGTTCCGCAGTTGCAGCTAACACTTGTCCCGCTATGCGCATGCTGAGGGGTTGGCGAAGAGGGTTGCTGGTACTTCTGGTCTGCGCCTGGACCTGGGGGGTGGTGGAGATCGTGCTCCCCCGCCCGGCAACGCGAGCCGCGGGGTCTGCGGAATATGTGACCACGGGTGTTTTCACCCCAGCGCATCCCAACGCCTTCGCCGCCGTAAAGGACTTTGTTGACCTCCATCCGGAACACCCGGTGCAGCCTATCGCCTACACCCACACGGTGCATTTGGCAAAGGGGCTGCCGTGCACCTTCTGCCACGTTGGGGTGGATCAAGGCCCTGAGGCGCGCATTCCCGGCGTGACTGTCTGCATGAGCTGCCACCAGTCGATCGCCACCGATCGCCCGGAGATCAAGAAGATTGCGGCCTATCAAGCGCGCGGTGAAGACATTCCCTGGGTCCGCGTTTACAACTACAGCGAGTCCGCGCACGTGCGTTTCAACCATGCACCGCACATCCGCGCCGGGGTCGATTGCGCCGCCTGCCACAGCGACCTGACTAAGCAGACAACGGCCGAACGCAAAATCGATCTGAACATGGGTTTTTGCATCAACTGCCACACGCAAAAGAAGGTCTCGATCGATTGCGAGACGTGTCACTACTAGGCTATGGAACGACGCGACTTCATCAAGATATCGGCGCTCTCGGGAGTGATGGCCACGCTCGAAGGCTGTCGCAATGCGGAGAAGCAGTTTATCCGCTTCGTTCCCGAGGAAGAGCTGGTCCCTGGCATCGCCACCATCAAGCCGAGCGTCTGCACTGTTTGCTCCGCCGGATGCGGCCTGCTGGTCCGCGTAATGCAGGGCGAAGCCGAGGTGGTGCGTCGCGGTCAACAAGGCCTCATCAAGATGGGCCTGGCCAAGAAGCTCGAAGGCAACCCGCAGCATCCCGTCAACCAGGGCAAGCTTTGTGCCCGGGGCCAGGCGAGTCTGCAGATGCTCTATCATCCCGATCGCATCACCCATCCCACCAAGCGCACTGGCGCACGCGGTTCGGGTGAGTTCCAGACAATAAACTGGGACGATGCGCTGAAGGAAGTCGCTGCCCATTTGGGCACGCTGCAAGCGTCTGGTTCGGCGCACTCGCTGGCTTTTCTGTCGCGGCCCTTAAGCGGTCAGCGAGTCGAGTTGATAAGCAAGTTCCTGAAAGTCTACGGAGCGCCACCCCCGATCTGGTATCAGCCTTTTGATGAAGCCGTGCTGCGGCAGGCGAATCTGTTGAGCTTTGGCCACGCTGCGCTGCCCACGTTCGATCTGGCTCGCGCTGACTACGCCATCTGCTTCGGCGCGGATTTTCTGGGAACGTGGAACTCTCCCGTGGCGCAGTCGATAGGCTACGGAGAAATGCGCCAGGGGCGTCCCGGACGACGCGCGAAGCTGGTGCAGATAGAAGCGCGTATGTCGCAGACCGGCGCCAACGCCGACGAGTGGATCGCGTGCCGCCCCGGTATGGAAGGGGTGCTCGCCCTCGGCATTGCTCATGTCATCATGGCGGGAAAGCCGGCGCCACAAGGTGCAGGCTCCCTGATCGACGGATGGCAGGCAGGCTTGCCGGCCTACGCACCAGAAGCGGTCGAGAAGCAGACCGGGGTGAGCGCCGCTGTCATCAAGCGCCTGGCGCAGGAATTGGCGCAAAGCGGATCCGCCGCCGCGATGATAGGCGGCCCGCCGTTAGCGCATACCAACGGACTATTCAACGCGCTCGCAGTCAATGCTCTGGAATCGCTGGTAGATAAGCAATCACTGCTCGGTTTCACTCCACAGATCGCGGATGCCGCGCCGGTGCCGGCCAGCCTGGCGCCGCTCCACGGGC
>CAZSUK010000291.1:0-11900 GCA_964609355.1 uncultured Acidobacteriaceae bacterium | reverse complement strand
GGCGTAACCCATATCGTGCTGCTCGAAGGAATCAATGACATCAGTTTTCCCGGAGCCAAGCTGGGCGGGGAGTATCTCGCCGATCCAAAAGATATGCGCAGCGCGGAGGACGTGATTCAGGCGTACCGGCAGCTAATCTCCCGGGCGCACGCCCGCGGCATCAAGCTGATCGGCGCGACCATGACTCCCTGCGAAGGTATGGTGCTTCCCGGCTATTATTCGGAATTGAAGGAAGCGTTGCGCCAGACAGTCAACAAATGGATCATGACCAGCGGAGCATTTGATGGCGTGATCGACTTCGATGCAGTCTTGCGCGATCCTGATCATCCCAGCAGAGTCTTACCGCGCTTGGCTTCACCAGACCATCTTCATCCTACGGATGCGGGATATCAGGCCATGGCAGATGCGATCGATCTCAATCTCTTTCGATAGCCTGCATATTCGCTGCACCTTCGCGAGACTTCCCTGCATTTTCTGTTTGTTTTGCTGCATGCCGCTGGCCAGGACCCTCCCGGTGCCTGAAGCTCGAACCCGGAGTCGACCATGGCCCGCTTCACACTGGAAATAAACGGCCGCCAACAAATCGTAGATGCCGATCCGGAGATGCCCTTGCTCTGGGTGCTCCGCGACCTGCTCAACCTGACAGGCACAAAATACGGTTGCGGCATCGGGCTTTGCGGAGCCTGCACCGTGCACATGGACGGCGCCGCGATCCGCGCCTGCCAGACACCCCTCACAACTGCGGCTGGCAGGCGAATCGTCACCATCGAGGGGCTTGGTTCCAACGGTCTCCACCCAGTGCAGCAGGCATGGATCGCTGAACAGGTCCCGCAGTGCGGCTACTGTCAACCGGGACAGATAATGTCTGCCGCCGCATTGCTCGCTCGCAAACCTCACCCCGCCGATGCCGACGTCGACCAGGCGATGGCCGGCAATGTCTGCCGTTGCGCCACCTACTTCCGCATTCGCAACGCCATTCGCCGTGCCGCAGGGGAGGCACACGCGTGAGCACCAAACCCAGCCCGCCGCCAGTCAAAAGCAGCGCCACCATCTCGCGCCGCACCTTCCTCGCAACTTCCGCGGCCGCAGGCGGAGCCCTGGTCGTAGGTCTCACCCTTCGCGGCCGATTTCACCTCCCATCTTCCGACGCAACCCAGGACCCGTTTAACGCCTGGATCCGCATCCATCCCGACGGAGAGACCCAGCTCGTTCTGAACAAATCCGAGATGGGCCAGGGAGTCTTCACCGCATTGCCTATGATCCTGGCCGAAGAGGCCGAGATCGATTTCACACGCATCACGGTCGTTCAGGCCGACAACGCCGATGGCACTGGTGGGAGCGGATCCGTGTGGGAGGGTTACAAACCTCTGCGCCAGGCTGGAGCACAGGTCCGTGAGGTCCTCATTGCCGCCGCGGCGCGCCAGTGGAGCGCGTCTCACAGCGAATGCCGCGCCCGTAACAGCCAGGTCGTTCACACACCTTCTGGCCGCAGCCTTTCCTACGGCGCACTGATCAAAGACGCGCGCTGGCTTCCCCTTCCCGACCCCAACACCGTGCACCTGAAGGACGCCAAAGACTTCACCCTCCTCGGCCGCTCGATCCCTCACCTTGACATCCCAGACAAGGTAAAGGGGACCGCCCGTTTCGGCCTCGACGTTCGTCTCCCTGGCATGGTCTACGCCGTCGTAGCCCAGTGTCCCTACTTTCGCGGCGACTTGCTCCGCTTCGACGCCGCAAAAGCCAAAACAATCACCGGCGTGCTCGATGTTTTCGAGATCCCCACCGATCCCGGCTCGGCCAACAAAAACACGCGCGAAGTTGCCGTGGTCGCTGCCAATACCTGGGCCGCCATGCAGGGCCGCAATGCGCTGGCCACCGAGTGGAAGCCTGGTCAGTACCACGACGAGTCGACTGAGTCCCTCACCGGAAAGCTACGTGCAGGCCTCGACGCTCAAGAGTACTGGAACTCCACCAACACCACCCTTAACCCTGATACCGTCCCTGCAGCGAAACGTATCCAGAGCGATTACGAATTTCCCTTCCTCGCCCATGCCACCATGGAGCCCATGAACATCACGGTCAGGCTCAACGATGGCCGCTGCGAGATATGGTCACCCACCCAGGCTGGCGGGGGAACCCAGCAGAAGGCCGCCAAAATCCTCGGCATCGATAAGCGCGACGTCACCGTCCACGTCACCTTCATGGGGGGTGGCCTGGGGCGTCGTTTCGGCTCACCTTATGATCGCCAGGCCCTGCAGATAGCGCGACGTATCCACCGGCCTGTCCAACTCGTCTGGACCCGCGAAGACGATTTCACTCATGACGGCTACCGCCCCGCCTGCATGCACCGCCTTCGCGGCGGCATCGATGAGGAAGGAAACCTGGTTGCGTGGACCGACCGCATCGCCGACACTACGATCATCGGCCAGAGAGACCCGAAGCAAGCGCAGGCTTATGAGCTCGGGGGAGCCCTCGACCAACCATATCCGGCACAGCATTTCCGTATGTCGTATGTGCCGGTCGAGAGCGGCGCTACGCGGGGAGCGTGGCGCGGGGTCGAGATCGCCTTCAACGTTTTCTCTGTCGAGTGCTTTATCGACGAACTGGCTCACCTGGCCGGACAGGATCCCTACCTCTTCCGCCGCCGCCTGCTGATGAAGGCGGCCGCCCGGTCCAGTGCACCCAGGTCAAACTTCGATGGAACGCTCGCCGATCCTACACGGGTGATTCACATGCTGGACCTGGCCACTGAAAAGGCCGGCTGGGGTCAACCCCTCGGACCCAACCGTGGCCGCGGTATTTCTTGCTTCTTCTCCAAGACCAGCTATCTTGCTCAAGTCGCCGAGGTCACGGTCAAGGATAGCAAGCTCCGCGTCGACCGCGTCATCACGGTGGTCGACCCTGGCCGGGTTATCAATATGAACGGCATCCGTGCCCAGATAGAGGGCGCTGTGCTGATGGGCCTGAGCGCCACCCTTAAAGAGCGCATCACGGTCAAGAACGGAATGATTCAACAGCAGAACTTCAATAGCTATGAAGTACTGCGCATGCCTGACGCTCCGCACCTCGAGACCTACCTGGTGGAAAGCGGCCGCCCACCCGGCGGTATCGGCGAGCCGCCGCTTGCGCTGATCGGGCCCAGCGTTGGCAACGCCATCTTCGCCGCCACCGGAAAGCGCCTGCGCAAACTTCCCTTTAACCTCGATGAGGTGTCGTCCTGAAAGAGATCTTACCTGGGTCATTTAGTCAGTTCGACCGAGAGAATCTGACCGGCGACAGATTTGTCGGAAACCTCGGCATATTCCACTTTGGCTTTCAACCCTTCGATATCTGTGCAGGGGTTGATATCGCGTTTAGGAGTAAAATTCGTTGCGCTGAACTCGATCTGCCTGAAGTCGTTGCGATAGAGCGACACGGCGGGGGCTCTCCCAACCTGCGCGACGCTTAAAGTCAGGATGGAGGGATACCCACAATGCACGTTGCGCAGAAGACCTCTGACGACATGATGGGGACCGGTGGGCGCTTCTGTCGGATACCTGGGGCTATCCTCAGGACTGTTTGGCTTGAGAACTAATTTGCTGCCGTCACTGCTGGTAATGGTCATGGTCCGCGTGTCTGTCACCACTGTGCCGACGTTTTGGATGCCCGGTTGGCTCTCCGCCTGGCGGCCTTGTGCCACGGAACCCTGGTATTGCTCTACTTCTGCAAGGCGGGCCTGGACTGAGGCTATGTCTTGCGGAGTTTTTGCCACCCGGCTCGCCGCCTTGAGCGCCGCTATCGCGTCGTCATAGCGTTGATTGTTCAGTAGAACCACGGCAGCGTTCAGGCGGTAATTGATATTGTCAGGTTCCAGGGTGATTGCGCGGATGTTCAAAACGTGTGCTTCGGTTATTTTCGTAGGATCCCGCATGTAATACCTGGCCAACGCATCATAGGCCGGCGCAAAGTTAGGGTTAAGCTTGATGCAAGTGCGAAGGCTGGACTCAATCACAGGGTCCTTCCCTTCCCCGTCGTCTCCCATAGACATGGCGGCGTAGTAGTAATGGGCCAAATAGCTCTGGGAGTCCAACTTCACTGCTTCCCCGTACCACTTTCTTGCGGCCTCTTTGTCCCCTTCCCGAAACTTGAGAAATCCCATCGTTTCGTGGGCAAGAGCATTGTTCGGATCGTCGTGCAGGACCTGGTCGATCAGAGCCTGTGCGTCCCGAGTGCGCTGGTTGTAGACGAGTACATCAGCACGGATGGCATCGGCATCGGTGGCTGGTAGGGCGCGTACCTGGAACGTGGATTCGTCCACTGGTATCGGCTTATTCATTTTGAACATCATGAACGCGAGTTGCGAGATATAAATGTTCAGCGACTTCTGCAACTGGTTTAAGTCGCCAAACGCCTGCTGCGCGGCCGTGACGGCATCTTGCTTCCTAACCAGCAGATTCGCGTAATCCTGAACGCGATTGGTGCCTTTCTGTGCATCCGAAATCGTAAGCATATGGGTTAGCGCCCACGACTCCGCGTAGAAGACGGAACCCTTTTGCTCTTCGTGGTAGTAGGGTGAACTGTAATCGACCTTAAGCAACGTGGTAAGCGGTATGAGCTGATTCTGTCGTAAATACAAGACGTCATCGGCGCTGGCTTGGCCGAGCAACACTTCCTTGTCCTGGATGTCAGTGTTCTGGAAGAACTCTGCCATCCCTTCGTTTAGCCACAAAGGTAGCCATCCGCTGGCATCGCGCATCAAGTAGTGGGTGTACTCGTGATAGACGGTAGCAAACGGATGTGCCCCCTGCGCATCCAGGCGGAGCAGGATGTAGTTCTTGTCTGGCGCACGCATAAAGAACCCAGCGAGGTTAACCTGCCCTTTCGCCAGATACGATTCCGGTTCAAGGGCCTCCATGGCCTTCTTGTCCTTCAATGCAAGCACGATGATCGGGGACCCGGCACTGTCAGAAGCTGTTGGCATGAGGATATGAAAAACAGCGCGCATCCGTTCAAATTGGCTGGCGACACGGAGGCCCTGTTTTTGATTACTATCCGTGAGCACGACAAAGTTTTGGCTACGCACTTCAAACCAATGGTCCGCTGAATCGCGGCCCGACGCGGACATGGCTCCCGCCAAGAGGAACAGGAAAACAAACGTGCGGCGCATAGTTGGGCGAGAGTAGCGGAAAGAAACCGCGAAGGAAAGAAAAATCCTTCGCGCCACCGCCAGGTGAGTACTCAATGGTACCTCCCGGCAGTCATGTGATTCGCTGATCGAGCAACTCGGACTTAACCTCAGACTGGCAAATTTCAGGCTGGCTGCCAGCCTTCTAGAGTAAACACGGCTCTATGTCCGTCTTAATTTCTTCGTGCCGTTGCCACCAGATACCACGCCGGCCAACTTAGCGCCCAATTAGGAACCCACGCGCCGCTGCTGCTCCACAGGGGACCCGTCAATGCCGTTTACTCCCATAGCGAGAGCGACGGCTGCGCCTGGTTTGATCCGGACTAGCTGTAAACCCCGGCGCGCTCACCAAAGCGCAGCCGGCAAAAACAACAATAGGCAAAGCCGGAATAGACTTCCACTGCTGGGCAATGCAGGTCCAAATGCTGCCAGCCAGGGACGCCAGTTGGTCCACAAAGCTGCTTCCCGCCGTATAACCAGGCCGAGAATAGCAAGCAAATCCCCTGCACCGCGTCGCGTTCGTCGCGCACCAGTAGATGAGAGACAAGATCGAATAAGCCGGTAGGGGATATGGCTATCCAATCGCGTCAAGAACCCACACCGGGCGCGTCCGCAACTTTCCACAATAGGTACATTATTTCCACGCTACAAAATTGATGGCCGCCCACGAAACTTGCCTGTGAATTGAGTATTATCAAAAACAACGGAGGAGCAATCTTCCAGCAGGAGAGAGCAGACGAAGACCACCAAGAGACCGGTAACGAGCTCGCGGATGGCGCCGAGGAAGCTATTAACAGCGTCTTGAGAATGGAATGGCGAGGAAACGCGGACGCAGTCCGTGGGTTCTGAATTGTTCCGGGCGATAGACGGGTTGACCTGGAGACCGAACCAGGTCTTCGACAAATCGGGAAGCAGAGGGCAGCATCTCCAAAGGATGTTTGCCCTTTCGCTTTTTCGGATGCGATCGCTATTCAGCGCGCAAGGTCTCCGCGGGATCGATTCCCGCAATCCGCAGGCTGGGCACAATAGCGGCAACGAGGGTGACCGCCGAGAGGATCAGAACCACGGTAAGAATGGTACGGAGATCATAAACACCGACTCCGTAGAGCACGCTTTGCATCGCCCGCAATGCTCCTGCACAAAGGACCAGGCCCACGATAAGTCCCAGCGTAGATGCTCGTAATCCGGGCGCTCCAACATGCACCATCGCTTGGCGTATGGAGGAACCCAGCGCGACGCGGATGCCGATCTCCCGCGTCTTCTGCGCAACGATATTGGCAACGAGCGAAAAGATCCCGACGCCACTCAGCAGCAAAGCAAGAGCCGCCATCGCTCCCAGCAGCGCAACTTCCACGCGCTGTATCGCCAGGGTCTTCGCCAGCAGGTCACGCATACTGTAGAAGCCTGAGAAGGGGAGATTCGGATCGACGCTCGCCATGGCGCGTTCCATCTGCGCTGGCAATCCCTCAACCTTCCCCGAGGTGCGAACGATCCAGCTTGGTTGAAACCAGACATGGACCAGCGAAAGGTGTTGCGCATCCGTCTGCGTGGCAGGAACGTACATTGTCTCTTCACCGGATAGCGGCGCAGCAGGATCGATGCCGGGCGGAATGGCCACATCTTCCACTACCCCGACAATGAGAATGCCTTTGTTCAGGTGGAACCCAACTGGACTGGCGCCATGAAAATATTTGCGCGCAAAGGTCCGATTGATAATGGCCACTTGCTGCGTTTCGGGGCCATCCGCGTCGGAGAAAGAGCGCCCCATCAGAATAGGGATCTGCAAGGCCGCGAAATAACCGGGTGTGGTATATACCTCATCGACCATGACCGCCTGCCCTGCCTGCTTTCCGTCACTGATAGTCAAACCGTTAATCAAAGTCCGCTCATAAGGCAAACTCAGGCCAACGGCGGCCTGTTGCACGCCCGGAATCTGGCGCATGGCAGCGGTACTCTCATCGAGCAGCTTTTGGAAAGCAGCCGGGTCGTGATAGCGCACATCATCGAGCGATGCTTTTGCTGTCATCACTCCGGATGGATTGAATCCCGCCGGCAAGGTCTGCAGGTGGATGAGCGTGCGAATCAGAAGCCCCGAAGCGGCCAGCAACACAACGGTCAGCGCCGTCTCGCCGACAATCAAAGCCTGCCGCAGACGCAAATGCTCGCCGCCCGTCGTGGTGCGGCTGCCAATGGCGGAGCGCAGATCGAATGTTCGTGTAGTGAGTGCTGGAAGCATGCCGAAAAGTATGCTGGTCAACAAAGAAAGACAAAGCGCGAACGCCAGCACGCGGCCATCGAGCGGTACGCTGGCGACAGGAAGAAAGTGTTCCGGCAGAAGCAGGAGCAATCCGCGTAATGCGACAAAACCCACTGCTACACCGGCTGCTCCACCTGCCATTGCCAGCAACAGGTTTTCAATCCAAAGTTGTTTCTCAATTTGCCAGCGTGAGGCGCCCAACGCCAATCGGGTGGCAAACTCCGGCGTTCGCCGCAGCATGCGCACCAATGTCAGACCGGCGAGATTCGCACACGCAATCAGCAGGATGAATCCCGCTGCCAGCATCAACGTCAACACCTGTGGGCGCACCTTAGCCGTCTGCCCTTCTTGCAGGGGAACGGTATGGAAGCTGACCGTGGCGCCGGGGTTGTTGGCTTGTTCATAGCGATTGGCTCGGAGAGCCCAGGCATGGTTGATCTCTGCATCCGCCTGCTGCCAGGTCGCACCATCGCGCAGCCGGATGATGGCCTCAAAGTTTGTTCCCGACCCTTCGCCTTCATGGCTGGGCTGAAGCGGCGTATAGAGGTCGGCATTCAATGGAGTGGTTGCGTTCTCAGCGAGCACACCGATGACGGTGTAGGGCTCACCTCGTAACAGGATTTTGGCGCCCAAAATCTTTGGATTGGCAGCAAACGTGCTTCGCCACAAACCGTAGCTCAAGATGGCAGCCTGCGGTCCATTCGGACGGTCCTCCGCTTCCGAAAAGTTTCGTCCGAAGAAAGGATGAATCCCGAGTACGTCAAGGTAGTGGGTAGATATGCGGCCCGCACGCAAATACCGGACCTGGGAATCCGTCTCAAGATTCATGCCCGACGCTCGTAGACTTGAAACGCCCGCCACCAGCGAAGGGACATTGTCGCGCAGCAACTCGAATTGCTCGCCGTTGACATGATGTCTCTCAAAGGAAGCAATGGGACCGGTGATTCGCGTAAAAATTGTGCCCATCCGTTCGGGATGCGCATAAGGCAGGCTCTTCAGCATGAGCACATTGACGATGGAAAAAATCGCGGTGTTGACGCCGATGGAAAGCGCTAGTGTGACAATCACCGTTATCGTGAATCCCGGGTTGCGCCAAAACTGACGCACGCCGTAGCGTACGTCGTACCAAATACGCTCCGCACCAGACCCGGCACGGCGTTCCCGGACCGCTTGCTTGACCTGCTCGATGCCGCCAAAGTCGGCCATAGCCGTGCGGCGGGCTTCGGACGCGGACATGCCGCCGGCGATCCGTTCATCCGCCATCATGGTTACGTAGCCCCGGACTTCATCGTCCAATTGGATCTCAACTTGCTCTTTGCGAAAGAGATTTCGCAGCATGCTGTGAATGCGGGACCACAGTTTCATCTGCCCCTCCTTAGGTTGCCTTCAAAGCATTTGCCATGGCGACGGCCACCCTCGTCCATTCTTCTTTTTCAACTTCCAGCTGGCCTTTGCCTGCCTTGGTGATGCGATAAAACTTCGCGCGCCGGTTATTTTCCGATTCACCCCAGAAAGAGCTCAGCCAACCTGCTTCTTCCATGCGGTGAAGAGCCGGAAACAAGGAACCAGGCTTGACCAGAAATGTCCCGTGGGTGATTTGCTCAATGCGGCGTGAAATGCCCAACCCGTGGAGCTCTCCTGTGCCCAGCGCCTTGAGAATCAGCAGGTCGAGCGTGCCCTGCAGGAGATTTGTTTGCTTGGAGCTCATCCGGCTATTCCTATCGAATTTCTATATGAGAGTGCACCTTTCTCATACAGAATGTCAATAGGAGCCTTACCTCCACCTTATCTGGTCGAAGATCGCTCGCAGGCGTTTTCCTTTTTCCAGATTGATACTTTCGACGAAGGCTATCCGGCCCTGCAAATGTTCACGAAAGTGGGGATGCGCTTCAAGGTTCTGGGTTTCTGGAGAGTGGCGCAGGCAATTGGTAAGTATCGCCTTCAACACATCGATCTGAGCCCGCCTCACATTGAGTCGCTGATTGGTCACCAGGCCAGCGAGGTGCTGGCGCGTTGATTGGCGCATGATCCGCGTCTTGCGGTGCTGGACAGCAAAGCCTTCCTCCACAAGAATCGCTGCCACATGCGTAGCGAAACGTTCCACGCAGCCCGTGAAGTCCTCACCGCCGGAGAAAGCAAGGTCGTCAGCATAACGCGTGTAGGTGGCACCGGCAGCTTGGGCTAGCCCGCTCAGGCGGCAGTCGAGACGGTAGCTGCACAGATTCGCAAGCGAAGGGGAGGTGGGCGCGCCCTGCGGCAAATGCGGCCTCGCGTACATGCTCTGCACCTGCCACAGCTCGCCTGGGTCCAGCGCAAAGCCTGGCTGCTTGATCACGTCGCGCCAGGTGCTGCGCGGCACAGCGTTCGTCACGAGACCGCCGAGCAGGTCCGCAACCGCTTCCGGGTAGCCGATCGTTCGGAAGAAACTCTGTACCCGAACTCCGGCGAAGCTGGGAAAGAAATTCTCGAGGTCCATGCGGAGAACGACGCGCTGGCCTACGTGCGGAGCAGCAAAGGTCTGGATAGAGCGGCCCTTGACAAAGCCATGCACCGCGGAGTGCGACGGAACCCGGTCAAGGATGGCCAACAGAATTCGCCGTTGCAAGTCTTTCAGACGAGGCTTGGGAGTCTCGATCAGCCGGATGCTGCCGCTGGCTTTTGCCAGCACGCGGTAGTGATAGTGTTCAAGCCGAGCCTGCGAGCGCTTGTAGCCCAGCCCCTGCAGATCGGCGAACCAGCTGAGTTCCGAAGGAGTCATCTCAAGCCATTGCGCTAAACCGCCAACGGTCTCGATTCTCGGGATGGCCCAGTCTTTCGCCGCGGGCATTGGCTGCATAGGCTGCGGCCCGGTGATCCAATGCAGTATTTTGATCTGATGCCCGTATTTGTATGCAGCCTCCACAAGGCCCGGATCGACGCGAAGAAAGCTGATCAACTCACGCCGGCGCGGACGAATGCGTCCAGCGAAGGTTTCGACATAGCGCCCCGCTAGCGGACGGACCCAGCGCCAGTTACGGCCCAGAACATGGACGAGACGCGCGGCGACAGCATCCCTCTCCCGTTCACCGCTGAGTATCGCCTTGGCTAGTACGTTAAGGGTCGCCGTAGAGAGCATTTGATTTGACGGCGGACAACTCCAACGAGTCTCGCTCTGCGTTAGCAGAACTGCGCATGCGCGCAGTGTCGCTTATGCGATGAATTGCCAGTCTTCCACTATGCCCCAGGGTATCCCTGGAGAGGCCGGTGAGGGCCAGGCTTGGAGCATCCGCCGTCCAGGCAAGAATAGCAGGCAGACGCAGCTGATCTCATTCCTGAAGAGTCTTAAACCGCAGTCACTCGGAAAGAATAGGTTCCTTGACGTCCTCCATCCTCGGTCCCAGCGCTCTGTGGCGCTCAAGGAAGCGAACGCAGGCGTTCCAGCGCAAAATAGTATCGTCGTTGCCGGCCGGTCGTAGGCGCTCCGCTTCCTCGAATAGCCCCAGCGCCTTGACAATCCAGTCGTAAACATTTCCGCTGGACCCCAGTCTCCCGGAATCATGGGACGCTTTTGCGCGCCGTTCCCACGCGATTCCCGAATAGTAAGCGCGATCGTAGGCTGATTCCAAGCCGGCTATCTCCGCCACCGCGGTACCGAAGGCCTTATCGTCTCTGGGGAATTCATCGGTCAGCGACAGAATCAGGCTGATGCGCGCCTCCCGGTTCGCCGGGGCGACTTCGAGGATATCGCGGCAGATGCTTTCAGCTTCGGTGGGCTCGTTCAGCAACCGGTACCGCTCGGCCTTAGCCAGGGCGCCGTCAAGGCTGCTACGAGAAATGGGCTTGAGTGCGTACATAGGAACCCCCTTTTTCTTAGAGGATGTGAAACAACTGCTTCAACGGATCGAAGAACCGGTCCACCACCCGCTCTTTGAGTGGGATAATCGCATTTTCCGTAATGGTGATCGACTCCGGACATACCTTCCGGCAGCACGTGGTGATGTTACAGTAACCGATATTGTGTCTTTTTTTCAGGTCGCTGACACGGTCTTCGCTATCGAGAGGATGCATTTCGAGGGCGGCGGCGTAAACCAGCAGGCGGGGACCGATGAACTCGTCTTCTTTGTGGTGTTCGCGCAGGACGTGACATACATCCTGACACAGGAAACACTCGATGCACTTGCGAAACTCCTGCACCCGTTCCACGTCGGCCTGCTGCATGCGCCAGGTTCCATCGGGCAGGTCGGGAGAACGGGGTCTGAATGGCTTGATGGTCTTCTTGGCCCGGAAGTTCCACGAGACATCTGTAACCAGATCGCGTACCAGCGGAAACGTGTGCATCGGCTCCAGGATGATGGGCAGGTTCAGGTCGAGATTGCTCAGCCGTGTCATACACATGAGCTTGGGCATCCCGTTGATTTCCGCCGAGCATGAGCCGCATTTGCCTGCTTTGCAATTCCATCGCAGCGCAAGGTCAGGGGCCTGCTGGGCCTGGATGCGGTG
>CAZSUK010000290.1:0-3588 GCA_964609355.1 uncultured Acidobacteriaceae bacterium | reverse complement strand
GCTGTACGAGAGGCGCGTCGGACCACGTAAAGTTGCACTCGAAGCAGGGTTAGCACCCTGGTCTCACACGCAAGCTGCTTTGCCCGGACAGCCGGCAGTCCCGGAGCGCAATTTGTTTACGCGCAGCAAGATCGATCCCGGACCGCTGCCAAGTAACGATGAGGACATTGCCTTCGCACCGGTAACCCGGCTGTCGCGCTGGATTGAGAAGCGCCAGCTTACCTCGGAGCGGCTCACTAACATCTACCTGCAACGCATCGAACGCTACAATCCCACCCTGCTTTGCGTGATCACACCCACGCGTGAATTGGCCATGGCGCAGGCTAAGCAAGCTGACAAAGAGATCGCGGCTGGGCATTACCGTGGACCACTGCACGGCGTTCCGTGGGGCGGGAAGGATCTGCTTGACACAGCTGGAATTCCGACTACCTATGGTGCTGAACCGTTCAGAAATCGAGTGCCGGCAGAGGATGCGGCCGTGGTGAAGCGTCTGAACCAGGCAGGCGCGGTGTTGATCGCCAAGCTGAGCATGGGCGCGCTTGCACTGAACGATGTGTGGTTTGGCGGGCAGACAAAAAACCCCTGGCTGCTGCAGGAAGGATCGTCAGGTTCAAGCGCTGGGCCCGGCTCCGCTACCGCAGCTGGGCTGGTAGGTTTTTCCATTGGCAGCGAAACAGGCGGAAGCATTATAGGTCCCACCATGCGCTGCGGGATCACTGGCCTGCGGCCGACGTTCGGCAGAGTTCCGCGAACGGGGGCCATGACGCTTTGCTGGTCGCTCGACAAGCTGGGCCCGATGACGCGCAGTGTCGAGGATACCCTGCTGGTGCTGGACGCCATCACTGGCCCGGATCCGGGTGATGTATCGAGCGTTCCCAGTAAGCTGGACTACGATGCGGCCGCGAATGTGCAGGGCCTGCGCGTAGGCTACTTTCCCAAGTGGATGAACGAGGCGCCGGCCACCGAGGTGGATCGTGCAGCTTTAGAAACGATCAAGAAGCTGGGCATGATCCCGGTGGAAGTATCCATCCCCGACTGGCCTTATGACTCGCTGCAGTTGATCCTGTTCGCGGAGGCTGCTGCGGCGTTTGAGGAGCTGACGCTCAGCCACGGCGTGGATCAACTCAAGATGCAGGTACCTGACGCGTGGCCGAATACCTTTCGCCAGTCACGCTTTCTTTCGGCAGTGGATTTTGTCCAGACTGATCGCTTCCGCCGCAAGGTCGCCAACGAGATGGGCCGTGTTTTCTCGCAGGTGGACATGCTGCTGGTGCCCTCTCTGCGGGACGAGATGCTCACCATCACCAATGCTACGGGTCATCCTTCGCTAACGCTTCGCGCGGGCTTTATCGAAGTCTCTGAAGAACGCAGCGACTGGGCGCCGGACCCGGCACACCCACCGGCCAAATTTTCGCCACCAAAGCGGGTGCCTCATGGCGTCACCCTGATTGGCGGACTGTTCGACGAGGGCAGAATGGGTAGTGCTGGATTGGCATTGGAACGCAGCTTCGGAGTGGCCGATCAGCGGCCGCCGGGATTCTAATGCAGATTCTCGAATCGACTCGTGTGGTCGAAATGACTGAGGCTCTGGCTGGGCCGTACTGTGCCATGATGCTGGGAGACTTCGGCGCCGACGTTATCAAGGTCGAGCGCCGACAGACGGGAGACCAGTCGCGCAGTTGGGGTCCGCCATTTGTGGGCC
The DNA here is from genome assembly GCA_964609355.1 of uncultured Acidobacteriaceae bacterium. Taxonomy (GTDB): domain Bacteria; phylum Acidobacteriota; class Terriglobia; order Terriglobales; family Acidobacteriaceae; genus PALSA-350. Next base: position 1,886 of record CAZSUK010000290.1, on the reverse strand, counting down.
GGGAGTCTGCATATTTTCTGGCCACAAATCGGAACAAGCGTTCGCTCTCGCTTGATTACGATCAACCGCCAGGGGCAGAGATTCTGCATCGCCTTCTGGCTAGGGCTGATGTATTTCTCATCAATCAGCGCAACCAGGCATCGCTCGTGCGGCGCGGGTTCGATGCGGAGACAATCTGCAAACGCTATCCGCGGCTCATTTACTGCGCGATTTCCGGCTATGGACATTCGGGGCCAAGGTCCGGACTGCCGGGTTACGACATCATCGCGCAAGCGCAGGCGGGAATTATGAGCTTTACCGGAGAGCCGGCTGGAGAACCGGTTCGCTATCCAATCGCTATTGCAGATATGGCGTGCGGCCTCTACTCTGCAGTGGGAATTCTGGCCGCGTTGCTCGCGCGGGAGAAAACCGGGGCCGGTCAGGCTCTGGACATGGCGCTCTTCGATTCGCAGCTTACTTTGCTGGTCAATGCGGGCAGCAATTACCTGAATGCGGGCGAGTCTCCCCAGCGGTGGGGAAATGCTCATCCCAGCATTGTTCCTTACCAGATGTTCCGGGGCGGAGACGGCAGGCATTTTGTCGCTGCCATAGGCACCGATGCGCTCTGGCAAAGATTTCTTCGGGTGATAGATGCGGTGGAGACGCTGGGGACTGACACACGTTTTCGCACTAACGCATCACGTACGGAACATCGCCAGGTGCTGATTCCTGCGCTGTGTGCCCTCTTTGAGCGCGCTCCCGCTAGCGAATGGATAGGCAGGCTTACGGCAGAGGATATCCCAACTTCGGCGATTCAGACTGTTGGGGAGGCGTTGAACGATCCTCAGGCTTTGGCGCGAGGGCTGGTGGTGGAGATCAAGCATCCCACGCTTGACGTTGTGCGCAGTATCGCCAATCCGGTACGGTTTTCGTCGACGCCAGTCGTGTATCGGCTACCGCCGCCATTGCTGGGAGAACATAGCCATGAAATTCTGCAGAGTCTCAAATACTCCGACGCAGAAATTGCCGCGGCAATCCGTGACGGTGCTATTTGAGGGTGAGTGCCGCGTATCCCACCCTTCGCAAAGAACGCGAAGGATGGGGCACCCGACCATTAGTTATCGCGCAATAGAAAAGACAGACCTTTGTGTGAGTGAAAGGGCGGATTGCTGAAGCTACGGGTGGAAATCAAGCCCCAGGTCGAGCGATCGTGCGCTATGCGTGAGCGCTCCAACCGAGATGATGTCCACGCCGGTGGAGGAGATCTCGCGGACATCATCGAGCCGCACACTTCCGCTGGCTTCCACCAGGGCACGGCCAGCGATCTGCTGCACGCCCGCGCGAAGCTCCTCTATCGTGAAGTTGTCGAGCATGATCGTGTCTACCCCGGCGGCAAGTACGGCTTCAATCTGCTCCGGATGGTCGACTTCCACTTCCACGTGGGTGGTGTGGGGAAGACGAGCGAAGGCAGAGCGCAATTGGTCCGTTAAATTTCCTTTCCCATGCCGGGTGAGAACAGCCAGGTGGTTATCCTTCGCCATGACCGCGTCCGACAACGAGAAGCGGTGATTGTAGCCGCCACCGCAACGGACGGCGTACCGCTCCAGCAGGCGTAGCCCCGGCGTGGTTTTTCGGGTATCGACGATACGAGCCTTGGTGCCGGCGGTTTCGGCAACATACTGCGCCGTCAGCGTTGCGATGCCCGAGAGCCGTTGAATGAAATTCAGCGCAACGCGTTCCGCCTGTAGCACGGTCTGTGCCTGCCCGTCGACTGTGGCAAGAACCTCACCCCTGGCAAACTGTTCGCCGTCGTGCACCGCGAACTGCATAACAATCGTGCCTGTCATTCTCATAGCGGCGGCGAAGATATCCTCGCCACACAGAATGCCGTTTTCCCGAGCCACCAG
>CAZSUK010000289.1:0-4207 GCA_964609355.1 uncultured Acidobacteriaceae bacterium | reverse complement strand
AGTGTCGCCCACTCGTACCAATCCGCCCCAAAGTAATTACCGTTCGCTTCCGCTGGACCGCCGTGGATCAAGGTCAGCATGCGCAGCTTCTTGTCTCCCATCCGGTGCGGCGGATAGATCAGGATGCCTTCGACCATGGTTCCGTCGTCCGCCTTCCAGCGATAGGGCTTCCACTCCGGCTGCGCTCGCTGGGTAAAGAGCAGATTGAAACTGCTGATGGTCTTTGCCTGGTTGGGACGAGCCGGATCCGCCGCCAGATAGACCTGGACCGGGTCGGTGAGGGTGGAATGCTTTACCAGCAGTCCGCGTGCATGCAATCCGCTGTCGACTCCAGAGTAGGTGCCGGGTATACCGGGCAACAGGACGGTGTGTTCGGCTCCTACCGCATAAAGCTGCTGCTCGGTGCCTTTGAGGCCGGTCGCGATCACTCGGCCGTCACCCGTGACGGTGTAATCCTCAAAGGATCCTGCGAAATCGGCGCCCAGGCGCTTGACCACCCCGCTGGTGGGATCGAGCACGTACAGCCGTCCCTGTACATCGCGGTACGGCGGGTCGACCGTGCCCGCATCTGCACCCACATGAAAGTACAGCTTGCTGCCGTCATCACTCCATTGCGGGCTATTCTCCAGGGCCAGGTTGTTCGTCAACCGGCGAGCCTCACCGCCCGCAGTGCTTGCCAGGTAGATTTCATTGTGCCTGGGGTCCTCCAGGCGATGAGATACAGAGTCGGTTACCCATGCGATCTGCGCACCTTTTGGGTCGGGAGCAATCTCCTTGATCTCATCGTTGCTGGCGGAGATGGTACGGGAGAGCGCCGGGAGCGGCGAATCCTCTTCGCTGACCGCATGAGCGGTTGGATACTTCGGGGCGGCGGACCAGGGCATAGCCAGCAGCAGGTCACCCCGTTCCTGCTGTCGCCAGCGAATAACGTCTTTCCATTGCGCTTTTCTGGCCTCCTCCGCAGTTTTCGCCAGGGGTGAGGTGCAGGAGAAGAAAATCTGCGCTCCATCCGCAGACCAGGCGAAGGCATGTGCTTCCAGCTTCTCGTCGTAAAGCGGGAAGGATTCTCCTGAATCCGCGGCAATCACCCACAGCCGTTCGGAAACATTGTCAGTGTCTTTTTCCTCGCCTTCCGCCAGGGGAAGATCGGAAAGAAAGGCGATGTACTTGCCATCGGGCGACCATTGCGGAGCGCGCGCATGTCCGGATCGGCTGAGCGGGACCGTCTGCCCGGTCTGCGCTTTCCAGATCCAAAGGTCGTTGCGAAAGCGGTTATGCTGCCAATCGGAGTCGACCGTGGCGATCACTGCTGCCAAGCCATCGGGGGATAATTTCACCTGCGTGATATCGGTGGCATTCATGAACTCGTCCAGCGTGATGGGGCCCTTGGTAGTCTGCGCAACTAGTGAGAGGGAGGCCAGTACCAGGCCCGCAAAGAGCAAAACCACGCGATCGTTCCTGAGCAACTTTTGTTTCCTTTCGCCTTCGAAGCTCTATACTAAACGCGAAAAAGAGGAGTTCCATTGTCTACTATTCCCGCCCGAGCCCAACGGCTTCGTTTTCTCGCCCTCTGTCTGTTGCTGTCCATCGCTTCTTTCCCCGCGCCAGCCCAGTTGGATCCAGCGACCAAACAACTCTCACGCGATATCTTTCAGCAGCTGATCGAGATCAATACCACTGATTCTGTCGGCAGTACGACGGTAGCGGCCAACGCGATGGCCCAGCGCCTGCTCGACGCCGGCTTCCCGAAAGAGGACGTGGTGGTACTGGGGCCCAACGAACGCAAGGGAAACCTGGTGGCGCGTATTCATGGAACCGGACCCGCGAAGCCCTTCCTGTTGATCGGCCACCTGGATGTGGTCGAGGCATTGCGCTCCGACTGGACGACCGATCCGTTCCAGTTTGTCGAGAAGGATGGCTACTTTTACGGGCGTGGAACACAGGACATCAAAGAGGGTGACGCCATCTTCATAACCACCTTCATTCGCCTGAAAAAGGAGGGTTATAAACCGGATCGGGACATCATCCTCGCGCTTACCGCTGATGAGGAGGGGGGCAAGTCGAATGGTGTCGATTGGCTGCTCAAGAACCACCGCGACCTGATTGATGCGGCATTCGTTCTCAATGCCGACGCCGGGGGCGTGGACATGGTGAATGGCAAGCCGATCTCCTTTAACGTGGAGGCTACGGAGAAGCTTTACGGCGACTATCAGCTCACTGCCACCAGTGCAGGCGGTCACAGCTCTCTGCCTGTGCCCGACAATGCCATCTATCACATTGCCGATGCGCTCACCCGATTGCAGGCCTATACGTTCCCCTTCGAACTGAACCCGGTTACGCGGGCCTATTTCGAGAAGATGAGCACGCTCGAGTCCGGCCAGACAGCGGCGAACATGAAGGGGATTCTCGAGAACCCGCCGTCGGCAGAGGCCATCGCGGGACTATCCGCGACCCCTAAATATAATGCCACCATGCGCACCACGTGCGTGGCCACCCGGCTCTCCGCCGGCCACGCCAATAATGCGCTGCCGCAATCGGCGACCGCCAATGTGAATTGCCGGATCCTTCCCAACCACTCCCAGGAAGAGACTCGACAGCAACTCGTTCAGATCTTCAACGATCCCAAAGTCGATGTTAGTTACGTCAATGATGCCCGTGAAGTGGTGGACGCGGCTCCTGACTCCAAAGGACTGCCCCCTACCGAGCTTCAGCCCGAAGTGATGCAGCCCTTAGCGAAGGTGGTGGCGCAAATGTGGCCCGGTGTTCCAGTGATTCCGGTCATGGAAACGGGCGCTTCGGATGGCAAATTTACCAGCAAGGCCGGCCTCCCCACCTATGGCGTCAACGGTGTCGCGATCGATATCGATGACGATCGCGCGCACGGCAAGGATGAGCGGCTGGGGGTAGACTCCTATTACCGTGGGGTTGGGTTCTATTATCGCTACGTCAGACTGCTTGGCGGCGGCAAATCATGATTGCGAAATATTCGAGTGGGTGGCCCAGAGAAGCTTCCAGAGCGCTGATGAGAAGCTTCATCAACCCCGCCAACTTGCAACCAACAGCCGATTCTCGTTATCGTGGTCAAGTCCGTTGAAGGAAAGGGCCCAAATGTTTTCAAGCCGCCGTGCATTTCTAACTTCGCTCGCTGCTGCCGGTGCCATGACTCAGATTGGCAAGGCATATTCCAGCACAACCTGTCCCTTTCGGCTTTCCGTTATTAATGACGAGCTGACGCCGGATTTTGGCCGTGCGTGTGAGATTGCGGCCCACGACTTCGGCCTGCACTGGATCGAACTGCGTTCGATGTGGAACAAGAATGTCACCGAACTCGACGCGAAAGAGATTGCCGAGTCATGCGCGCTGCTCAAAAAATATCAGCTGCGGGTAACCGACATTGCCAGTCCGTTGTTCAAGGTTGACTGGCCCGGAGCCCCCCTTTCCAAAGAGAGTCCGCAGCGCGACCAGTTCCATGCCGGCTTCGATTTCAAGCAACAGGATCAATTGCTCGAACACTGCGTGGAGCTCGCAAAGCAATTCCAAACCGATCGCATCCGCTGCTTCGATTTCTGGCGGCTCGACAATCAGGCCCCCTATCGCGCCGCCATCAACGAAAAGCTGCGCGGCGCGGCGGAGGTGTGCGCCAAGAGCAACCTGATCCTGCTGCTGGAAAATGAAATGGCGTGCAATACAGCCACGGGAGAAGAGTCAGCCGCGGTGCTGAAGGCCATCCCCAACAAGAACTTCATGCTCAACTGGGATCCGGGCAACGCCGCCGCTCTCGGCACCACTCCCTATCCTGACGGGTACCGCCTGTTGCCGATCGAGCGCATTGGGCATTGCCATGCGAAAGATGTTGTGCGCCCGGCAGGCAAGAAATATGAATGGGCGCCGGTAGGCGCTGGAGTGGTCGACTGGCCGGGTCAATTGCGCGCCATGGCCAAAGATGGATACCACTACGCAGTGTGCCTGGAAACTCATTGGCGCGGTGCGGGCAGCCCCGAGGCCTCCTCCCGAATCAGCATGAAGGGGCTTAAGGATTCGCTGGCTAAGGCTGGCTTGAATTGTTGAGATCACTGACTTCTTTGGCATAGAACATATGCGAAATGCGGGGCGGCTCTTTGCCTCGATGGAAACTCCAGACAAGATCCCGTATCCCTCGATCAGATGCCGTGAAGCGTTCCCGCTGGCGCAGATACTCGAGCCACGA
>CAZSUK010000288.1:0-2910 GCA_964609355.1 uncultured Acidobacteriaceae bacterium | reverse complement strand
CAATGCTTGATCTGCCATTCTGCCGGAATGGTGTTGCGGCAGCCCCCCCTCACGCGGGAACAATGGGTGGGCGAAATCAACAAAATGCGCAGCGCCTACGGCGCACCGCTTCCCGCCGATCAAGTCGATCGCCTCGCTGATTATTTATTCCGCATCAACGGTGCCTCGGCGTCGCACACTGCGAAGATGTCCACACCATGATAGCGTCTACTCCGACCCCCGCCGCACCCGAGGAATTGGGTCTTTCCACCACGCGCCTTGCTCGTCTCGGTGAAGTTATGCGCCGCGAGAGCGAGCGAGGGCGGGTGCCCGGAGCCGTTGCACTTGTGGCGCGCCGCGGGCGAATAGGCTATTTCGAGGCGTTCGGCCGACGCGATCCCGTCAATGGGGCGCCGATGGCCAAGGACGCCATTTTCAGAATCTATTCCATGACGAAGCCGATCGTGTCGGTGGCGGCGATGATGCTGTGGGAAGAGGGCTGTTTTCTGCTCAATGATCCCGTGAGCAAGTATTTGCCCGAGCTCGCCGACCTAAAGGTCGCAGTGACGCGCGGCGAGGGGATCGAACTCGTGCCGGCTGAGCGCGAGATCACCATTCAGGATTTGCTGCGACACACCTCCGGGTTGACCTACGAGTACCTCGGCACCGGTCCAGTGCACCAGATGTACATGGCAGCGAAGATCTACAGCCTAAAAATGAACAGTGCCGAGCAGGTGACACGGCTTGGCCAATTGCCCCTGCTGCATCAACCGGCGACGCGCTGGGAATACGGCCGCTCCACCGATGTCGTCGGCCGTCTCATCGAGGTGTTATCGGGCTTGAAACTGAGCGTCTACCTCGATCGGCATGTTCTAGGTCCGCTCGGCATGATCGATACCGCCTTTCATGTGCCGCAAGAGCATCACTCGCGCGTCGCGGAGGCTTTCAGCAAAGACCCGGACACCGGTGCCGCAGTGGCGCTGACCGATGTGCGAGATCCACCGAATTTCGAATCCGGCGGGGGCGGCCTCGTATCGACGGCGGGCGACTACGCGCGTTTCCTGCAAATGCTGCTAAATGACGGCACGCTCGATGGCGTGCGCTTGCTCGGCCGCAAGACGATCGAATATATGACATCGGACCACCTCGGGCCCATTACCGGCGCACCCGACCTGCTCGTGCCGGGCTATGGATTTGGACTCGGTTTCGCCGTGCGACTTCAAGCGGGCATTGCAAGGATTCCGGGCTCGATGGGACAGTACTACTGGAACGGCCTCGCGGGCACCACTTTCTGGGTCGATCCAGCGGAGAAGTTGTTCGCGATCCTGCTCATCCAGGCGCCAGGGCAGCGGAGGTATTACGGCACTTTGTTCCGCGACATGGTCTATGCGGCGATCAGCGATTGATTTGTACCGCACCGCATAATAATGCTATGGTGTTGGGCGAACGGAACGATGGTTACGACTGATTTTTGGAAATGCTACATAAAACTCAACGCAAACGCGGTCGACCTCGAGCTTATGATCCGGCGATTGCACTGACGCGCGCCATGGACGTTTTCTGGGACAGCGGCTATGCCGCCACATCGCTCGACGATCTGAGTCGAGCCATGGATATGAACCGGCCGAGCATTTACGCCGCTTTCGGGGACAAGCAGGCACTCTATCGCCGGGCCCTTGATCACTATCGAGCGGGTGTACGCGCCGCGATTAAAGAGGTGTTCGCTGAAAAGCGACCCTTGCGCCAAGCTCTCCGTGAATTCTATGAGCGGGCTATCGAGATCTATCTCTCCGGCAAAACTGCGTCGCGCGGCTGCTTCATGATCGGAACGGCGCTGACCGAAGCCGTCGCCAACCCGGAATTGCGCATTTCTCTAGCTGAGACTCTCCAAGGACTTGACCGTGTGCTCGCCGCGCGGATCGCCCTGGGACAACAGCATGGCGAAGTGGCTGCCGATGCAAATCCTGAAGAGTTAGCACAGGTCGCCTCCGCGATGCTCTATTTACTGGCGATCCAAGCTAGAGTGGGCGCGAGCCGGAAGTCGCTCAGGGCCACGATGAACGCGGCGCTCAATTCAATTTGCTCACCGGACACTCGCGTAAGCAGCAGGTAGGGCAGCGCAGGCAGCCGACGGCGGCGGAGCGCGACCGTCGCCCGATAAATATGTACCATTTCGCAAAGTATTGTTGACTCCGGGCCAAGGTCAGGCATATTGTATGCGGACCGGTACATAATATCGGAACATCCCGACATACAACTGTCTCTCCCGGAGGAACTACTCCCATGAAGCGATCTGCAAAGAGTCTGCTGACCACACTGACCCTCCCTGCGATATTAATGGTTGTGCTGACAACCCCCAGTATTGGAGGAGAGATCACCAGCGATGTGGCGCCCCCACCGGCACGCGTCGAGCGGTTTGAGCCGCGCGACGGTTACATCTGGGCGCCGGGATATTGGGAGTGGAAGGGCACGGCGTATCACTGGGTATCCGGAACCTATCTCCTCGAACATCGGGGGGCTCACTGGGTTGCAGACCGCTGGGAGCCGGCGGGCCCGCACTGGCAGCGTGTGGCCGGGCACTGGAGCACCGATGCGCGCGCAAGCTTCGCGACGCGCGGTGCGAACCCTGGTGCGGCAGACTGAATTCGGGAATTACTCGGCTTCGACACTCACCCGCGGATCGCCCAATCTCGGGCCAGGCGATGTGCGTCCCACATCGCCTGGTTCAGGCGGCCTAAGTCCTAAGTCTCATATATCTTTCGCCGCAACTTCGCATTATAACGTCATGGTGCGTTGAGCTTTTCTAAGGCCGGCCCGCGGGAGATGCAACCTTCGCACTGGGATCGTGCGATGCCCGGGGCCGACATGCTCTTCGTCGAAAAGGATTTCGGAGGCATTAGCATGACATGACACCCGATGATTTTAAGCAAC
>CAZSUK010000287.1:0-6055 GCA_964609355.1 uncultured Acidobacteriaceae bacterium | reverse complement strand
GCTTGACTTGTTGGCTGAATACGACACTTGCGATCCCTACCGGACTGTGCTAAACCTTGAATATTCAAGTTTGCTCCTTGTGAGCGAGCCTGAATTTCATGAAGAGTGGCTGAGGGACGGGCCCTGTGACGCCACGACAACCTGCCTGGGCAATCCGGGAGTATGGTGTCAACTCTCTCCTGCGTTCTGAAAAGAAACGGGGAACATGAGATTCGGGGTGCACAGTTTACGCGCATCTCGCTAATTCCATGCAGTACGGCAGTACCAGAGTTCGTCACGCAGTGCCCGTGCATCCGTCGCTCTCGATTTGAGGGCATGATGGCAAGTTTTTACGAACTACGCTGTAGGGAGTGCGGTAAGCGGTTTGAGAGTCAGCCGCTGTCTAGCTGCGATGAGTGTTTCTCCTCGCTAGAAGTTGTTTACGACCTGTCTGAGGCCAAAAAGACCTTCACCCGCGAAGCCATTGCGCGGGGACCCCAAAGCATGTGGCGCTACCAGGCCCTGTTGCCGGTTACGGACGACTACATCCCCACTACCCCTTCCGGCATGACTCCCCTGATGGCGGCTCCCCGCCTGGCCCAGCGCATCGGCGCAACCAATCTTTACATCAAGAACGACGCCGTCTGCCTGCCCACGCTGAGCTTCAAGGATCGCGTGGTCTCGGTGGCCCTGGCTGCGGCCATAAACTTCGGCTTCGACACTGTCGGCTGCTCTTCTACTGGAAACCTGGCCAACGCCGTAGCCGCCCACGCCGCCCGCCTGGGATTGAAGACCTGCATCCTGGTGCCGACAGATCTGGAAGCGGCCAAAATTCTGAACACCCGTGTGTACGGGGCGAACCTGGTACGGGTTGACGGCAATTACGACCAGGTAAACCGGCTCTGCTCGCAGATTGCCGATAGCTACAATTGGGGCTTTGTGAACGTTAATCTTCGCCCTTATTACGCTGAGGGCTCGAAGACGGTAGGCTACGAGATCGCCGAACAGCTCGGCTGGCGCCTGCCTGACAACGTCGTCGTCCCTATGGCTGGCGGCGCTTTGATTTCCAAAATCCGCAAAGCCTTTGGAGAGCTGATCGAACTCGGCCTCGTCGAAGACAAGCAGGTGCGCTTCTTCGGTGCCCAGGCCACTGGTTGTTCCCCCATTGCCCACGCCGTCAAGAACGGCTTGTCGCACCATGAGCCGCAGCGGCCCAACACCATCGCCCGCTCCCTGGCCATTGGAAACCCTGCCGACGGACCCTACGCCATCCGCGCCATCAACGAAAGCGGTGGCTGGGCGGAAGACGTTTCCGATGTGGAGATCGTTTCCGCTATCCAGGAGCTGGCCGAAACCGAGGGCGTATTTACTGAAACCGCGGGAGGCGTGACCACTGCAGTGACCGCTCGTCTTTATGCGCATGGCCGAATCTCCCCCGATGAATTAACGGTGATGGCCATCACCGGCAACGGACTGAAGACTCTGGACGTTCTCCAGGGCAAGTACGAACAGCAGCAGGCGATTCGACCGCGTCTGTCCGACTTTGAGGCACTGGTCGAGCAGGAGAGAGAGGAAGTTTATGCCCGTTAAAGTTGTGCTGCCCAACGCCTTTCAGAAACACACCAACGGTACGCGTGAAATACAATCCGCGGCGCAGAATCTGCCCCAGCTGATCACCGAGATTGAGACCAGCTTTCCCGCCCTCAAACCTCATCTGCGCGACACCGACGGCAAGGTGCGCCGCTTCATCAACTTCTACGTCAACGAAGAAGACATCCGCTTCCTCGGCAACGACACCTATGCTTTCAAAGACGGCGACGAGGTACTGGTAATCCCCTCCATAGCCGGAGGCTCGTTCTAGGACAATTTGCGAGGAGAAACCCAGGTCTCAAAAGCGAGACCTGGACCACCCACCTATCCTTTGCTCCGGGCCACAACCGCCCTACCCTTTGTCATCTCGACCGAGCGAAGCGCAGTGGAGAGATCTCTGTGTGGATGCTCTTTCTTGGAAATGTTCTTTCTTTCACCTCACAGAGATGGCAACCCGCAAGCCTGATAAATCTTCGACATGTACTGCATGTCCAGCAGCCCTTCCTCCCCGGCCGTCTCCGGCGTCTTATCCTTGAGAACGCAATCAGAGAAATAGTCCGCTTCAATCGTGAACTGTGAAGGATCTTTAGCCGGATTGGGTTCATCAAGCGTGACAACCTTGCCGCTCGCCGGGTCAGTGAACCGTGCTGTCAAATGAAGCCCCTCGTAGGGAAAAGCCGGCTCCGCATACAAGTAGCCCAACGACCCGTGCACCCGGTAAAACCCATTCATGCCCGCCCCATACGTCGTGTTGCAGCTAGCCACCACGCCCGAAGGAAACTTCATCGTCCACGATAAATTCTCCTCTACCGTATCGAATCGTCCATCTTGGTCGATGACCGACGAGAACGCCTTAAAATCAACAGGCTCTTCCTTCGTCAGATAACGGCAGGCGTTGAGTGAATACACCCCAACATCCATCAACGGTCCCCCGCCCGCCAGCTTGCGATCGAGTCGCCATTCGCCGGCCTTTTCATTAAAACCATTCGCGCTCTCGATTGCCTGAATCTTTCCCAGCTTCCCCTCGCGGATAAGCTGCATCGCCCGCAGGTTGGTCGGTTCATAGTGGCATCGATACGCGATCATCAGTTTCTTGTTCGCATCCTGACACGCTTTGATCATTGCCTGGGAATCCGCAACCGTGGTCGCCATCGGCTTTTCGCACAGCACATGCTTGCCCGCCTTTGCGGAGCGGATGGTGTACTCCGCATGCATGCTATTCGGCAGTGCCACGTACACTCCGTCGATAGCCGGGTTGTTCTTGATCTCGTCCATGTTTTCGTAGGAGTAAATCGAGCTCTCCGGCACGCCGTACTTCTTCGCCTGGGTGAGGGCCTTATCGCGATGTCCGCTCACCAACCCGGTAATCCGTGAATGCTTGCTGGCCAGCGTGCCGGGCATAAAGTGATCCATCGAGATGCGGCCCAGGCCGATGACGCAATAACCAATCTTCTTGTCTCCCCCTTGGGCGAACAGCGGCGAAACTACCTGGGACGCGGCTCCGGCAACAGCCAGACGGGTAAACTCTCTGCGGGTAAGCATGACGGATCCTCCAATGTGCAAGCGCCTGAGTATTCTAGATGCCGGTCTCTCCTCTTACAATCAGACCAGCATGCCGAAACCACTTCTCTTGTTCGCCCCGGTGCCGCTTTGCTTGGTCCTGCTCCCCATCGCCGCCGCCCGCGCGCAGTCGCCGCTATCGCCGGACGCAAAAGCAAAAATCGATACCGCAGTGACCCAGGTCTTGTCCTCAACCAAGGTGCCCAGCGCCTCGATCGCCGTCGTGAAGGACGGCCGCATCGCTTATCTCCAGGCTTATGGTTTGGCCCGGCTCGCTCCCCCCATGGAAGCCACTCCACAGATGCAGTACGCCATCGGCTCCATCAGCAAGCAGTTCACTGCCGCTGCTGTCCTTCTGCTGGCGCAGGAAGGCAAGCTGACCCTGGATGATCCGGTATCGAAATACCTGCCTGACCTCACCCGAGCTAAGGAAGTCACCATCCGCATGCTGCTTTCGCACACCTCTGGCTACCAGGATTACTGGCCGGAGGACTACGTGATGACCTCCATGATGGTGCCCACAAACGCGCAGCACATTCTCGATGTGTGGGCAAAGAGGTCGCTCGATTTCGACCCCGGGACGAAATGGCAATACTCCAACACCAACTTTGTCATTGCCGGCCGCATTGTGGAGCAGGTCAGCGGAACCCCGCTGATCGACCTGTTGAAGAAGCGTATCTTCCTCCCTCTGGGCATGGACAACGTCTACGACACCGATGCCAGCAAGCTGCCCGCCACCGATCCCACCGGCTACGAGCGTCATGCATTGGGGCCGCAGCGGCCATCGCCTCAAGAGGGCACGGGCTGGATGTTCGCTGCTGGAGAGCTGGCCATGCCGGCCCACGACCTGGCACTTTGGGACATCAGCGTGATCAATCGTTCGCTCCTTGACTCTGCTTCTTATGCGCAGATGTTTAAGCCTGTCCTGCTCAAGAGCGGTGCCAGCAGTGGCTATGGTCTGGGAGTTTTCCTGGGCAAACGTGACGGTCACGCCTACATTGAGCACTCGGGTGAGGTCTCTGGCTTTGTCTCCGAGAACCTGGTATTTCCGGACGACCGGGCGGCGATCATCGTGCTCACCAATGAGATGGCCACCAACGCGGCCAGCCTGATTGCCGAAAGAATCACGCCGGTGGTTCTCAACCTGCCGGCGACGGCTCCGACCGAGGAGGAGGCTCGGGCCTTGGCGATCTTCAACGGTCTTGCGGACGGCCACATCGACCGCACATTATTTACCAACTACTGTAACGCCTACTTCAACCAACAAACGCTGGAGGACTTCGCCTCCAGCCTGAAACCCCTGGGGCCGCCTCTCAAATTCAAACAGACAAAGGAGGAGGGCCGCGGTGGGATGACCTTCCGCGTCTTCACCGTCACCTTTCCCGACCGCGAGCTAAAGGTGACCACCTATCAGATGCCGGACGGAAAGCTGGAGCAATACCTGGTCATCCCCTAGCCAACACTGCCTTCGAACTCCATCCCCGCCACCAAAGTTTAAGGGAAGAGTGAACGCGCCTTTGAACTCCATCCCGGCATCAATCGCCGGGTGCCCCACATCTCGCTCGTTTTTCGCGAGATGTGGGATACCACAGGTCTTCCCCTCAAGCCTGCTGCTGGTGCTACAGGTCCACACGGGTGCATTTACTTCCCTACCAAAGCCTGAAACTCCGGATTCTTGGCAAGATAACTCGCCACCATCGGACAAATCACATCCACCTTCAACTGATGATCGCGAGCATACTCAAGCGCCGTCTTAGCCAGCATCCCAGCGATCCCTCGGCCGCGCAGCGGCCCGGGTACCTCCGTATGCCAGAGCGTAATCCAGCCCTCTTTATCAAGCTCAAATTCGAGGTAAGCAGTCTCGCCATCTTCCTCGAGTTCAAATCTGCTCATCGAATCTTTACTCATTTAGCATCCAGCCAACCGCTAGGAGTTGAATGCGAAATCTCAACTTCCTCCGGCGTCATGTCCACAGAAACATCAGCAAACAGCGGAGTGCTCAGGTACCGTTCCCCTGTATCCGGCAGCATACAAAGAACCGTTGATCCCTTCGCAGCCTCCGCACACACTTTCAGCGCGCCTGAGAACGTCGCACCCGAAGTAATGCCGACAAAAATCCCTTCTTTGCGCGCCAACTCCTGACTGCGTGCCATCGCCTCAGCATTAGGAATGCGCAGGACCTGGCTGATAGCCAGTGAGTCCACCGCATCGCCAACCAGCTTGGCGATAAAATCCGGGCTCCATCCCTGTTGCGGGTGCGGCTTCCACGCCGGGTGGGGCTTTGCTGCCGATCCATCAGGATTCCTCGCTTGTTCAATCCCGCTTGAAACCATCGGCGCATCATCCGGTTCGCACACCACAATCTTGGTCTCAGGCCGCTCTTTAGCCAGCACGCGTCCCACGCCTTTCAGGGTGCCGCCGGTGCCAAACCCGGTCACCCAATAATCCAGCCGTTCCCCTTGAAAATCGTCAATAACCTCCCGCGCCGTCGTGCGCGAGTGCATCTCGGCATTGGCTTCATTTTCAAACTGCCGGGTTAGGAACCAGCCGTGTGCTTCAGCCAACTCGATGGCCTTTGCCACCATGCCGAAGCCTCGTCCTGCCGCCGGAGTCAGCACTACCTTAGCCCCCAAAAAGCGCATCAGTTTGCGCCGCTCCACGCTAAAGGTTTCCGCCATGGTGACCACCAGTGGATAGCCTTTTTGGGCGCAAACCATCGCCAAGCCGATCCCGGTATTCCCGCTGGTAGCTTCGATAACAGTCTGCCCTGGTTTCAGCGTCCCCCTTTTTTCCGCATCTTCGATCACCCCCAGCGCGAGACGGTCCTTGACTGAACCCATGGGGTTAAAGGCCTCGATTTTGACAAACAGGTTGACCCCCGGTGGCCCGAGCTTGTTGATCCTGACCACGGGGGTGTGGCCGACGG
>CAZSUK010000286.1:0-4344 GCA_964609355.1 uncultured Acidobacteriaceae bacterium | reverse complement strand
TTCGGTGTTGACGCTAGCCACGCGGCCGTCCGTGCTTAGCACCGCAGCCGCTTGCGGAGCTTGTCCAAAGAAGTCGCTGAACCGAAAAGTCTGCTTCTGCAGTTCCTCTTGTGCTCGCTTTAGCTCTTCTATCTCCGTGTTGATACCGTACCAGCGGGTAATTTGGCCGCCGGCGTCGCGCCGAGGCTCAGCTCGAATCACAAACCAGCGATAGCATCCGTCGTGTCGACGCATGCGCAGCTCCGTTTCAAGGGAGATCCCTTGCATCAGGGCCAACCGCCATTTCTCGTGAAAATCGGCTTTGTCTTCGGAATGTATGGCTTCGATCAAGCCTCCGCCTCGGACCTGATCTAAAGCCAGCCCCATATAGTCAAGCCATCGCTGGTTGCAGAACTCTACGCTGCCATCTGGTAGAGCGCTCCAGAGGAATCCCGGCATCGCTTCCATCACTGTCGCGAAGTGCAGCTCTGTTATCTCCGCACTACCCGGACCCTGAGTGAATGCTGTCTGTGGCTCGACCAGGTCGTCAGACTGGGCAGAAGTCTCATGAACTCCGGATCGCGCGAGTCTCATAGGTCTCCTTCCTAAGTGATCGCGGCTCCGAAGGAGTTGAGGAAACGAACGTCATTCAAGCACGTGAGCCACTGCGTTGACGCGATTGCAGCGACGAGCGTATGCTACCGCAACGGTGGTCTGTTTTCAATTCGCCACTGCAATCCACTGTATACGCCGTCCCCTAGGCCCGACCTTGTCGCAATGTGGGAGCACTTATGCTTAGCAGGGAGGAATGGCTACCTCTCGCCCGGAAGCTGGATTGGGACTACTCCTACGTGCGAGAAGACGAAGTCTTCCCACAGGTGATCAGTGGTCATCCTTGGCTGCCTCATTCCGAATGGAAAGACTGGGAAGAGTCTTTTAAAACGTCCTACCGCGAATACGTAGACAACCAATACGAAAAGGATATGGCCGTCAAAGCTGTGCGCGACGCCGTCGGCCGCATAGAGAATGTTCAGAAACTAGCTGCGCCCTGGTTGAACGGTCTAAAGGTACACGCAGCCGCACTACCGCTCGGGGAGTTCACCGGGGTCATCGGCAATCTTCGGGGCGCGAGGTTTGGCCGCGACAGTGCGTGGCGAACCATGGCAACCTTTGGAGCGCTTGATGAATATCGCCACACTCAGATCCCGCTGCTGCTCTTTCATGAGTTAGTAAAGTTCGATTCCCAGTTCGACTGGGCTCACAAGTTCTATCACACCAACAATTGGTTCGCCGTTGCGGCGCGTCACTTCTTTGATGAGTTGACGGTGGGGCAAAATGCCATTGAGTTCCACATCGCGACTAATTTCGTCTTCGAAACTGGTTTCACGAACTTGCAGTTTGTCGGACTGGCATCCCTTGCTCGCGAATCCAGCGACCACATGTTCGAGAGGATGGTTACCAGCATTCAAACGGACGAGGCCCGGCATGCACAGATTGGGCACCCCGTTCTCGCCACCGTCATGAAACACGATCCCAGGTACGCACAATATCTGGTTGACAAGTGGTTCTGGCGGAACTGGCGCCTGTTCTCGATTTTAACCGGGCTCTCCACTGATTATCTGACCGCCCTGGATCAACGCCCTTACTCCTTCAAGGAGTTTATGGAGGAGTGGATCATCGACCAATTTCTGCGCACGTTGGACGAGTTCGGACTACAAAAGCCTTGGTATTGGGAAATTTTGATGGATGAACTCGACATCTACCACCACATGATTTATGCGAGTGCCTATAGTTATCGCGCAACTCTATGGTTCAATTTCGTGATACCGGGCCCGCCAGAGAGGAAGTGGCTACGCCAGAAATATCCTAAGCATTGGGACGAAATGGATGCCGTTTGGGAGCAAGTAAGCGAACGTTGGAGAACCGTAGGCCCCGGGCCCGAAAACGAATTGGCCGTGCACGGGACTGCCATGCCGGCTTTTTGCGATTTGTGTCAGTTGCCGTTAAGTGCTGGTACACCGCGTAAGAACACTGCGAGAGTTGTTGCCCACCAGGGACGCAAGTACATCTTCTGCTCCCAGCCGTGTCAGTGGATTTTCCTTGAAGAGCCAGAAAGATATGCCAACCACAAGGATGTGGTCAAGCGCGTCCTCTCAGGAGAAGCCCCGGCTGAGCTCCCTGATTTGTTGACAGAGTATTTCAGACTCACTCCTGAAACCTGGGGTAAAGACGTTTATCACGGCAGCTACGAGTGGCTGGCAGCCCGAAAAACCTCTGCCACTTAGCTCCTCAAGGTGCTTATGCCCATTCCTCTCTACGGCTTCCTCGAAGGTGATACAGTCGGGCTTCTGATACTGGCTGACGAAGAGGAGACAGTCCAAACACTGGCACGAAAACTTCAGGATGCAGCCCACCTTCGGGTCGCACGCAGAGACCACGATCGCCTGTTTTACAACGGCAAAGCAATGGATCCGGCGCTTACGATCGCCCAGGCGGCCTTTGAGGCATTTGATCGGTTTGACGTAATTTCAGGGTGGCAACGATGAGTTATCAAAAAATTGTCGAAGTAGAAGACCTCTGGAGTGGTGAAATGAGAGGTCTGGAAATGAATGGGGAGCGTATTCTGCTGGTCAACCTGGATGATCAGATCTACGCGTACGCTGATACTTGTCCTCATCAGAAAAGTCGACTCAGCGAGGGCACGTTAACGGGCAGGATTATCCGTTGTGCGAGGCACCATTGGGAATTCGACGTTTGCACTGGCAAAGGCGTAAACCCTCAGAATACTTGTTTAAGGGCGTTTCCGGCCAGGATTGATGGACAATACATCTTCGTTGACATCGATGCCGGTGCGACTTTAAACGCCGCCGTGGAAGGAGGAAACGGAGAATGACCGAAGGAGTAGATGGAGTCTACGACCGAGTCGGTCCCGTGCTCCAGTCGGTAAGTGTGGCCAACGCCATAGTCGCGGCGATCAAAGATCTGAACCAGGACGTTTTGGTCGTCGACCGGGGCGCTTATGTGCGCGTGCTCGTTCCCCAATGTTGCGTCGTGACCCGGTCCGCAATCGAAAAGCACTTGGGGCGCCCGTTTCGTTTCCCGGGCGAGTTGGAAATCGTGATGGCGGCCTTCAAAGGCTCGCTTCAGCTAAACCAGGACGATGCTGCATGGCGATTTGCGCGGACTCGCCGTTCCAATTGAACCAGCGCATGCTGTTTCCGGGGAGAGTCTATGCCTCAACAGAAGACCTACTGGCATCTTTTGTCACAAAGGCGAATGCCTACTGAATACGAGATCGTTACCTCAAAACTTCTCTGCTACACCGGCGAAGGCTTCACAGGAAAGCGATTCGAGGTCGATGTTCCGTTAAAGGACTGGTATCGCCGATATCAGGAAGAGTCGCCGCTGGTGTGTAGCTCTTGGGAGAAGTTTCGCGACCCAAGAGAAACAACATACACCAAGTACACGGGAGTGCAGCGAGACAAAGAGATCTTCGTCGACGGGATCCTGGATGAAATCGAGCTGACTGGGTATGATGCTCGCCTCCGCCCTGCTTGGCTGCACATCCTTACAAGAGTGGTTGCTCCATTTCGCTACCCGGCTCATGGTTTTCAAATGATCGCATCGTACATCGGTCAAATGGCTCCCGGCGGGCGCATCACGATCGTAGCGGCGCTTCAATCCGCCGACGAGATGCGCCGCATTCAGCGAATTGCTTACCGCATCCGGCAACTTCAGCAAATCTACCCTGGTTTTGGTGCCGACAGCAGAACTCTCTGGCAGACTGACTCGATGTGGCAACCGCTGCGTGAGGCGGTTGAGAAATTGCTTATTGCATATGACTGGGCAGAATCCTTTGTCGGACTCAACGTGGTGCTCAAGCCTCTGGTCGACGAGCTATTCATGAACTATTTGAGCGAGCTGGCTCTTGGTCAGGATGACTACCTGCTTGGGCAGATATTCTATTCGCTAAATGAGGATTGTCAGTGGCATCGGCAATGGAGCGAGTCCTTCGTTCGAATGGCAATCGAAGATAATATTCGCAATCAGGAAACGATTCAGGGGTGGATCAATCGATGGTATCCGCTTGCGGCTCGTGCGGTGCACGCATTCGCACCGCTCTTCGAAGATCCCGTGGAACGGACCGCGACGCCGACACTCCGTCAAACACGCGAAGCTTTGGATCTCTATTATCGCGACCATCTCCGATCAATGGGTCTGGAAGTCCCTTGCTGATACTCGAATAACCCCTCAATTTCAATGCTTGGCAGTATGAATCACTCGTCGCGGAGCGCGACCATGGGGTCGATGCACATCGCTCGCCGAGCGGGGATCGAACACGCGACTAGCGCCACCAGCACAAGC
>CAZSUK010000285.1:0-7827 GCA_964609355.1 uncultured Acidobacteriaceae bacterium | reverse complement strand
CGGCATGACCGCTACGTCCAAGCATCCGCTTATCGTGGTGATTCATGGAGGACCGCACGGAGCAAATGGTCCGGGCTTCAACTTCAAGAACCAGATCTACGCTGCGCACGGTTACGCCGTGCTCAATGTGAACTATCGTGGTTCGACGAGTTACGGCCAGAAGTTTTCCGATGCTGTGTTCGGCGACCAAGACGGTAACGAAGGACAGGACATTCTCTACGGAGTCAGCGCGGCGGTGCGGCGCTACTTGTGGATCGATCGAGAGCGTCTGGGGATCGAGGGAGTGAGCTACGGTGGCCAGCTCACCGATTGGCTTATCACTCAAACCAACGAGTTCAAGGCGGCGATTCCGACCGCCGGAATTGCGAACCTAGTCAGTTACAACTACATGACCTACTACAACCAATACGAGGAGATGGAGTTTGGCCAATTCCTGCACCAGGGAAACCTCATGGATCTGGCATGGGAACGTTCCGCATTGAAACACATCGCCGGCGCGCATACGCCGACCCTCATCATTCATGGGGAGAACGACAACGATGTTCCCATTGCCGAAGCCGAGCAACTATTCATCGCCCTCAAAGACGTGGGCGTGGAGACGGTTTTCCTGCGCTATCCACGTGAAGGGCACGGCCTCTCCGAAGTGAAGCACCAGATCGATTCGACGGATCGTTCACTTGCCTGGTATGAAAAGCATTTCCCAAAGCCGGGTGAGGAAGGTGTAACCAACGTTCAGCCATAGCCGGCAACGGTTGAAACAGAAGTCCCTTCACTGAGCTGCTCGCTTTGTATCAGGGCCCGACTTTAGTCCGGCCGTAAACGATATCGAAAATATGGCGGGCTTTAGCCCCTGCGTGTCCTGCCCAGTCCCGAATTTTTCCGCATCCTGTTTAGCCCCTGAGGCCTACTCGCAACGGTGACTTTTTCGGCAGTCTCTCTACTTTGCGGGGGAGCGGCTAGGTGTAGCCCCGGACTGTTAGTCCGGGGGAGCGGGTCCTTCACACCCGCGAGAACGTTCCGGTGCGTAAACCTAGGGCTTTAGCCCTGGTGTACGTAATCTTCGAAACAAAAAGGCTTTCAGAGTCTGCATGCGATCTGAACTTTTTTCAGGGCACGACCTTAGTCGTGCCGCGGAGACGGATCCTCATCGAGTGATCAGGCGGATCGTCCCCAGCAACCCCGAAGCCGCAGGTTTGACCTGGTCGAGATCCTGCATTTGAAAGCGGTCGCCATATTTTTCGATCAGAGACTGGTAATCATGCGGCGGTAAAGCTGCCCACGCATTGATGGCGGTGTTGTAGACCTTGATCACAATCTGATTTTTTCCCGGTTTCAGAAAGCCTGCAACGGGCAGCCTGTAAGGCGGATGCCAGAGCGATCCCACGCGACGGCCATTGATAGTTACAATTGCGGTGTCCCGCAGCGGAGCATCGTACCAGGCTCTCATCCCGGGACCGGTCTGAACGGTTGGCTGAGCCACCGGACTGCCGCCTTCGACTTCAAGAAAAATCTCGCCTGCTGGCAATTTATCAAGGGTGAGATTGCGCTCGTAGACTGCCTCGCCGGAGTAGAACCTGGTGGCAGGGTCATTGGTCCAATCGGCCAGAAAAGGTTCCGAGATGGTCTTCCCGGTCGAGGTGAAGGTAACTTTCCAATCCGTGCTGAGATCGGCGAACTGAAGCTCTGCGGCTGCCGGAACGGGGCCGCGCGAAGGTGTGTCACTGAAGACAAAGATAGCTGATTCGTACGCAGCCAGGCCGAGAGGTATGGCGGCCGGGTCGGAAAGAGGAATGACGGCTCCTGTTTCAGCGTCCCAGCGCTGGCCGAATTTGTGAGTGGTCGCGAAGGCGGCCTGCGCTGCGACTGGATGATTCGACGTATTGGCTACGAAATAAATGTCTGCACCCGGAAGCTTGCGGCGAATAAATCCAATTTCATCGGTGTTGCTGTCCAACTGAAAGTCGGGATGTGCGGTCTTGTGCAGGGCCTCTCCAAGAGACGATTCGTCGGCTACGTGTTGTGCACCGCCCTCAATGGGGGGCGTGCCGCCAACACAGATCACCTTCCCTCCGCCTGCCAGGTAATGTTGAATGTTAGCCAATGTTTCAGCGGGGATCCGAGTGGTGGGCGGAATCACCAGCACCGGGTAATGGATTCCCAGTTTATTAATGGCGTCAGCGTCGATGTAGTCGATGTTGTAGCCTGCGGAGAGGATGGCCGACATGAGCGCAGGAGAAATCAAGCGCTCCATTTCCTGGGTGACGCTCACCTTACCGGGCGAAAAGGCGGCCCACGCATCATCGGTCGGCAAGAGCAGGGCCACCTGGTTGGCGGGTTCACCCTGGCGTAGAAGGAAACTGGTGCGCTGGATGTAGCGTGCGACCTCGGGCATTACGGGATGCCATGGATTGTGGTCGTTGAAGACTGCTGCCGCATAGAGGGACCAGCCGGGCTCACCCACCTGCGGAGGCGAATAGGGCCAGCCGTGACCGATGACCTGGTTGACGCCGATCAGGAAATGAAGATCCACCTCTGCCTTCATGTCCAGCGGTGTTGCGCGAAAGGCCGGCGAATGAAGCCAGGTGAATGTCTCGGCAGATGTCACCTTGTTGCCCAGGAGGTGGTTTGCCGATGTGGCCCAGCGCAAAGTGGAAAATGCCCGCCATTGCGGACCCTCGCCCTCCGGTAGCGCCACCAACCGCTGGCTGAACAGACTCACTGCCGGCTCGCCGTAGGTTTGGGAGCGGAATTGAGTGCGATGAGCAATTGCCCAGGTATTGATTTGTGTCAGGTAATTCTCGTCGACCAGTTCGGTGAGTGTTTTCCCCCAGTCGTGGCGGACGGATTCCGCGTCAGGGGTACCGCCGGCAACCAGTTCCGGCAGGTGGGGCAATAAATCGTAACCGCGGCGCTTGCTGAACTCTGCGGGCAGGTCCGGTGTCCAATCCGCTCCATAGGCCTCCAGCGAATCCGAGAACACCGCATACGGCGGCGTTGCACCGAACGCCTTTAGCAGCGGCTCACCAACCGCTTGCAGATGGGTGGCCACGGCCTGGTGGCTGAAAGGATCGAGGACCCAGCCTTCGGCGCCCACGGCTGCTCGCTTTACCTGCTGGCCGGTATGGCCGGCGATGAAGACGAGCGCCGTGCGCGCGGCCGTAGCCGGAGGAAGATTCTTTTCTTGTTCCGGCTTTAGTTGCATGGCGGAGGCCGCCTGCCAGTTTTTTGGATCTCCACTTACCAGCGAGATGGAAAGTAACGTTTCTCCATCCTCCAATTGGAACGGCGGCAGGATGGTTGTTCCCGACGCGACTGGAAGCTCCAGAACGCGCAGACGCCCGGCTGCTTCCGCCAGGGTCGTCGCTGGGCCTCCGTAGGGCCAGCCGCTGCCTAACGTAACGTCCAGGCGGAGACCAAGTATGCGGGCTTCTTGAGTGGCGTAGGCTACGTTCTCCAGCATCGCCGACCTCACGAACGGCTCATTGACCAGGCCCTTGGCAGGATCGTCGACAACCTGGGGATAAACGAAGGCGAGCTCCGCGCCCCCGATGCCGTCTGCTTTCATTTGCTGAAGCTCGCGGAGAATCTCAGACTTCTCAACGGCCGCGCCGAACCACCACCACCGCATCATGGGCCTGGTATCATCTGGCGGATTTTCGAAATGGGCTTTGAGATTGGCGATCGGCGTCTGCGCCGTCAACGGCCGTACCGGTAACATGCCCAACGGGAGCGCCGAGAGGAGGCAAAGTGCACAAAGTAACTTGTTACCAGCCAAGACAGACCTCAATGGAAGGACTGCGGAATTCTAGTCGATGAATTCTACCGGCTGCCACTACAATGAGTGCCATGAGCACTTCGATCCATGACATTCCCGTACGCCGCATCACTGGCGAAGACACCAAGCTTGGCGAGTACCGCGGTAAGGTTCTCCTCGTCGTCAATGTTGCATCTAAATGTGGACTCACCAAGCAGTACGAGTCTCTGGAAAAGCTCTATCGCGATTATCGCGATCGCGGCCTGGTGGTCGCTGGTTTTCCTGCCAACGATTTCAGAGAGCAGGAGCCCGGTAGTAACGCCGAAATCGAGAGTTTTTGTACCGGCACCTTCGGGGTCGATTTCCCTCTCTTTGAAAAAATCACCGTGGTTGGGGAAGGCAAGCATCCGCTCTACAAGGAGCTGATCTCAGCCCAGCCGAAGGCGATCAGCACATCCGAGCAGCCGTTTAGCGAGAGGTTAAAAGGCCACGGGATCGAGCCGAATGCGGAGCCGGAGATTCTTTGGAACTTCGAGAAGTTCATCGTCGATCGCACGGGGAAAGTGACCGCACGATTTGCCCCCAACACCACGCCCGACGATCCGGCGCTGGTGAGGGCACTGGAAAAGGAACTAGCCAAAAACTGACGTAGCAGTCACGGCCAGCCCCCGATGACTACTAAGAGATGCGTAGTGAAGGGGCCCGCGGGCTTTGCTGGGCCTCTGCTCCGCTTTATACCCCCTTAAGGCGCTTAAAGCGCACTACTTTATGCACGTTTGCCGGAGTCCCAGGCGAACCCGGATCAACTAAACGGGGCGCTTTTGCCTGCCTCGCTATAATAAAAGAGGCGACCCAGGGCTGAATCTGGCTCCTCGCCACTGTGTACACAGCCATGCTAAAGACCCTTCAGGAAGAAAAGACGACCGCCCAGCATCCGCTGCTCAAGATCCTCGAACGTCGAATCGCCATCATCGATGGAGCGATGGGCACGACGATCCGCACCTACGGCATGAAGGAAGCGGACATCCGCGGGGAACGCTTCAAAGACTCGACCAAGGACCTGCTCAACAACGGGGACCTGTTTTCGCTGACCCAGCCGGACATGATCTGTGACATCCATCGCCGGTTTTTGGAGGCCGGGGCGGACATCATCGAGACCAACACGTTCGGCGCGACCAGCATCACCCAGAGCGAGTTCTTCGTGGACGATCCGCGGGAGCACGGCGGCCGCAAGGATCCAGAGTTTTACCAGAAAGTCATCGACGATCCGTTCCTCAATAACCTGGCCTGGGAGATCAATGAGAAGTCAGCCCAACAGTGCCGTACATGGGCTGATCGGGTGGCAAACGAAACCTCGGGGCAACGGTTTGTGGCAGGCGCGATCGGGCCGTTGACCGTGTCTCTCTCCAACTCGCCGGATGCAGATGACGCAGGCTTTCGCGTAGTCACGTTCGATCAGGTAAAAGCAGCCTATAAACACCAGGCACGTGCCTTGGTCGCGGGCGGTGTCGATCTGCTTCTGGTGGAAACAATTTTTGATTCGCTCAATGCCAAGGCGGCGCTGGTCGCCATCCGCGAGGTATTCGATGAGGATGGTCACCCACTGCCGGTGATGATTTCCGCAGCCGTGGGCCGCGGCGGTGAGACGCTGATCTCTGCGCAGACCACAGAAGCGTTCTGGAACGCTGTGAAACATGTAAAGCCGTTGTCGGTGGGGCTCAACTGCTCGCTCGGTCCCGATCTGATGTACCCGTTCCTGGAAGAGCTCTCGGAAAAGGCGGACGTCGCCATCTCGTGCTACCCCAATGCCGGCTTGCCGAACCCGCTGTCTGAAACCGGGTTTGATCTGGGTCCGCAGGATATGGCCCGTTACCTGGGCGATTTCGCCAAGGGAGGGATGATCAATATTGCCGGTGGCTGCTGCGGCAACACGCCCGAGCATATTGCGGCCATCGCGAAAGCCCTCCAGGGCCAGCCCGGTCGAAAGTGGAACGGGAGTCGATCTTGAGTGTGGCGGAAGCAGTAGAGGCCAAGCCGCTTCGTCTGTCAGGTTCTCAGCCCTTCACCCAGCAGCCAGGCGTCTACATCATGATCGGTGAGCGGACCAATGTTGCCGGTTCGCCCCGGTTCGCCAAGCTGGTGAAGGAAGGCAAATACGAAGAAGCGGTCAGCATTGCCCGGCAACAAGTAGAGAATGGGGCCAACATTCTCGACATCTGCATGGATGAGGGCATGATCGACGGCGTCGCGGCGATGACGCGCTACCTGCAATTGCTGGCCAGCGAGCCTGAGGTTGCCAAGCTGCCTTTCATGGTGGACTCCTCAAAATGGGAGGTCATCGAGGCCGGGCTCAAGTGTCTTCAGGGCAAGGGAATTGTGAATTCCATCTCGCTGAAGGAAGGCGAAGAGAAGTTTCGCCAGAATGCATCGACGGTGTTGAAGTACGGCGCGGCCACGGTGGTGATGGCCTTCGACGAAAGAGGCCAGGCAGCAACGTACGAAGACAAAATCCGCATTTGCGAGCGGGCCTATCGGATCCTGGTCGACGAGGTTGGTTTTCCGGCCGAAGACATCATCTTTGATCCCAACATCCTCACCGTGGCCACCGGGATGGAGGAGCACAACAACTACGCGGTCGATTTCATTAACGCGACTCGCTGGATCAAGGCGAACCTGCCGCATGCGAAGGTGAGCGGCGGCGTTTCCAACATCTCGTTCAGCTTTCGCGGAAACAATAAAGTGCGCGAGGCCATGCACTCGGCGTTTTTGTACCACGCCATCGAATCGGGCATGGACATGGGCATCGTGAATGCCGGCATGCTCGAGGTGTATGAGGAGATTGAGCCTGAGCTGAAGGAACTGGTCGAAGACGTGCTGCTCAATCGCCGTCCGGATGCTACCGAGCGGCTGGTGGAGTACGGCGAGAAACTGAAGGGCGCCGGCGTCGCGGTGAGCGAGAAAAAGGCTGAGGAGTGGCGCAACGGCACCGTCGAGGAGCGTCTCTCGCACGCGCTGGTAAAGGGGATTGACACCTATATTGAGATTGACGCAGAAGAAGCCCGGGTGAAGCTGGGCCGGCCTCTGCTGGTGATTGAAGGCCCGCTGATGGCGGGCATGAGCGTGGTGGGTGATCTGTTTGGAGCCGGAAAGATGTTCCTGCCCCAGGTGGTCAAGTCTGCCCGGGTGATGAAGAAGGCTGTGGCTCACCTGACCCCTTTTATGGAGGCGGAGAAGGTGTCGATGGCGGCGGCCGGCCAGACCGTCAAGGCGCAGGGCAAGATTATTCTGGCAACGGTCAAGGGCGACGTTCACGACATTGGCAAGAACATAGTCGGTGTGGTGCTTGCCTGCAACAACTACGAGGTTATTGACCTGGGGGTCATGGTCTCGAGCGAAAAGATTCTTGAGCGCGCGAAGGCGGAAAAGGCCGACCTGATCGGGTTGAGCGGACTCATCACTCCTTCTTTGGACGAGATGGTGCATGTGGCCAGGGAGATGGAGCGTCAGGGTTTCAAGTTACCGCTGCTGATCGGCGGGGCCACCACCAGCCGTGCGCACACAGCGGTCAAAATTGCACCGCATTACAGCGAGCCGGTGGTGCACGTGCTTGACGCCAGCCGGGCGGTGCCGGTCACCACAAGTCTGCTCAGTGACGACGGCAAGCCGGCTTTCGTGATCCAGCATCGTTCCGACTATGAGGCGCTGCGCAAAGCTCACGCCTCGCCAAAGCAGAAAGTGGTATCGCTTGAGACCGCGCGCAAACGGCGCACTCCTATCGAGTGGCGTGCCGAGGATCTGCCCCAACCCGCGTTCACGGGCGTGCGCGTGCTAGAGGACTTCCCGCTCGCCACCCTGCGTGACTTCATTGACTGGTCGCCGTTCTTCCACACCTGGGGATTGAAAGGCATTTACCCGCGTATTCTCGATCACCCGGAGCAGGGTGCGCAGGCCCGCCAGATTTTTGCAGAAGGGAATGCGCTGCTTGATCGGATCATCGAGAAGAAACTGATTACGGCGCGAGGCGTGTACGGCTTGTTTCCCGCAAGCGCGGTAGGGGATGATGTGGAGTTGTA
>CAZSUK010000284.1:0-11144 GCA_964609355.1 uncultured Acidobacteriaceae bacterium | reverse complement strand
GGACGTCCTGATGCAGGCATTCAATAACTACCGCGCTGCCGCCCTGTCCGTAGACCCGAAAGAGAAAGCAGAGTTCATGTTCCTGGCAAACCTGCAGATCGGGTTTCATGAGCAGACCCGCCTTCAGCCAGACATCAGGGCAGCCCTCGATGGAGCATTGCTGGAACCCGGCGACCTGACCGATCTGTTATTGAACACACTTACGGGCCGCGAGGGGAAAATTGCCCAAACTTTGGAAAAGGCATTTCAGCGCCACGAGTCGCCACTGGGAAAAATCGCACTGGTTTTGGCACAGGATGTTCAGCATCAGGTGCGAACACTCATAACCGAGCTACTCATGTCCATCTGGCTACCGCCGGACACGATGGTCCGATTGGGCCGCGATCTGGCGCGGCCGTTCCCGAAGGCTTTACAGAATTTAAGCTCTCCGGATCTGATGCGTCTGCTCGCAAGCTTCGACCCCGCACCCGGTAGCAAAGGCGGTTCGCATGTCAAGGACTGGGCAAATCTCCAGCAGCGCCTGCTGTTCATCGCAAATCTCTTCCGTGCGTATGGAGAAGAGAAATGTCTCTTTGAACCTCTGAAAGCCGGTTCAGTGGCCGTCGATTCATAGAAGCGCCGGAGTCGGAGCATCTGCGGGGTATCCACATCTCCCCCCGAGATGTGGAATACCGCGCAGCGCAACATTCCGTAGAAGCACAGCAATTAGTGAAGCAGGTTGAACGTGTTCGAGGCGTCATCCACGAAATAAACACCTTCATGGTCAGCAATCAAGCCAAAGAGCGCTCCCGCTCCCGGGGGTGGCCCGCCGGTATTATCGACCAGTTTCTCTGCAACTTGTTTTCCGCTCGGGGTGATTTCGACGATGTTCCCATCGTTCCCGTTGGCCGCGAGGATGTGTTGATCCCGTGTAAGTGCAAGGCCAAGCGGATCATTGAGCGCTCCTCCCGCGGAAACAGTAACGCCAGTCCCGGCGGAACTCCCGCGGAAGAGTGCTCCGGGGATGGCTGCGATCCGGTTCTTCAGGCTGTCAGCCACGTAGAGAATTCCTGACTTATCATCAAACGCGACCCCGGTGGCTCCGATGACCAATGCGTTGGGATCTGTGCGCTGCGGGAAGCCGGCGGCTATCACCGTGCTGTCGATCAATTGCGGCGATCCGTCTTCGGAAATGGCCAACAGCAAACGCAAAACCGTTCCCCGATACACGACATTACCGTTTGCTGCCACGGTGCCATCGAGCACATTGGTCACGAACAGCGCGGCGAGCGCGCCGCCGTCCACGGCAGTCATGTCCCAGGGTCCATTAATGTGACCGCCAGAAAATGTCTTGATGACGTGGCCCCAACTGTCCAGCACGATCAGGCAGCCGGCCTTCGCGGTCGCCGATGTGCCATCTGTGGTGGGCAAGCTTCCAACAATAACCAGACCACTGCGCAGCGCCACCAGGGCCGTCGTCAGCCCGATTCCTCCAGGGCAAGACACCTTAGCAGCGTCGATCTGGGCAAACAGGCTGAACTTTCCGTTGGGTGCGATCTGCACGATCGTAGTGCCCGTCCCCTGCTGGTTGGCGCCGTTGTTGAAGTTGCTGATGAGGAAGCGACCTTCGACCAGGTCTCCTTTGGTGCGGGGTACGCGAGCGACCCCGTACGGATTGACGTCACCATTTCCCGGAACGGTAGTGCTGATGGTGCTCACCGTGTCAAGGGGCCCGATGAAAGATCCATCATCGGCACGGGCAGTGGAATTCGCAACGGCCGTGAACAAGAGCGCGGGGCCGAGCACAAAGACTCGAAAGCGGAGCCGGCAGTTTAGTTCCATGTTGGTCCTCCTCGGCTATGCTCACACCCTCCGAATGGTGGTTTTGATGGCCGGGAGAAGGCTAGGTTTTTGTCTGGGAAGAGTTGTCACGAACTTGTCACGATGTTGTCACTTCTTTCACCGGTTTGTGGAAGAAGCCCAGCGCGAGGGTCAGGTCAACTACTGTCCGCTACCAGCGAAGGTATTGCACGCACCCACCTTGCCGGTGGTATATCCGCGGTTGAACCATGACATACGCTGTTCCGACGAGCCGTGAGTAAAGGTGTCCGGGGTCACGTATCCCCGGCCCATTCTCTGCAGCCGGTCATCTCCTACCGCGGCTGCGGCCTGCAAGCCAGTCTTGATGTCCGCCTGGTCGGTGATCTGCCGATCTGTCGACGAATGAGCCCAGACGCCGGCGAAGCAGTCCGCCTGCAGCTCCATGGCTACCGAAAGTTGGTTGCCCGCCTGAGGATTCTGCGCCTGCATGGCACGCACTTTGCGCTCGATCCCGATCACATTTTGCACATGATGCCCAATCTCGTGCGCGATCACATAGGCCTGGGCAAAGTCGCCTGACGCGCCGAAGCGCTTCAGTTCATCCCAGAATCCAAGATCGAGATATACCTTTTGGTCCGCCGGGCAGTAGAACGGCCCGGTCGCGGATTGCGCCGTGCCGCACCCCGATCGCGTGTAATCGCGGAAGAGCACCAGGTGGGCTCGCGGGTAACGGATGTTATCCCGAGCCAGAATCTGCGTCCAGGTGTCCTGTACATCGCCCAGCACAAAGGAGGCGAGTTGGGCAGAACGGTCTTCCTGCGGGGAGGCCGGCCGCGGCGCGCTCTGTTGCGTGTGGGCAGCACCGCCGCTGGAGAAGTAGGCGCCGATGTAGTTTCGGCCGGTAACCAGGCTGATCACCAACAGGATGAGGAAGCCCACGATTCCCAGGCCGCCGCCGCCGAAGCCACCGCCGCCCGAGTCGCCTCGCCTGTCCTCAACGTCGCTGCTAAGACCGCCTGGAGTCCAGCGCATAAAGTGTAACGAGTTTAGACGATCTGGTTAGATTCATGGTGAAAAAGAGGCCGTCTTCGGCAAAAGGAAAATTGGCGCAAAAAGTCGCGCATTGCATGCCAACTCCCGTAGGGTCGGCAACGTCAACGTTCGTATTCTTCGTGTGTTTGGGCCCTAAGAGAACGTTGAGGGGGTCGAACGTGAAGGCATGCATACTCCTTGTAGGAGATGACCCGGTTCTGCTGCGCACGCGCGCTGAGCTACTCCGCGACTGGCAAATCACGGCTGTGAGTTCACGAGAGGCCGCAGAAGCAATGCGGGCACGGAACTACGACCTGCTCATACTCAGCCAAACGGTGCGGGAACCGCAGGCACGCAAATTAATAGCCCAGGCGCGGGACCTGGTTTGCCATCCCAGGATATTGACGATTTCGACGGGAGCGAATCAACCACTCGGATTACCGGCCTACCAAGTCGACCTGTGCAACCCGGGCGGGTTGCGGTCGGCGGTCGCGACGATGCTGGAGGTACTGCCTACATGAACGCCAGCACGATCCCCAGGAGCACAATCAATAGGTGAAAACCAAAGGTATCGAGGAATCGGCGGGTAGCGCTATCCCCGTCCGGGGATCTTGGCTGCGTTTTGGGGGCAACATCCGCAATCTGACCGGGCGGATTGACTGGTGCGGGGGAGACCATGCAAACCTCTTTCCGTTCATGAAATTATCCACGCAAACGGACAGAATTATCGGTCTTCTGTCTACACCTTTCGTGCAGGTTCACTTCCCGGTGGGAGAAACGACAACGTAATTGCGGTTGATGTAAAGCCGATAGCTGTTGGGCGCAGTATCGGCGAGCACTTGCAGCGGCATCGGCCGTTTCAATTCTGCATCGCGTTTGCCATCTGTCATGAACAGGTCGTGGGCGCCAAGATCCATGACCAGAAATTTACTTCCCTCGATAAAACCGACCCCGTAAGCTCCCGGCTTGAGCACTTGGCCGTTGATATCGAGTGTCACCTCGCTAATGAAATACGCCTGATATTTCTGTTGCACCGCGGTCGAGTAGCCTGAAGTATCGACCAGAGCACAGAGCACCAACATGCCGTCCGGCAGCTTCAAACCCCCGGCATTGCGAGCCTGAACACTGGCTACCTGGCCGCGGAAAAACACCGTTGCCGGCACCAGGTTTGCCACGTCTGCCGCCTTCAATATGCTTACGGAAGTGCCAGCTGCGGTCGCGGTGGTTGCAGAAGAGAGGGGTAGAGCCGCCAGAGCGCAGAGCAGCAAGGTCGTGCATGTTTTCGGAAATAACAAGGGCTCTCCTTACAAGAGATGAATGTACCATCGAGCGTCCGCACCTTTCATTGCACGCAAAGGCACCTCGGGCGTCAAGCGCCTCTGCCTCAGCGTGAAGCATCCAAGGTGTCAGTTGCCCTCTAGCGTTTGCTTAAAATGTTTGCGGTGGCGAGCTTATTGGTTACGCTGCTCGAATACGGGGCAGGTGAAAGGCGGAGAGGAAGGAGGCTATGATCGCTAGGCTCCTGCATGTACGAGAATGACAGACACCAAAGTGAAGAAACACCCCCCCATTGAAAGCTATGCCATGATCGGGGACTGCGAGACGGCCGCCCTGGTTGGACTGGATGGTTCGATCGACTGGCTCTGCTGGCCCGACTTTTCCTCCGACGCGTGCTTCGCGAATCTTCTCGGAACAGAAGAGAACGGCCGCTGGTTGCTGGCCCCCGCCGGTACGGTAGAGAAGACGTCGCGCAAGTACCGCGATCACACGCTCATCCTGGAGACTACATTCGAGACTTCAGACTATGCCGTGACGCTGATCGACTTCATGCCCGTTCGTGGCCACAACTCTGACATCGTACGCATCGTGAAGGGCATTCGCGGAACCGCGCCCATGAGGATGGAAATGGCGTTGCGTTTTAACTACGGAGCCACGGTCCCCTGGGTCACACGCCGCGACCATGCCATCCACGCCATTGCCGGTCCCGACCTGGTGGTGCTTCGAACCTTGGCGCCGCTGACCGGTGAGGGCCTCAAGACCGTGAGCGAATTCACCGTGAGCGAAGGGCAAACCGTCGACTTTGTGATGAGCTATGGCCCTTCGCATCTTGAAGGGCCGCGTCCGATCGATGTACACAAGGCCCTCGAGGCAACGCAAGGTTTTTGGGAAAAATGGACGGTCGAGTGTGCTCACCAGGGACCCTACCGGGACGTGGTAGAACGCTCTCTCATCACCCTGAAGGCCCTCACCTATCGGCCGACAGGGGGGATCGTAGCCGCGGTGACTACCTCGCTGCCCGAACAGATAGGCGGCCCAAGGAATTGGGACTATCGCTATTGCTGGCTGCGCGACGCGACCTTCACCCTGCTGGCTTTTATGGATAGCGGCTACTACCAGGAAGCAAAGGCCTGGCAGCGCTGGTTATTACGCGCCATTGCCGGTAGTCCGGATCAGGTTCAGATTATGTATGGCCTGGCCGGTCAGCGTTATCTGCCCGAACGCGAAATGTCCTGGCTCAGTGGCTATGAAGATTCGAAACCGGTACGCATCGGCAATGCAGCATCAGAACAGCTGCAGCTGGATATTTATGGGGAAGTGCTGGCTGCTTTCCATCACGCGCTGAGCCGTATGGGAAAAGATTCTGAGCCATCGTTTGCCATGATCCGCGCCATGGTGCAGCATCTGGAAAAAATCTGGCAGGAGCCTGATGAAGGCATTTGGGAAACCCGCGGCGGGCGGCAGCATTTTACTTATTCCAAAGTGATGGCCTGGGTCGCGTTCGACCGCGCCATCAAGGCGGCTGGACTCCTGCATGCCGACGCCCCGGTCGAAAGATGGCAGAAAGTCCGCACCAGGATTCACGAGGAAATCTGTAGCAAAGCCTGGAACGAGAAGTTGGGCAGCTTTGTGCAAAGCTATGGTTCCGAACATCTCGATGCGTCACTGTTGCTTATGCCCCTGATGGGGTTCCTTCCGCCACAGGACCCGCGGGTTCAGGGCACGCTGAAGGCAATCGAACAAAACCTGATGTCCGGTGGATTGGTGCTGCGGTACAACACCGAGAAGGTCTCGGATGGCTTACCTCCAGGAGAAGGCGTTTTCCTGGCCTGTAGTTTCTGGATGGTGAGTGCGCTCAAGCTGCAAGGGCGTTACGCCGATGCGAAAAAGCTATTCGATCGGGTCGTCTCGCTGGCCAACGACGTGGGCTTGCTCGCAGAAGAGTACGACACCAATACGAAACGGCTGGTGGGAAATTTTCCCCAGGCGCTTTCGCACATATCGCTGCTGAACGCCGCCTTTTGTCTGGCCGATTCTGAAGCCAAACCTGTATCGAAGTAGGCGAGTCGATTCGCATCCAACCGGAAGATTGTTTTCTCTTAAATCCAGGAGGCATGGCATGCACCAATTTGAGGTCTGGGCTCCGCGCGCTCATACCATGGAAGTCAAAGTTGGCAACAAGAAATTTGCCCTGCAACCAGGCGAAAGGGGCTGGTGGTCAACGACGGTCGAAGAAGCAGGCCCCGGTTCGGACTATGGATTCGTAATCGACGGTCTGGAGCCGGCGCTGCCTGATCCGCGTACCCAGTGGCAGCCCTACAGTGTGCATGGTGAGTCGCGGGTCGTAGATCACGCCGCATTCCCCTGGACCGACAGTGGATGGCAAGCGCCGCCTCTCTCGAGTGCACTCATCTATGAGTTGCATCTGGGCACGTTTACGCCCGAAGGAACGTTGAAGGCGGCGGAAGCTCGCCTGGATTATCTGAAAGAACTCGGAGTCACCCACGTTGAGTTGATGCCGATCGCCAATTTTCCCGGCAAGCGTGGATGGGGCTACGACGGTGTCGATCTCTATGCGCCATTCAACGGGTACGGTGATCCCGACGATGTTAAGCATTTCATGAATGCGTGCCACGACAGGGGGCTAGCGGTGGTGCTCGACGTTGTGTACAACCACCTTGGCCCGGTGGGCAATTATCTGAGCAAATTTGGTCCCTATTTCACCTCCAGCCACCACACGCCCTGGGGCGACGCCGTCAATTTCGAAGAGGCAGGATCGGCGGAAGTTCGCCGCTACCTGATCGACAACGCATTGATGTGGTTGCGCGACTACCACATGGATGCATTGCGCCTGGACGCGGTGCACGCTTTCGTGGATCGCTCCGCCATCCATTTTCTGGAGCAGTTGACGGGCGAGGTAAAGAGATTGGAGGCAGCCGTTGGAAGACACCTTCATCTGATTGCAGAAAGTGATCTGAATGATCCCCGGCTCGTCAAAGCAGAGGAGGCCGGCGGGTATGGTCTCGACGCCCAATGGAGCGATGATTTTCACCACGCCTTGTTCTCTGTCATTTCAGGCGAGCGGGCTGGATACTATGCGGACTTCGGAACGCTTTCCCAGTTGGCGAAATCTCTGCGTTGCGTTTTTGTTTACGACGGCACTTATTCCGAATACAGGCAAAGAAACCACGGTCGCAAAGTGGTGGGTTTGTCAGGGCATCGCTTTGTGGGGTTTGTGCAGAATCATGATCAGGTCGGCAATCGTGCCCAGGGGGAGCGTATCAGCCATGAATCTGGGGTGGGCCGCGCCAAGATCGCTGCGGCGCTCGTGCTTACTGCGCCCTTTGTGCCCATGCTTTTTCAAGGAGAGGAATTTGGAGCGACGGCGCCGTTCCTGTATTTCACCAACTACGATGATCCCGAGTTGGGCCGGATGATTTCTGAGGGACGCAAGAGAGAGTTTGAGGCGTTTGGATGGACTCCGGATCAGATTCCAGATCCTCAGGGCGAACAGACATTCCTTCGATCCAAGTTGAACTGGGCCGAGCTGGCAGGGGAGCCACATGCCTCACTGCTGCAGTGGCACAAGGATCTGATCAAGCTGCGGCGGGACAGGAGCGAATTGTCGGATGGAAACCTCAATGACGTCCAGGTGCGATTCGATGAAGAGGCACAGTGGCTGGTACTGGAACGCGGCGGTCTTCGCATCGCCTGCAACCTGGGGCAAGCTCCGGTCGAGGTGGAACTAGGCAGCAGCGGGCAAATTCTACTGGCCTCTGATGGTTCAATAAGCCTGAGCGGCGCCAACATCAGGCTAGGCCCCGACAGTGTAGCGGTAGTTTCCGTTTCATAGGACATCGTTGGCATTCTCGCGCGGCCACATTTCCAAGAAAGGACCTCCAGACCGCAGATCTCTCCACTTCGCCGCGCTTCGACAAGGGGGATGCAACGTCTTCGCTTAAGAGGGGTTGCTCGATAGCACCCCGCCCTATGGCCACTCGGGGACCAAGAGCGGCTCCCATTTAGCAACCGCTCTTCTTTGGAAACGCTAGACTCCCCTTTGTCATGTCGACCGAAGCGCAGCGAAGTGGAGAGATCTGCGGTTTAGCGGTCCTTTCTTGGAAATGAAGGGAACTTGGGCCGGGGAAGTCGTAGGGCGCGATCAGTGCAATAATCTTAGCGATGCCGAGGAAGTTCCCTGTCTGCCGATGGATGTTGCTCGTAGTGCTGGCTCTGAGTGGCTCGAGCCTATCTCAAATGGCGCTGGGTCAAAGCGCCGCCTGGGAACCGAGTCTTACCAGCCAGCAGACCTACACCATGCATCGGTCCTCGAGCGCGGATCCCACCGGGGCAAACGCCGACAGCCGCAAAGTGAACCCCGGGGAAACCTTAACCGTGTTTGATGCGGACGGCCCCGGTCTCATTTCCCATCTGTGGTTTACCATTGCCAGCTCGGAACCCTACCATCTGAAGCGGATCGTGCTGCGCATTTACTGGGACGGTGAAGAAACCCCAAGCGTAGAGGCTCCGATTGGCGATTTCTTCGGCCTTGGTCTCGGATACTACCACCCCTGGCAATCTGAATTGCTTTCCGTCGGAAGCGTAAAAGACTTGAACTGCTTTTTCCCCATGCCCTTTGAACGGCATGCACGCATCACCGTCACCAATGAAGGCAAGCTGTTGATCAAGGCGCTCTATTACAACATCGATTACCGAAGCGAACCCACGACCCTGGCGCCCGGTACCTTGTATTTCCATGCCCAGTATCGTCAGGCGCAGCCCAACCGTGGTTGGACAAACAAGTGGACATCGAATGCCCAACCCCTGGTGAACAAGAAGGCCAATCTTACCGGTCAGGATAACTACGTATGGCTCGACGCCAAGGGTACCGGCCAGTATGCAGGCGTAACCATGTCTATCCTGCAGAACCAGGATGATTGGTGGGGCGAGGGCGACGATATGTTTTTCGTGGACGGAGCAACCAAGCCTTCCATCGCCGGCACCGGCGCAGAAGATTATTTTCTCGGCGCCTGGGGATTCAAGGACCATCCCTTCTCCTATCAGATGTACGGCGCGCCGATCGTCGGAAAAAGCAGGGCAGGAGGCAGAACAAGTGTGTACCGCTTCCATCTTGATTCGCCCATTGTTTTCAAGACTTCGTTCAAAGCCACCATCGAGCATGGCAACGCGAATCATCGCTCGGATAACTTTTATTCCGTGGCGTATTGGTATCAGGCTGAACCACACGCTCCGTTTCCGCCATTGCCGGCCGTGGACCAGCGGCTGCCCATGTTGGAACCGGTTGGCGGACCAGGCAGCACGTCGCCTGCCTCCGCAGCTCCTGCCGCTAAGCCTGCCCCTGGTAAGCCGAACCGCGCTGCTCCCTCAAAACATTAGCTTCAGCCCGAATTGAAACACCCGTGGAGAATTGGCGCTGGTGATCTGCCCATAGGTTCCCGAGGACACGGTGGCCACGGGAGCAGTCCCGGCATTGCTAGGATTGCCAAAGTTTACCCGGTTGAAAGTATTGAACGCCTCGGCCTGAAATTGCGCGCTGACCCGCTCACCGGTAAACATGTTCTTGAAGATCGATGTGTCCACATCCGCGTAGCCCGGGCCGCGAAGAGTGTTACGCCCTACGTTGCCAAAGGTCCCGATGGTCGCGGGAACGAAAGCAGCGGTGTTGAAATATTCCTTGATCTTGTTCACTCCAGCAGGGCGTGCCGGATTACCCACCTGATCCGCGTAGTCATTGCCGATCCCGGATAACGATCGGTCCGTGCCGCTCAACACCGTGAATGGAAAGCCGGTCTGCAGACTCACAATGGCGTTTATCTGCCAGTCGTTCACCAATGCGTTCTTCCAGCCCTGCACGTTGGCGTGGGGGATGAGGTAGTTTACCGACGCGTTATAGCGGATCGTCTGGTCAAAGTCCGAGGGACCGCGTCCGCTGGCAAGATTAAAGGGATTGGGTGGCCCGGTATTGCCTTCCGTGGCGCTCGATGTGTTATCGATGGTTTTAGACCAGACGATATTGCTGAGCAGAGTGAGTCCGTTACTGGCGCGCCGCGTCACGTTGGCCTGCAGCGAGTTGAAGCCCTCATACTCATACGACTGTGCCAGCTCTACCGCACCCAGGCCTTTATAAAGGCGGCGGGAATTCTCATTGCCCACCGTGGCTCCAGGACCAAACACTGCCGGATTAAATTGTCTTGAGCCCATGATGTGTTCACTACGGTTGCCCACATAGGCGAGGGAGAACGCCATTTTGCTGCCCAGTTGCTGCTCCACGGTGAAGTTGTAATTCTGGGTGTAGTTGACCTTGGAGTCAGGATCGAGCACACCGCCTGAGACCGGGAGCAGGAACTTGTAGTTCGCGAATTGGCTTGCCGGGATATGGCCGCGAGGGAAAGGTGTTCCTCCCGGATAGCCGGCATAGATGTTGTCCCACGCGGGGGGTGCGGGAATCGAAAGGTATAGGTCCACCGGCTGCATGGCGTCGGTTCGCTGGTAGAGCAGCCCCTCGGGAAATCCATAGAAGATTCCATACGCCGCTCGCACAACGGTCTTGCCTTGCCCGGCCACGTCATAGGCAAAGCCAACCCGAGGAGCAAAGTCTTTCCAGTTCTTCCTGAACACGGAAGACTGAATTCCTGCATCCCCATTGAAAAGAAGGCCGAGCGGCGCGCCGGGCGCTACTGTTGATTGAACCCCGGGCTTGAACGCAACCAGAGTGCCATTCAAGTCGTTTGGCGGGAGCCAGGGATCCCATCGCAGACCAAGATTCAGGGTCAATTTCCGGTCCACCTTCCAGTCATCCTGCACATAGAGAGACGGCCGGTTGATACGGAGATAAAACTTCCGTCCGTTGTCCTGGAAGAACTGAGAATCCAGTCCAAGGTAAAAATCGGCCAGAGCGGACCCGCTCTTGGTGGTTCCGGTAGGAAGGGTAGCGCCGGTAGGAGCTGCCGTCCGTTGACCGCTAAACGTGTTATCCCCGGGAGTATAGGAATAATCATCCGCGTTGATCCGGT
>CAZSUK010000283.1:0-5649 GCA_964609355.1 uncultured Acidobacteriaceae bacterium | reverse complement strand
AGCCCGGAGGCTAACGCGTCCAGATAACGAGGCGCTACATCCGACAACAATAACGAACATCGTCCGGAGTTCGGAGCCGCGGCCGCCAGACGTCCTCCTTTGACCGCGGAGAAGTGCTTACGCACGGTGTTGATCTCGGCGATCGTAGCCCCCGAACCGACCAGCGCCTGGTAAAGGACCTGGGTTTCTGCGAGCGTGATCCGGGCATCCAGCGGGAGCTCGAACATCGCAGAACCACCGCCGCTGATGAGAAAGAAAACAAAATCCCGTGGGCCTCGGTCCTGCAGGAGCGTGAGCGCCGCTCGCGCGGAGGCAAACGAATCCTGGTTCGGCAAGGGATGGCCGCCGGTGTAGTAATCGATGCCACTCGACCGGTCAGACGGCAGCACCGGCCCGCAGCACACTCCGCCTGCCAACGGATAAGGCCAACGCGACGCGAGCGTCTCCAGCATGGGCAGAGCTGCTTTGCCCACAGCGATGGCATAGATCCTGTCGTATCGATCCAAACCAAGCGAGTCCCAGTCAATCTTGCGGTCGAAGGCAGCAGGAATGCTCGACGCGGTGAGCGCGCCATAAAAGATGCTGCGTGCCGCCTCATGGGGAGTCATGGAGAAAATATTCTTTAGTCCAGCCACCTAAGGCCAGCTGCATCTGCTCCAGCTTGCCGGTGAAGAAATGGTCTGCGCCCTCGATCCACACGAGTTTTGCCGGCGGGGCTGCGCTGGCTACCACAGCTTCGACCGCCGTCCGGGGACCATACTGATCCTCAGTTCCGCTGATAAACAGTTTGGGTTGGCTGCAGGCGGGGAGGAAGGTGTAGTGGTAATCCCGCCCGCCGGCACTCACCGGCAGCCCGAGCGCTGCCATGCCGCTGATCGTCGGATCGGGATCGCCGCAACAGACACGCAAGCCTACGCTCGAGCCGAAGGAAAATCCTGCAAAGAGAATGGGGCGGTTATACTCCTGCTGCATCCAGTCAAGTGCAGCGCGCAGGTCATCCCGCTCCCCGTGTCCGTTGTCGTGGGTTCCCTCGCTCAGGCCGGCGCCGCGGAAATTAAAGCGCAGCACTGGCAGCCCGAAGCCCTGGAAGGTTTTCATGGCGTGATAGACCACCTTGTTGTGCATGGTTCCGCCAAAGAGCGGGTGGGGGTGGCATACCACGGCGGCGTAGGGCGCATCCTGCCGGCCAAGGTTGAGCAGGGCTTCGATCCGGCCCGCCGGCCCGCGCAGGTTGTCCACACTGCGCAGCAGGGGAGTGTCCATGACGGTATCGTAATGGATTGGTCAATCGATTGGTCAGGGCTCGGTTATCCTGAACAACGATGAAGACCCTCGATCCTCTCGACCTGACGCGCCGCCTGGTAGACATTGAATCGCTCACCTATAACGAGGGCGCGGTGGGGGAATATCTCGACGGCTTTCTGCGCGAGCGCGGCTTCACGGTGGAACGGACAGCAGTTCCGCAGCCGCCCCAATCTTCCCATACTGGTTCCCACTACAGGGGTCCGCGCTTCAACCTGTATGCCAGTACAGGCAAACGGCCCGACGTGGTGCTTTCCACTCATATGGATACCGTGCCGCCGTTCCTTCCCAGTCGCGAGGACGACCTCTACCTCTACGGCCGGGGCAGCTGCGATGCGAAAGGGATTATCGCCGCGCAGGTGGCCGCCGCGGAGCGGCTGCGCGAGGCCGGGGTGGCGGTCGCATTGCTCTTTGTCGTCGGGGAGGAACGCGATTCGGCAGGGGCGAAGCTGGCGAATCTGTCGCCCAAGGGCAGCCGCTTCCTGATCAACGGCGAGCCCACCGACAACCGGCTGGCGCTGGCTTCGAAAGGAACACTGCGCGCGGAAATCCGCGCCCACGGGAAGATGGCGCATTCTGCGTATCCGGAACTGGGCGACAGCGCCGTACACAAACTGGTGCACGCGCTGGAACGGCTGCTGGCGGTCGAGCTGCCGACAGTCGACGGCATTGGCCCGAGCACGCTGAACATCGGGCTCATCACGGGCGGTCACGCGCCGAATGTGATCGCGGATGCCGCCGTGGCCCAGGTGCTGGTGCGGCTGGTGGGCCCCTCGGAGCAAACCCGCCAGGCTATCGAACAGGCGGTCGCCGGCCTGGCTGAGGTGGAGTTTACGCTCGAGATTCCGTTCATTCGTATGCGCCAGGTGGAGGGAATCGAAACCATGGTGGCTGCCTTCACCACCGACATTCCCGCGCTGACCAATTGGGGGGAGCCGCTGTTGCTGGGACCGGGTTCGATCCACGTGGCGCATACTCCGTTTGAGAAGATCGCCAAGCGGGAACTGCTTGACGCGGTGGATTTGTACTTCGATCTGGCCCAGCGGCTCGTCCGATAAATGAATACGTTCGGCTGGCGGCTCCGGCTGAAATACGCGATGGTGGCGGGAGGAGTGGGCTGGCTGGTGGGCTGGCTGATCAGCTTTCCTTTTGAGCTTTCGCTCGCCTGGCGCTACGTGGATGGCGACGCTCGCCGTTTGCCCCAGGTGGTGGCGGAAGGATTGGTGGTTTGGGGCGGCTTCAGCCTGTTCATGGGTATGGCAGGATTTTTCGCCCTGATGCTGCCGTGTTTCCTGCTGATACCGCCGCGCTGGATCGTGCGCTGGCGCGGCCTGCTGATCCCGGCAGCAGCGCTGGCTGGCTTCGTGGCCATCTACGAGCGGATGGGGTTGTTGCAAATCTACTATTTGCGTCACCCCGGGGCTGTGCGTGCATTCTTCTTTACCGCACCTAATTTTTTCGCGATCAGCTTTGCCCTTGTAGGGGTTTGGCTCTACTCGGCGCTGGCCAGGCGACGGCTCTCAGTAGCGACAAATCGGTAGACTGAAGCAGATGACACACCCGGAAACAACTCACACTGCCAACTCGCTTGCAGCAGCCTCGTCTTCTTATCTGCGGTCCGCGATGCACCAGCCGGTGGCCTGGCATGAATGGGGTGCGGAGGCCTTCGCGCAGGCTGCGGCGGAAGATAAGCCGATCCTGCTGGATATCGGCGCGGTGTGGTGCCACTGGTGCCACGTGATGGATCGGGAAAGCTATGAGGATCCCGAACTGGCCGAGGTGATCAACCAGAATTTCATCGCGGTGAAGGTCGATCGCGACGAGCGTCCCGATGTCGATACACGCTACCAGGCGGCGGTGGCTGCCATCAGTGGACAGAATGGGTGGCCTTTGACGGCCGTGCTTACTCCCGATGGCAAGCCTTTTTTCGGGGGGACCTATTTTCCCCGCGACGATCGTTATGGCAGGCCCGGCTTTGCGCGCGTGCTGCTCACCATGGCGGACGCGTGGAAGACGCGCCGCGGCGAGGTATTGGAGTCCGCCGGCAGCGTGGTTGAAGCGATCGAGTACAACGAGAATTTTGCCGGGCAGTCGGGCACCCTCAGCTTGAGCATCGTCGAGAAGATGGTCGAGTCGGCGCTCGAAAAGTTTGATCGCCACCACGGCGGGTTTGGCGCCCAGCCTAAGTTTGCTCATCCTTCGGCGATTGATCTGCTGCTGGATGTGGCGGGACGTACCGGCAACGAGGCGGCACGCGAGGCAGCTACGGTGACACTCGAAAAGATGGCCCGGGGCGGGGTGTACGACCAGCTGGGCGGCGGGTTTCATCGCTACTCCGTGGACGAGGCGTGGGTGCTGCCGCACTTCGAGAAGATGTTGTATGACAACGCCGA
Source organism: uncultured Acidobacteriaceae bacterium (assembly GCA_964609355.1). GTDB lineage: Bacteria > Acidobacteriota > Terriglobia > Terriglobales > Acidobacteriaceae > PALSA-350. The sequence continues at coordinate 1,954 of CAZSUK010000283.1, read as the reverse complement.
GCTGCTGAAGAATTACGTGCACGCGTTCCAGAGTTTTGTCGATCCGGAGATGGCCCGGGTGGCGAGAGATATGATCCGCTGGATGGATGCGTCGCTCACCGACCGCAAGCGAGGCGGGTTCTATGCCTCGCAGGATGCGGATATCAATCTCGACGATGATGGCGATTACTTTACCTGGACGCGGGCGGAAGCCGCGGCGGTGCTGAGCCCGGAAGAGATGGAGATTGCCGAGGCTTACTACGACATCGGCGACCTGGGAGATATGCACCACAATCCGGCGAAGAATGTGCTGCATGTGAAGCACACGCTGGACGCAGTGGCGGCGCGCGCGGGCAAGTCTCCGGAAGCCGCTCGGGAGCTGTTGTCTCGAGCGCAGGCGCGAATGCTGGCGGCTCGGGGGGAGCGGCCTGCTCCTTTCATCGACACCACGATTTACACCAACTGGAATGCGCTCGCTGTTTCTGCGTATCTGGAAGCGGCGCAGGTGTTGCGCTTGCCGGAAGCCAAGGCGTTCGCGTTGCGGACCCTGGACCGGTTGTTGGGTGAGGGGCTGCATCCCGAGCGCGGCCTGGCGCACGTGATTTCTTATGGCGGCAGCGGCGAAACAAAATGGGTGGCGGGGATGTTGGATGATTACGCCTTTCTCATCCATGCCTGCCTGGATGGCTGGTTGGCCACGGGAGCGATGAAGTATTACCAGGCGGCTCTCGACCTGGCCGAGCGCATGATCGCAGAGTTTTATGACTCGACCGGCGGAGGGTTTTTCGATGCCGCGGTTAGGGCTCCGGAGTTGCTGGGCGTATTGACGGCACGGCGAAAGCCTTTGCAGGATTCGCCGGTGCCGGCGGGGAATCCGGCCGCTGCCGCGGCGTTGCTGCGCCTGGAAGCACTGAACGGCCGCGCGGATTTGCGTGAAAAGGCTGCGGATACGTTGGAGGCGTTTGCCGGCGTGGTGAGTCACTTCGGGCTGTACGGCGGAACCTACGGGTTGGCACTGGAACGGTTGCTGTTGCCCCCGCTTCAGATTGTGGTCATTGGCGAAGATGCGGTCGCGGATGAGCTGGAGGCCGCCGCAACGGTAGGGTACGCGGTGAACAAGAGCGTGATCCGTTTGAGCAGGGCCCAGGTTGGGGATTCATTGCCGCCGCTGCTGGCGGAAACCCTGCCGCATGTGAACCTGGATCGCAGTGCCGCGGTGGTGTGCAAGGGAACGTCCTGCCTGCCGCCGGTTTCTGTGCCCGAGCAGCTGCTGGAAGTGCTGGGTGGATAGGGTGAATAATTGATATATATGTCAATTATTGGTTGTTTTGTGCTTAAAATTGATGTATAAATCAATTTATGAGAAGCCTTCAGGAGGTCGGTCAGGCCGTTGCGACCACGCGGCGAACACTCCGGCTCAAGCAGAAAGACGTTGCCGCCCAGGCTGGAATCACTCCGGAATCCCTCCTGCGCTTCGAGCGAGGACAAGCCGCTGAATTCGGCACCCGGAAGCTGCTGGCCGTTCTCGCAGTCCTGGGCATGGAACTGACCTTCAAGAAAGCCGGTACATCCGGCACCCTGGACGAGCTACGGATTGAACGGGGCGGCGCGTGAAGCTCTCCGTTTACGTGCTTGGCCGCGAAGTCGCCGTCCTCGAATCAGTAGGCGACTTCAAAAATGTGCTCACCTATCTCCCGAATACTGCCACGGACGATTTTGTCTCACTGACCATGCCGGTGCGTACCGAATCTTACGTCTGGGATGACCAGCTTCCTCCAGTCCTGCAAATGAATTTGCCGGAAGGATATCTGCTTCAGGTACTGCAGGAGCAGTTTGGGCCGCATATCGGTGCAGATCCAATTGCACTTCTATCGGTCATCGGCCGCAATATGGTGGGGCGGGTTCAGGTGGCTGCGGCCGGCGCCGCACTGGATGAGCCGGCAAAGCCCATCGAAGTAGCCGAACTTCTCGCAGG
>CAZSUK010000282.1:0-4856 GCA_964609355.1 uncultured Acidobacteriaceae bacterium | reverse complement strand
GTGGGGTAGCTGCCTTAGTACAGTAGACTCAAGATATAGTGGTTTTCGGTCCAAAAGCCGATTTGCAGCCTGATTATCCTGCTACATGGCGGCAATTTCGCACCTGGTTTCCCGACGAGCAATCGTGCATCGCCTATCTGGAGCATTTGCGCTGGCCGACAGGCTTTCGCTGTCCCGGCTGCGCTGGCGAAAAGGGTTGGCGGTTGCACGACGGATGCTGGGCTTGCTCTGGTTGTGCTCGTAGAGTTTCTGTCACGGCGGGCACGATCTTCGACCGCAGCCGAGTGGCTCTGGCCGACTGGTTCACGGCTATTTGGTTTATGACCAATCAGAAGTATGGGATCAGCGCGCTGGGCTTACAGCGGCTGCTGGGCTTGGGCAGCTATCAGACCGCCTGGACGATGCTGCGCAAATTGCGTTCGGCCATGGTACGTCCAGGCCGCGAAAAGCTCAGCGGAACGGTCGAGGTCGATGAGACTTACATCGGAGGCATTGAGAAGGCCAAGCAGGGACGCGGTGGGGAATGTAAATTCATCGTGGCCATCGCCATTGAATTGCTTGTGCCCAAAGGCTTCGGACGGGTGCGGCTCCGGCGTATCGAAGATGTTTCATCGGCCAGCCTGATCCCTTTTATCCAGTACGCTGTCGAACCGGGGTCGGATGTGTGTACCGACGCTTGGAATGGCTATAAGGGCTTGGCCAAGCAAAACTACAATCACCGCCGGGTTTGCCTCGCGGCCAGTGGCGATCCAGCTCACGTCGTCATGCCCGGTGTCCATACGGTTGCTGCTCTGCTGAAACGTTGGCTATTGGGAACGCATCAGGGCTCTGTCACCGCCGCCCATCTGGATGCGTATCTGGACGAATTTGGGTTTCGCTTCAACCGTCGAAAATCGCGGCGCCGGGGAATGCTCTTCTATCGCTTGCTGGAGAACGCCGTCGTTACAGAACCAACCCGATACCGACCTTCACGAGCCAGAATTACGACGCAGGAACACTACTGGTAGTGGCCACTGTACTAAGGCAGCTACCCCACTTAATTAATTCGAAATTTTGAGCACCTTCATGAAACAAGGGACTTAGCCGCCAAAGACAAATACGGAACCGCCTAAAGAAGCAATTGCGGCTACAAAGCAGTGGTCCACTCCAGACAAAGTGGAACCCCGTCAAAAACCCGGCCGTTGGGAACAGTTGCGCTGGTGCTATAGCCGCCGTTGGCTGATTGACAATTGCTGGCTTGCGTACCAATGATGTTGGCTATGACCATTGGGAGGCGCAATTGACCCGTTGGGTCTTGCGACAGACATGATCAAGCCCAGTCTCCATACGTTTATGGCCGAACATCGTTATGGTGTGGTGTCAAGCATCTCGCCGAAAGGTACTCCGCAATCGGCTCTCGTGGGTATCGCAGTGACTGACCAACTGGAGATCGTTTTCGATACGCTCCGTTCCACCCGGAAATACGAGAACCTGAAGGCGCGGCCGGCGTGCTCGGTTGTCTTGGGATTCCCCGGCGAGAAAACGCTTCAACTCGAAGGCAAGGCGATGGAACCCGATGGCGCCGAGCGAACGCGTTATCAGGAGGCGTACTTTTTGACCTGGCCTGATGGCCGCGATCGCCTGGGCTGGACCGGCATGACCCATCTCGTCGTGAGGCCAACGTGGATCCGGTTCAGCGATTTTGATCAACGGCCGCCGTTCATTGAAGAAATCTGGTGTCCGGGTTCTTAAGCGACAAGACCCGAGGCCCGGATGCCTCCTAAGGAGTTGAAGGCTGAATCTTGCATGGCCCGTAGTCCTTCGACAGTTTGGTCGCGACAAACTGTCGGCCGCCGCCAGTGGGCTTCTGCTTATTCCCCGAGACGCGTACCCGGTTCCCCGTTTTAATTCCGTCCACGTCTCCAGCGAGAGCATAGGTCTGCTGGTCGCTCTCATTCAACAGCTGCATGCCGCCAGGGCTAGAAGAGGCGCAGCCTTTCAGTGAGTGCCCGTGGTGGACCGCAAAATAAACGCCGACCCCGATCAGAACTCCCACCCCAACAAGCGCAATGATCACTCCAGCAGTTTTTCCATCACTCGCCCCCGCAATGCCTGCACTGGCGGTCTTCGTGGTTGTGAACCAGAAGACACAAAGGAACAGAACGATCAGTGGGCGTTTCAGCGAGGCATTCATGACAGGCTCTTTCTGAAAGAGAGATTTGAGAAGGCCAGGATCAATTCGTGCGCTCGTGCACCACTCCGCGCACATGTCCGACATCATATAACCTGCTGAAGAAAGAAGTAGGGAACCAAACTTCTATTTCGGAGTTCCGGGCCTCGCTATACAGAAATTGGCTGGGGTTGTCGCTGTTGACTAGCGCTCCGAAGCGACGCCCGCGGCCGCTGCTGGAAGTTGGGGATAGGCTACACTGGCCCTTGTCCGCCCCTATGCCGCTCTCTGTCGGAGACAAACTCGGTCCCTATGAAATCCTTGCGTTCCTTGGCGCGGGTGGTATGGGACAAGTGTATCGGGCGCGCGATACCCGGTTGAATCGCGACGTCGCCATTAAATTCTCAGACGCCGCGTTCGGTGCGCGCTTTGAGCGGGAAGCCAGGGCCATTGCTGCCCTGAACCATCCCAACATCTGCCAGGTTTACGATATCGGTCCTAACTATCTGGTCATGGAGTGTGTCGAGGGCTCAGCCATTGTTTCGCCCGATCAGCCTCGGGCGCTTCCACCGCCCGAGGCCCTGCAATTGGCCACGCAGATTGCTGCTGCACTCGAGGCGGCGCACGCCAAAGGAATTATTCATCGTGACCTGAAGCCGGCAAACATCCTTACCAGCAGCAGCGGCGTGGTCAAGTTGCTCGACTTCGGATTGGCAAAACAAGCCGATGACAGCTCGCCCGGAGACGAAACCAATGCCATAGGCGTCTTCACCCAGGTAGGCGCCATCATGGGCACGCCGGCGTATATGTCGCCGGAGCAGGCTGAAGGGAAGCCGGCCGATGCGCGCTCCGATATCTTTTCCTTTGGAGCCGTGCTGCACGAATTGCTCTCCGGCCACCGCGCCTTCTCAGGAGGTTCAGCGGCCGCGATTATCGGGGCCATCGTTTATAAGGATCCGCCGCCCCTCAACGCGCCGCCCGCTCTCCAGGCAATCGTGCGCAAGTGCCTGGCCAAGTCGCCGGATGCACGCTTCCAGTCGGCAACCGACCTGCGCCTGGCGCTCGCAAGCGCCTCGACAAGGGGCATTCCCCGAGGTAAACCGCGCACCGTAGCACTGCTGGTCGCCGTCGCTGCCATACTGATAGGCCTGCTGGGAGCGGGCATTTATTTCATGAGGTCGAGGGCTGGCCAGAATAATTCCATCGTTGTGCTGCCACTGCAAAATCAGACCAACGATCCTGATGCGGACTACATCTCCGATGGAATCACGGAAAGCATCAACAACAGCCTGGCGCGCTTGCCCAATCTCAAGGTGGTCCCTCACAGTGTCGCATCGCGATACAAAGGCAAGCCTGTGGATGCGCAGAAGGTTGGCGATGAACTTGGCGTCACCACCGTGCTTACGGGCAGCGTTGCGCAGCGAGGCGACAACCTCCGGGTCAACGTTGAGCTCGACGACGTTCGCGACGGCAAGGAACGTTGGGGCCAGCAGTACAACCGCAAGCTGGATGATCTACTGGCGGTACAGAGCGACATTGCCCGCGAGGTCTCCCAACGGCTCGGCGCCCACCCTTCCGTGGAAACCCAGCAACGGCTGACTAAAGGCTCGACCGGAAATCCCGAAGCCTATCAGCTTTATCTCAAAGGCAAGTTCTACACCAACAAACTTACAAAGGATGGGCTCGCGAAGGGCGTTGATTATTTCAATCAGGCAATCGCCATCGATCCAGGTTATGGCTTGGCCTATAACGGCCTGGCTTATAACTACATTAATCAGGATGGCTGGTATATGCCTCCTCGTGAAGCCGGGCCCAAGGCGAAGCAAGCGGCTGAGAAGGCGCTCGCGATCGACCCAAACGATGGCGACGCTCACCTGGCGCTGGCCATTGAAAGCCAATGGTACGAGTGGAACTGGCCGATGGCGGAACGGGAGTTTAAGCGGGCGATTGAGCTGAATGCCAACGATTCTGAAGCTCACGGATACTACTCCTGGTTCCTGGCTCCGATGGGGAGAGGGGCGGAGGCTTTGACTGAAGCCAGGCGGGCGCAGCAGGCCGCTCCGCTAACCTCTTTAGGAAACTTCTTTGTGGCATCGATTTTCGTGTTCACACAACAGTGGGATCCGGCGATGAAGCAACTGACCAGTAACATCGAGCTCAACCCAAATTTCTGGCTCGATCACTGTTACCTGGGCCGGACTTATGAAGCAAAGGGAAAAATGGCGGAAGCGATCGCCGAGTTTCAACGCACCCTTACGCTCGACAACGACAATACCGAAATATGGTCGGGCCTTGGACATGCCTACGCATTGTCAGGGAACAAAAAAGAAGCGCAGAGGGTTTTGGACCATTTGAAAGAGTTGTCGGCGCGTACCTACATCGCTCCGTATAGCATTGCCATCGTCTATGCCGGGTTGGGGGACAAAGACCAGGTATTCTCCTGGCTCGATCGCGCGTATGAGGAACGCTCCTACTTCCTGGCTGTCTACCTGACTACGGACTCTCGTCTGAATGCCCTCCACGGCGACCCGCGTTTCGCCGACCTTAAGCAGCGGATTGGCTTACCGCAGTGATCAGGCGGCACTGGTCGCGTTACTTCCGCGTCGCGTGAATCGCCCATAGCCCCGGATTGAGCGTGATTCCAACGATCATGCCGTGCTCATCGCGATCGATGTGCAGGCGATCCGCTCGCGGCCCGGCAACTTCA
>CAZSUK010000281.1:0-13483 GCA_964609355.1 uncultured Acidobacteriaceae bacterium | reverse complement strand
CTGTGAGCTCCGCGCTCGAAGTGGATCTCAGCCGGGATTGCCAAGAAAGATGGCTTAACTGCTCCACGGAGAAAACAGGGGATTCCCGTAAGTTGTTTATTTTATTTGGCGTCCCCGACGGGATTTGAACCCGTGTTATCGCCGTGAAAGGGCGGTGTCCTAGGCCGGGCTAGACGACGGGGACGTTTGCTTGGCCCGTAGCATCGGGCCGGCCGGAGTCGACCAGCTTCAACTGTAGCAACTCGGAAAACACGTGTCAAAGCCGCTTCTTCGCGCCGGCTGCGTCGTTTTCAGTCCCCTTTTCCTCTATTCCTGGCCCCGTTGTACGCTAAAGCAGACTCCTCATGCCTCGCTACAAATTCCTCGATACCCTGGTAATCATCTTCGTTGTTGTCCTGCTGGTGTCAAACCTCGTCGCGCAAAAGGTTTGCCGCCTGGGACCGCTCACCATCAGCGGCGCCGAACTGCTCTTCCCTATCACCTATATATTTGGTGACGTTTTCACGGAAGTTTATGGCTACCAGGCATCGCGTCGCGCCATCTGGATCGGATTCTTCGCTTCTGCGCTGCTCAGCGCCGCAGGCGCCATGGCCGTGGCGCTGCCTGCCGACCCGGGCTGGCATAACCAAGCTGCCTTCGAGGCCGTCTTCGGCCTGGTACCGCGGTTTGTCGCTGCCAGCCTGATCGCCTACTGGGTCGGCGAGTTTGCTAATGCCTTCGTTTTGGCCCGTCTCAAAGTGCTGACCCGCGGACGATGGCTTTGGACGCGCACCATCGGATCCACCATCGTCGGCCAGGCCTTTGACACCTTTCTTGTCATGGTCATCTCCTTCGCAGGGCAAGTCTCGCGGGCTACGCTGATCCGCATCATTCTTTCGTCTTATCTGATCAAGGTGGTCTATGAGACGCTGGCGACACCACTTACCTATGCCGGGGTCGCGTGGCTCAAACGGCAGGAAGGCGTGGACGCTTTCGATACCCGGACCGATTTCAATCCCTTTGCCCTGCGCGGGTTCGCTGCCGCAAAAGAAGTCAATTTGCCATGACACTGCCCCAATCCATGCGCTCCATCGCTATCACTGAACCGGGCAGACCGGAGGTGCTCCACCTCGCTGCCACGCCGGTCCCCAGGCCCGGTCCCGGTGAGGTGCTGATCCGCACCGTGGCAGCAGGAATCAATCGGGCTGACCTGCTGCAGCGGCAAGGCCACTATCCACCTCCGCCCGGCGCTTCCCCCATCCTCGGCATGGAGGTGTCAGGGTACATTGCAGACCTTGGCCCTGGGACTACCTCCCGCTGGCAGGCAGGCGATGCCGTGTGTGCCCTGCTCGCCGGCGGCGGCTATGCCGAATATTGCGCTGTCCCCGAGGGCCAATGCCTAGCCGAGCCAACGGGGGTACCGATTCGCGACGCAGCGGCTCTTCCCGAGGCAACGATCACGGTTTGGGCGAATCTGTTCCAGCCGCGCCGCATATTCCCTGGCGATCTTTTCCTGGTACAAGGGGGCGCGAGCGGCATTGGCACCACGGCCATCCAGATGGCTAAGGCCTTTGGCGCCCGGGTCGCCACCACCGCCGGATCCGGCGAGAGATGCAGCTTCTGCCTTAGTCTCGGCGCGGAGGTTGCCGTCGACTACCGAACCCAGGATTGGGCGGCCGAACTGGCCAGTTGGTCCCAACCGCACGGGATCGATGCCATCCTTGATATGGTGGCCGGCGACTACTTCCCCAAACATATAGATCTGCTCGCTATTGGCGGGCGCCTCGTGCACATCGCCACTACACGCGGCAGCCAGGTAACGACGGATCTACGCGCCGTCATGATGAAACGGATCCTCATTACAGGCTCAACCCTCCGCTCACGCTCAGTCGAGGAGAAGTCCTCGCTGGCGCGCGGCGTTGAGAAGGAAGTGTGGCCATTGTTCACTAGCGGACAGCTTCGCCCGATCATCGACCGAACCTTTCCACTGGAACAGGCCGCCGAAGCCCATCGTTGGATGGAAACGGGACAGCATACGGGCAAATTATTTTAGAAATGGAATGAAACCCCCCTTTCCGGGAACGCAGTAAAATTTCTGAAGCAACCGCCGCCGCAATCACATCCAACGGGCACTGTTAAAGTTAATCTCTCCTGCTCCTCCACCAGGGGAGCCCTAGTCACGCTGCAAGCTGCAAAGAGACGTCGAGCGTTTCAGCAGCATTCTTTGCATTTGAGGATTTTCCTTGTGAGAAGGCCTACCATCTGGATCAAACACTGTTTACCCCTCGCCGTGCTGGCACTCACAGCCTGCGCCAAGCAGGCACCCCCGCAAGCAGCGCCGCCACCGATGCCGGTTCAAACAGCAACCGTTGCGGCTGCTCCCGTTCCGCAATACGACGAATATGTCTCCACCATCAAGTCCCGCCGATCGGCCACGATCCAACCCCAGGTGGACGGCAACCTGACGAAGATCTACGTTCACTCCGGCGACCGCGTTCACTCCGGACAGGTGCTGATGGAAATTGACCCCGCCAAGCAGGAGGCGACCGTTGCCTCATCCAAGGCAACGGAACAGCAGAAGCTGGCGGTATTTCAGTACAACCAGATTGAGGTAGAGCGGCAGCGCAAGCTTTTTGAGCAGGGCGTCACCAGCCGCGATGCTCTCGACCAGGCGGAACAGGCATACAAGAACTCACAGGCCGACTACGAGTCCACAACCGCCACTACCCAGAGCCAGAGAAAGCAATTGGGGTATTACCACATTGCGGCGCCCTTTGACGGCATTGTGGGCGACGTCCCTGTGCATCTGGGCGACTATGTCTCCGCTACGACGGTGCTGACGACCGTCGACGAAAACCGCGACCTGGAAGTCTACGTCTACATTCCGGCAGAGCGGGTCACGCAGATCCGCAAAGGTCTGCCGATTGTGGTGGTCGACAACCAGGAAAATGTGCTGGAGCGCACGGTTATCGATTTCATTTCTCCCCAGGTAGACAACGGACTTCAGGGGATTCTGGTGAAGGCTCCGGTCCACGCGGATTTGGGCAAGTTGCGCAACCTGCAACAGATTAAGGCGCGCGTGATCTGGACAACGTCGTCCATTCCGGTTGTGCCCGTACTGGCAGTCACTCGTCTGGGCGGCCAAACTTTTGTGTTCGTCGCTACCAACCAGGGCGGCAAGTTCTTCGCCAAGCAGCGACCGATCACGATTGGCGATACGGTAGGCAACGATTACGCGGTGCTGAGCGGCCTCCAGAATGGGGACAAGGTCATCGTGTCAGGGACACAGTTCCTGATGGATGGCGCCCCTGTACAGCCGCTAGGCTAGACCAAAGGCAACAGTGTTTGAGGTTTATGAACCGGGAGCGTCCTCGTGGTTGATTTCTTTATTCGGCGGCCGGTGTTTGCTACGGTTTGCGCCCTGCTGATCGTCCTTGCCGGAGCAGTCTGCATTCCGTCATTGCCGATTTCCTTGTACCCGACGCTGGCACCGCCGCAGGTTACTGTCACCAGCAACTATGTGGGCGCCAATGCGCAAACGGTCGAGTCGGCAGTCACCATTCCTCTGGAACAGCAGATTAACGGTGTGCAGGGGATGCGCTACATCTCCTCTACCAGCTCCAACGACGGCACCAGCTCGATCCTCACCACCTTCCAAACCGGTTACAGCCTCGACATCGCAGCGGTTGACGTACAGAACCGCGTGTCGGCGGCAACCGGCCGTCTGCCGGCCGCGGTGAACAACACCGGCATCACGATCACCAAGACCAACAGCAACTTCGTGTTCGCGGCCGCTTTCTATTCTCCAGATGGGCGCTACTCCGACCTGTTTATCAGCAACTACCTCGACGTTTATGTGAAGGACTCTCTCAAGCGCATCCCTGGTGTGGGCGATGTGGTCATCTTCGGCGAGCGCCGGTATGCGATGCGCCTATGGCTCGATCCGGAGAAATTGGCGGCGCGGAACCTTACCAGCACGGATGTTACCAATGCCCTGGCGGAACAGAACGTCGAGATTCCCGCCGGCCAGGTGGGCCAGCCGCCTTCCGATGAGAAGCAGCAATACCAAATCCCGGTGCGTGTGATCGGCAGACTCTCGGAGCCCGCAGAGTTTGACAAAATTGTGGTGAAGAATAGCCCAGGCGGCGTTGTGCTGCTGCGGGATGTGGGGTACGCCGAATTAGGCGCGGAGACCTACTCAACCGATCTGAACTACAACGGCGCCGATGCGGTCGGGGTGGGCGTGCAGCAGCTGAGCAACGCCAATGCGCTTGCTGTGGACCGCGCGGCCAAGGCCAAGTTGGATGAGTTGGCTAAGTCTTTTCCTCCGGGCATGACGTACGTCATACCGTTCGACACCACCACGGTGGTGGGCGACTCTATCCGCGAAGTTGTGGGCACGCTGGGCGAAGCGATCATCATCGTCATCGTGGTGATCTTTTTGTTTCTGCTCGACTGGCGCGCCACTGTCATTCCCGCAATCACCATCCCGGTCTCTCTGGTCGGGACCTTTGCCTTTATCAAGATCTTTGACTTTTCCATTAATTCGTTGACCATGTTCGGCATCACCCTCGCCACCGGCCTGGTGGTGGACGATGCCATTGTGGTGATCGAAAATGTGCAGCGCCATATTAATGATGACCACTCCGATCCGCATACTGCTACCTCGGTCGCCATGGCTGAGGTCACCAGCGCTGTCATCGCCACTTCCCTGGTGCTGATTTCCGTATTCGTGCCGGTTTCCTTCTTTCCCGGTACTACGGGCATCCTCTACAAACAGTTTTCACTGACGATTGCTTTCTCTATCGCCATATCCGCCTTCAACGCGCTCACACTTTCACCCGCTCTGGCGGCAATTTTCCTGCGCGGGGAGAAACACAAACGCGGCCTGTTAGGGATGATCGATCGCGCGATCGTTTCCAGCACTGTTCTCTACGGCAAAGCGATCAAGCATGTGTTGCAGCTACGTTACGTTGTGTTGCTGCTCTTTATCGCGGGCCTGGCAGGAACGGTTTATCTTTATCAGCACACACCAAGCGCATTTTTGCCGACCGAAGATCAGAATTATCTGATCTGCATTGTGCAAACGCCGCCCGGCGCGTCGCTTACCTACACCAGTGACGTAGCGGACAAGGCGGTGAAAATCATCCGCCAAGACGATGATGTGTTCGGGACCTTTGCCGTTATGGGATTCAGTCTTAGCGGGGGCAGTTCGTCCAACTATGGACTGATCTTTGTTCCGCTCAAGTCGGTCGACCTGCGCACAAAAAAGGGGCCAGGCCATTCGGCTGCCGATGTCTTTCACACGCTTGCCCCCAAGCTTTTCGGAGTGCCTGGCGGGCTGGTAGCGATCTTCGAACCGCCAGCCATTCAAGGCCTGGGCAACTTCGGCGGCTTCGCTTTTGAACTACAGGATCTGGGCCGCAATACGCTGCAGGATCTGGACCGCGTCGCTCACCAGATCATCGGAGCAAGCCGTCAGGACAATAAGCTCATTAACTTGTACACCAGCTATACGGCTACTGATCCTCAGCTGCTCATCACGATCAACCGGGAGAAGGCAAAAGCGCTGGGTGTTTCGATCAGCCAGATCAGCTCGACTTTAAGCGTCTTCATGGGCTCGTCGTACATCAACGATTTCAATTACAACAACCGGTCTTACCGGGTTTATGTGCAGGCGAAGCAGAACGCGCGCATGACTCCGGCGGATCTGCGCAAATTCTATGTACGCTCCGACTCCGGGCAGATGGTCACGCTCGATAACCTGGTGACCATCGCACAGCAGTCCGGGCCTCAGGTGATTAGTCACTACAATCTCTTTCGAGCGGCGGAAATCGATGGCTCAGCAGCTCCCGGCTACAGCACCGGGGAAGGCCTGGCCAACATGCAGGCTTTGGCGAAGAAGAACATGATTCAGGGAATGGCCTATGAATGGACGGGACTATCACTCGAGGAAATCGAAGCCGGCGGTAAAGCTGTGCTTATCTTCGGACTCGGACTCCTGGTTGTGTACCTGACTCTCAGCGCCCAGTACGAGAGCTTCGCTCTTCCCTTCATCATTCTCTTGGCGGTGCCGACAGCAGTGCTGGGAGCATTGGGTCTGGTCACTCTTCGGGGTATGGCTAACGATGTGTATTGCCAGATCGGGCTGGTGATGCTGATTGGACTTTCGGCTAAGAACTCGATTCTTATCGTTGAGTTCGCGGAGCAGATTCGCGGGCAAGGCAAGTCGATCCTTGATGCTGCGATCGAAGCCGCTGAGCTGCGCCTGCGACCGATTCTGATGACTTCATTCGCTTTTATTCTGGGCGTGCTCCCGCTGTACTTTGCTACCGGCGCTGGTGCGCTCGGGCGCCGTTCCGTGGGCACAACGGTGGTTGGCGGCATGTTGTTGTCGACCGTCCTGAACCTGATCTTCATACCTGTGCTTTATGTCATTTTGAAGTCGTCGCTGGAGTTTTTCACCCGCAAGAAACCGAAGGTTGGAGCGATCGCTGAGCCAGCAAAGATGTAGGGTCTGCGGCTCTGTCGAGAAACATTTGACCTTGCGGCTTTGCTGCGGCTTAGGGCGCTTGCGAGGCCAGGTAGGCCGTGATGGCTACGGTGTCTTCCATCGTCAGCTTGGAGACCACGCCTTTCATCATCGGAGCCATCGGGCCATTGCGGGCTCCGGTTTGGAAATCGATAATCTGGCGCGTCATCTGGCTGGGCGATCGACTAGCGATCGAAGGAGTGTTTCCCATACCCTTCAGATCCGGACCGTGACACATGGTGCATGCCATGGTCTTCCCTCTGCCACCGCTCGTTACCAGCTCCTTCCCTGTCTCCAGGCTTCCCTTGGGCACGTAGGCGATGAAGCCCGAGGTGGGATCCCGGAGCTCGGTTTTCTCCAGGTTTTCTGAAACCTCGATGATCCTGTCGCCAATCGGCTCAGTTGCGCCGCCATCGATCACAACCATCATTCCTCCCGCGGCCTTGGTCTTTGGCACCTGGTCCACTTCGACCACACGAATCCATGGCTTCAGCTTGATCGAGGAGAAGTAGGCTGCGGCGGCTTTAACATCCTCATCGCTGGTCGACTTGGACAGTTTCACCATGGCGGTGACGGATCTCATTTCCGGGTCAGAGCCCTTGCGTAGCCCATTCTTGAAATCCGACATCTGCGCAATGGTGTAGGCCGCCGGCAGGCCAGCAATACTCGCATTCTCCGGGCGCCCCTGTCCATTCGGCAGATGGCAGTGGCCGCAGGCGTACACATCCGGTTTGCGTCCGTGAGCAACCACCTCAGGCATCGGCGGATGCTCATCCGGATACCAATCGGGAACGACGAAGAGATCGTTGATCTCGCTAGTGGTATAGCTGGCTTTGCTGCCGGAAAGATGTTGTTGCTCGGCGCCAGTGGCATTCGCGGAAAAATGATCTGGGTAGGCCCAGATTGGGAGCTTGTCCTGAGGCGCCTGCGCCAATGCTGCAATGGTCAGGGTGACGGCAAGTAGAGCGAAAGGTAGTTTTTTCACACAGCCACTATCTCATGGCAGAGATAGGCCGTCTGACAGGATTTGCGGATTCCAGGGCCTGCCGGAGCTGCTGGTTTCTGGTGAGCAGCTCCGCAACCAGCCTTTGCAGCCTGGCGTTTTCTTGTTCCAAGTCGGCAAGAATTTGAGACGTAGCCAGCATTAGATCTTCTGCTCCTCTGGTTGAAATTCGCCATACCCACAGCGCCCACGCATCGCGCGGCTGAATTTTTCCCGTTGTTCGGGAGACATTTTTTCCCAGCGCTCTCCGACACGATGCCGCCAGTGATTTCCGCCTCTGCCGCGAAAGCCGCCAAAAAGTATCTTGCTCAGTAGCAGAATGCCGATCGCCTGCCAGAAATCAATCGCGCGCCAGCCGACAATCGCGGGGATAAGCCAGTTCCACAGATGCTCGACGATGTAACCAAAGATTGCAACTGCCGCGATTACTATCAGAAGGATCCCCGGTATCTTTAAAAACCATTTCTTTCGCATATATTCCTCATTTCATTTGAATCTCTTCATAAATCGATTTCAGCCTGCGGCGCAGATGAAGCACCGCGTAACGCTTGCGCGACAACAGCGTGTTGACGCTTAAACCCGTTTCCTCGGCCAGCTCTTTGAAGCTGGCCCCTTCCCATTCATGGGCGACAAAGACTTGCCGCTGCTCGGGAGGCATCTCCTCGAGCGCTTCCTCTATCTCGTCCAGCAGGACGCCGCGTGCATAGGCGGCTTCCGGCCCTTTATCCGGCGAAGGCAACAGGTCTTCCAGCGAAACAGCCATCTCGTCTTCCTCGCCATATTTGGCCTCATTGAGCGACTCCAGTTTGCGGCCGCGAAAGCGGTCGATGATGCGGTTCTTCGCGACCCGGAACAACCAGGCACTTACCTGCTCTATTGGCTTGACCAGCCTGTACGCCTCGACCAGCTCCATAAAGACATCCTGCAGGATGTCTTCTGCAGCCCCAAAGTCGACTACCTGCTTGCGGATGTAATTGCGCAGACGCAAACCGTCGCGTTCTATCGCCTGCGCGATCCACTGATCCTGCTCCGCGGTTACCTGGTCTAAACTCGGCATCGGGGGTTCTAAAGTGAAGACGAAATTTGAGCGCGAATATTGTCTGGAATTGTCTGGAAATGCAAAAAGGGTCCCGCTGGCTGGCGGGACCCTTTTTCGAGACTGAGCGAGGAGTTTAGACGTTAAAGGAGGAACCGCACCCGCAGGTGCTCTTGACTGCCGGGTTATCGAATTTGAACCCAGCCGCTTCCAGCGTTTCAACGTAATCGACTACGCAGCCGTTAAGGTACATGAGGGAAGTCGCGTCAACAAAGACTTTCAAGTCGTCAAACTTGAAAACCTTGTCCATCATGCCCGCCTGGTTCTCAAAAGACATCGAATACTGAAATCCGGAGCATCCGCCACCGACGACGCCAATGCGCAGCCCGGCAGGCAGAGGATCCTGGGTGGCCATGATCTCGTGGACTTTCGTCACCGCCTGCGGGGTGAGCGTCAGGGGCATAGCTACGGGATTGAGGTTGGTTACCGCTTCGGCGACGCTTGACATTTTTGGTTATCTCCGTTTGCTATCTGTCTCTTATAGTTTAGCCCCGGAAGGCGGGTGAGTAAAGCCCATCGCCTTCCGGTCGATACTGTTTTATTCGATGCTATTTTGTGTTCCGCGACTCATCCTAGCGCACCGTCACCTGGGCCGCAATGTCCTCGAACTGCCGCTCGGTCAGTATCCCGGCCTTCACCAGGTCATGGGAGGAGGTGTAGGGGCGATGATCGATGATTTGCCTGGCTTTATCCGGCGAAACGCCCGGCAAAGACGCTAAATCGGCCTGCGAGGCGCTATTGAGGTCGAGGCGGGCTCCCCCCGTTGCCGGAGTCTTGTTGTCGATGCCCTGTTTGACGCCTGCAGCCACATCATTCACTGCCCGCTCAGCGTTGGCCGCCGCCACCCGGGCGTCCGCGAGCGCCTGTTTCGATCCCTGTTTAGCCTGCTCGGTCGCTTGCGCGGCCTGCTCCTGGAGGTGCTGATCGGAGGCGGGAGGGTTGCAGGCGGCCAGAAAGCCAAATCCAGTAAGGATTGCGATTACCAAGAGAGTGCGTTGCGTCTCGCCGTTCATTTTCTTGCTCCTTTTGCTAACACTTTGAGAGCGTCCCAAGGCCGGACAAGTTGCCGGGAATCTGGCCGGTAAACGAGAAAATTCTGGGCAATCGACCCTGTCCGGGACTATATTTTTATGCCGTAAGCCCCTCCTACCCTCCGAGCCCAGCAATTCGGACCCGCTCGGTATCTGGGACTATTTGGAGCACTCCAGGGAGGATATTATGCACGTTATTTCTGTTTTGTGGATCGTTTGGGCCGTATTCGCGGTTTGCTTATTGAGCCTGCTGCTCTATCGAGGAACCATCACCCGCTACGAAGACGACCAGCTGTTTCTGGACGACATATCCGCCCGCCAGCACCAGGAGAATGACGCGATTATTCGGAAGTTGGACAAAATCCAACCCTATTTGAAAGTGTTTACCGGCGTGACCAGCGTTTTAACCGCAGCGATCGTTGGCATTTATGCCTGGGATGCCATCAAGACCTTCTACATGTAAGACGTTCTTCAGGTGCGATGGTCCTCGCCGTCGCACCTGCTCCCCCTGCGCTTACTCCGCCGGTTTGATTGTTCCCTTCGCAATCACTTCAATTTCCACCTGCTTGCTTACCCGCAGCAGGAGCTTACTTGGGTTCTTCATTCCCCACGCCACGTAGGGCACCGTGAACCGCGCAGTGGCCGTCACGGTATCACCGGCGGTCTCCACTTTTACCGGCATTTCCAGAGCATGATCGGCTCCATGGATGTTGAAGGACCCCTGCGCTTGCAACTGCTGGGTGGCTTCGCCCGGCTTGAAAGCGCCTTTGATCTGGGCCGGGTGGAAGAACATCGCAGGGTAACGATTGCTCTCCAGCACTTCCTCGTGCATGCGTTTGTCGCGGGCAGGGTTGCCACTCTCGCCGGTGGTGGCATCGACCAGGATCTCTCCTTCGGCCACACCGGTTGCCGGGTCGAAGACGAATTCGCCGCTCTTCAGCTTGAAGGTGCCGTCAACCTTGTGAAGGTCGGCGCCAAGCTTCCAGCGAACTTGAGACTGCGCCGGATTGAGGACGACCTTCAGGCTGTGACTTTGGGCCTCTGCCAGTTGGATCCCCAGAACGACGACTGCCGCGATGATTCCGTGTATTTTTCTCAATGTCCCTCGTTCAAAAGGCGCAAACCCAGCGCTGGTGCGTCCCTAAGAAGAAAGTCTCTCAGAGACCGCTCGCCGAGATGAAGCGCGAGCAGGTGGGCGAAAAGCTGTGGCTGACCTGAGAGTAAGCGCATCACCCGTTCCCGCATCCAGGGCCATGCGTCCATGCGGAGCATGACTCTAGACATGAGATGCGGCATGCGCTGGATAACAGGATGACCGGCTTCGTAGATGTACAGATTATCGACCGCGATGGCTTCGGCCAGCAGCAAGGCCTGGCGGAAAGATAAGCCAATACCCTCGCCGGTGATGGCGTCAGCGGATCCAGAAGCGTCACCGGTAAGCGCAATGTTGCCGGCGGTTACACGGCTCAGCTTGCGGGTAGTGGTGAGCGCTCCTCGCACTGTGCTCAATACAGTGGCGCCTTGCAGATGCTCGCGTAGCGCCGGCAGATCACCCAGGACTGCTTCCATACGAATTGCGGGTGAGCGGGCGACGGTCGCCACGCAAACTTCTTCCTCCCCGACCGGGGTGACGTAGGCTTGCCCGAGATCCCCCCAATGCACTTCGACCATGCGAGACCATGGTTTTACGAGGTAGTGGCAGCGTGCGCCGAAGCGACGGCTAGAGATTTTTCCCTGACCCAGGCCCATCGCCAGACGCATACGGGAGGATTGGCCGTCCGCGCCGACGGCGTAACGATAAGTGCAGGACCGGCCGTCCACGCCCATGGGCTGGTGGGGTGCTACGTGTACGCGGGTGCCCCAGGCGAGCCGCACGCCTAGTTCCTGGCAGCGCTCCAGCAGGAGCGCATGGAGTTGCAGACGGCGGATGCCAACGCCACTGCCGCGCTCAAAGTAAGCCGCTGCCTGGTGACGACCGGCCAGGAAAGCGATGCCTTCAAAGGGCGCGCCGTGATGTGTGGCGATACCCAGCGCGGCCAGATCTTGCCGCGCATCCGGCATCAGGCCCTCGCCGCAGGCCTTATCGATGGGTGGCCGTTGCGCGTCGGCGACCACAACATCCACACCTTTTTGCCGCAGTGCGATGGCGGCCGCGAGGCCGGCGGGACCACCACCGACGATGAGCGCATCACAGTGCATCGGACCTTTGGTCTACCACTCCAACAGCAACATCTCAGAGCAGAATCCCGGGCCCATCGCGGCCAGGATGCTGTGCGATCCAGGCTTGGGGCGGCGATGGGCCATCACCTCGTCCAGCACTACCAGCACCGAGGCCGAGGAGAGATTGCCCACCTTCTGCAGTGCTTCCCAGGAAAGCTCCAGTTCGCCGTTGTGTAGCCCCAGGGCGTCTTGTACGGCTTCCATTACTTTCGGGCCCCCGGGATGCATGATCCAGGAGTCGACCTCGCCCCGTGTCATCCCATGCTCAGCCAGGAAACCATCCACATCACGCCCCAGGTTTTCTTTTATGACGGTCGGCACCAAGGGTGAGAGTACGACCTGGAATCCCTTCTCGGAGATCTTCCAGCCCATCACATCCTGTGTATCGGGGTAGAAGGAACAGGCGCTTCCGAGGATTTTCGGGCCCTTGAGTTTCACCTGGTCCCCGGCCACCAGAACCGCGGCCGCGCCGTCTCCGAAGAGACCGGTGGCAATCAGATTGGCCACATTAAAGTCGTCTCGCTGCCAGGTGAGGGAACATAGCTCTACGGAAAGCAGCACTGCGATCTGATCGGGGTAAGCGCGAACATAGTCGGCGGCGCGGGCAAGGCCTGCTGCTCCTGCAACACACCCCAGACCGAAAATTGGATTGCGCTTGATGCGCGGGGAAAGGCCCATGCGGTTGACCAGGCGCGCGTCTACGGATGGACTGGAGACGCCGGTTACGGAAACAAAGAACAGAGCGCCGATCTGCTTGCGATCGACGCCTGATTTCCTGAGCACACAATCGATCGCCTGCTCGCCGAGGCGTTCCGCGGTTTCAATCCAGACGTCGTTGGTTTTGCCCCAGGTATCGAGCGGCGGGTATTGCTCCAAAGGGAGGGAAAAGTACCGGCCGTCGACGCCGGTCCGGGAGTGCAGCCTTTCCAGCACGGCTGTATTTTCCATGCCCTGTTGCCATTGGCCCTTGAGCGCTTCCGTTACCGTGCCCTGTAAGAAGTAGTGTGGAGGGAAGGAAGTGGCGGTAGCGACTATTTGCATGCCTGCTCAGTATACGGGCCGGAAACTGAGCAGATTTGATCGCAACAATATTCGGACAACATTCAGAAGCGCGAGCCTGAGCACCCACTTAAAGGCAGAGGTTCGACAGCGCAAAGGGCAACGCTCGAGTCCCTGCACAACACCGCCTCAAAGGCGTGACCTACTAACAGCAAGGTTGGTGCAAGAACATTTGGTAGATCAGCTAACCGGCTTAGACGGGAGGCTGTGTAGGCCGCCTCGGGCCGGGATGCATCGTTCACGGCTACACACGGCAGGGCGCCGGAAAGGCCGCTGCGCAATAAAGAAGCCGCCACACGACGGAGGTCCTGGCCAGGCATATAAATCGCGAGGGTGGCGTCGGTTGGCAAGTCGCCTGGCCACAAATCCTGCTGGGGTACGGTGCGGTGCCCACTGAGAATAATCAGTTTGGAAGAGACACGGCGGTCTGTAAGCGATGCCTCGACGAAGGCTGCTGCGGACGAGGCCGCGGTTACGCCAGGAACCACTTCGAAAGGGATCTCGGCCTCACGCAGTGCGTCGATCTCCTCAGCGGCGCGGCCGAAAATCATGGGGTCTCCGGA
>CAZSUK010000280.1:0-16087 GCA_964609355.1 uncultured Acidobacteriaceae bacterium | reverse complement strand
GAGCGCGGCCTCCGCAAAGCACTAGACAGGGGAGTCATACCCTGAGCTTACCGGCCATATAGAAACTCGCAATGCCCCTTCCGTGGCGGTTTTGAAACCCCGGAATCACCCAAACGTAAGGTCGTCCCGCACCATCAATAGGCTGCCGCCAGTATGACTTAGCTCCGGGTGCCGGTCTACTTCGATCCGCGTCTGTACGCGAAATTTCTGCCGCTCGAAAAGGCTCCGGGCAGCAACATTATCCTCCCAAACAGTGCTGGTAATTCGGGAGAAGCGGCGCACCCTGGCTTGCTCGACGGACCACTCGATGAGCCGATTCCCTATCCCCTGGCGCCGGTGGCTGGCCTGAACCGCAACGCCGTTCACCAGGAAACTCTCCCAATCCTGAGCCTGGTCGATCGGCCCCAGGACCTGCACCCGATCCTGGGGGAGAATGTCTTGCTCCTCCTCATGCAACCACTCGGCAGGAAAGGCATTGATCATCCCGATGACGACACCCTGGTCCACGGCTACGAAACAATTGCGCCACGAAAGCCCACCATTACCCTGCTTGATGCTGCGCGCCATCAGCCCGGCCAGCATCTCTTTGGGCGCCATTTCCTGCAACAGAAATTCATACATTCCGTCGCCGGCCGTGATGGCTAGTTCGGCCAGCGCATAGGCATCGCCGGGCAACGCAGCGCGAAAGGCCTGATTCTGCATCCCTTCAACATACAACTGTTTCGTGTGCATACTGGAGGAACTATGGCCGTTGCGATGCTGCGTAGCGTGAACCTGCCGGGCCACCAGAAAGTGAATATGCAAGCGCTTAAGACGCTATGTACTTCGCTTGGCCTGCGCGATGTGCAAACCTACATTCAGAGCGGCAACCTTGTCTTTCGCGATAAGGGCGAAAATCCCGTCGCACTGGCGCGAAGGCTCGAGGGAGCTATGGAAGCCAGCTTTGGTTTCCGCCCTGCTGTCATCGTCCGCACCGCGTCAGAGCTGCGCAAGGTAATTGCGAAAAATCCATTCGCCGAACGCAAGGAAGTGGAGCCCACCAAGCTGCTGGTGGTTTTTATGGATGGTGCTCCAACCAAACAGGCACGAGACAAACTGCTTGCGATCCCTTGCGATCCGGAGGAACTGCACATCAACGGTCGCGAGGTCTATATCTATTATCCGAACGGAATGGCTCGCCCAAAGATCCCGCTAGTTCGCATGGAAAAGGCGCTTCAATGCTCCTCCACCGGCAGAAACTGGAATACCGTCAACAAATTATTGGCGATGGCCGAAGCGCTGGAAAGTTAGTAGGCTGCGAGTCATCGACGCCTTCCCGAATTTGCCGCAGCAGAGTCTCCGCTGCGATCCGCCCCACCTCATAGAGCGGCTGACGCACCGTGAGGACCGACACCGCCACAACGGGAACCGGCAGCTGTTCGCGGATCGGAGTATCCACCGCGATGATGCCTTCTACTGCCCGTGACAGGAGCAATCGGGGATAGCTTTGCAGAAGCTCGGCACGGTGGCGATGGCTCACTACGAAATAAAAGAATTTTTCATGCAGCAAAGAGTCCTCGATGCCGCTCAACACAGCCGCCGCATTTCCTTCGCTGATTTCCGGCACCATCACGCCGACCGTAAAGCTGCGTTTGTTTCGTAGCCCGCGGGCGAATGCGTTCGGTTCGTAGTTTAGAGAAGCAGCGGCTTTGAGGACTCGCTGTTGCGTATCTACGGCGATCCGGTACCTCGCTGCCGAGTCATTCATGACCCGTGACACGGTGGTCTGTGATACTCCCAGGTAAGCTGCGAGCTGCTTTATGTTGACGCTCTGCCGGCGAATTGCTTTTGTCTTTTTGATCTTTCGTTCCCTCCGTCTCCGATCGCCACGGTTTTGACAAGATCCTTACGTGCCTAGGGGGTTCGCGGTTCCCCGGCATCGGAACTAAATCCTATGTTCTTGAGCGCAGGCTGGATTTCAGGGTTGGCCATGAAGTTCTTCCAAACCAGGCCGCTGCGGTGATTTTCGATCATGACTACCATCGGCGCCTGATTCAGGCCCATGGTTATGCCGGAATACCAGTTCTGCTGCAGGTTGAAGGCGTCGCGGAAGCCGTAGATCGACCAGACCTGAGCGCCCAGGTCGCGATAGAAGTGTTTGAGTGCCGCCATAGAAGGTTGGGGCGTGTAGACGAAGGCACTGATCGCTCCCGTGGGGGCGATGGTTCCGTCATCGAGATCAAAGGTCGGCTCGTAAGGAACGTAGCCCTGGGGTCCATCCACCGCGGTAAGACCCCACGTGTCGTCTCCATATCCCTGCCAGTGATGCGGATTGTGAATGCAGTACTGCTGGTTGATCAACGCCTGGGCGCGGTTGTTGTCGAAGTAGTCGGTGAAGCGGTCATGGATGCCACGGGGGTCAAAGCCCATAAAGGAATAGTCGGTGAAGAAGAGTGGTCCCCCGGTGTTTCCTCCTACGTCGAGCTTGATGCCAAAGTACGATTTGCCATTCGCATACGGATTGCCAATGGCTTCACCTACCCATCCACTGTAGTAGTCGGCGGGGGGAATGCCGTGTGTCGGGGACGCGATGGCGTCGAGATAAGTGATCATGACCTCATTCCATCCGGTGAGGCGATTGGCGATATGGAAGGAGAACTCTGGCGACCAATGCCAATAGAGCGCGTCGTGTTGAGGGGTTGCTCGAAACCAGTTCCAGTCCACCCCTCGCCAAAGTTTCGTGATCCGTTGGTACAGCTCCTGACCCGATGGGCCGTCCTGCTTGAAGTATTGCCGCGCTGTGAGGAGCCCCTCCATCATGAAGGAGGTCTCTACCAGGTCCGCTCCGTTGTCGTAGATGTCGAAGACCGGCAATCTGTGGCCCGTGCTGCCGCTGAGGAAGTGCGGCCACGCGCCGTGATAGTGGTCCGCGGTCGAGAGAAACGCTGTAACTCTCAAAAGCCGATCGATGGCCTGTTGATGGGTGATGAATCCGCGCTCGGCACCCACCATGATGGCCATCACGCCGAAGCCGCTGGCTCCTACGGCCACGATGTCATCGTCGCCGGGTGTGCTTTCGCGGGTCATGCCCGAGTGCGGTTCGGCGGCCTCCCAGTAGTAGCGGAACCCAGCCTCCTGCACCATGGTGAGTAGTTCGTCGTCGGTCATCGCGTGCGTCGTCGCGCTTGCAGCAGCCGATGGAGGTGATTCGCGCAGCGATGAGGTCCGGGCGCTCACCCGATACGAAGCCGTATTGTGAAGATCTCCGGTGTAATCGCAGAAGCGATTGACACCCGGACGCTGTACGCCTATGGGCCGGAACGGATCGCCGCCGACCGACCGATAGATGACGTATTGTGCCAGAGCCTGATCTTCCACCGGGCTCCAGGTGATATCGATGTGCCGTTCGTATCCCCTCGCTTGCACATGCGTGGGTGCGGGTGGCGCAGCTTGATTTAAGGGTGCATCGTTCTCGATGCGGATATCATCCAGCAGCAGAGTGTGGGGCGCCGTATCGGCGTTGCCCTGGACAAAGATCAAAGTGCTCAGGCGATGCGGTTGAAAGGAATTCACTGAGGCGGTCTGGAAGGCGGAGAGGGGAATACCCACGCGCGTCCAACTGCCTGGCTTGAGGTCTTGCGTGTATGGGCTCAGCTCGAGCGGCTGGGTAAAATCACCCCCGGCGTCTCGCAAGGCGAGCCGCGGAAGGTCGGCTGCGAGGATGCCCCTTGCAGCATAGAGCCAAAGGAAGAGCTTGGCTCCTGGAAAAAGCCGCGTCCGATCACGCCATTCGTACAGCTTCACCTCTGCCGACCAGCCACCGTTGGCGGCAGACGCCCATTGCAGTTTCAGAGCATTCGGGCCGCTGATGAACGTGTCGTTTTCGACCGGAAGCTTTCCGTCGATAAGTTCAAGGGTGCTGGGAGGACTTACTTTGCCGCTGCTATAAAAATAATTCCCGGGCGAAAGACTGTTCTCGAAGAAGACCTGATCGGAATAATTCTGGTCTGCGCGGGCGCGCGTGCCGACGAGAAAGGCCAGAAGCAGAAGTAGAAATTTTGTTACAACCTTTCCTCTGAAATGCATCATCTAATCACTTTCGGTCTCCGTCACTGAGCATTGTAAAGGGCAAGGGACGGAATGAAATCGTGGCCACGGGGAAGACGAATGAACCGGCATCCTGAAGCAGCATCAGCTTGACAGGGCTATGTTCAAGTTGATTCAATCCTAGCCGAGCGCAACCGATTGCGCAAAGGTGAATGAAACTGCCAGGTAAGGTGCGGTGCATTCGCCACCGTTGAGTTATCAAGACCGTGACCGGTTGAGCCAGATTGGGTTGAAACGCGCCCAACGTCTCCGGAACGGAAAAGAGTTTGTCACTTTGAGGAGAGCCATTATGCACAATATCCGTAGTTATCAGGAGCCGCTGTCTTCGCTTAAGAAAGACCGCGCCTCGTTCAAAGCTACCCTCTTATCCCTAGTTGCTATGTCGCTGCTCTTCCCCGCGGCGCTCTATGCACAATATCGGACATCTATTCAGGGCGTGGTGACCGATCCTTCAGGCGCCGTAATTCCCGGCGCCACCCTTACCCTCACTAACAACGGCACCGGTGAAAAGCAGGTCCGTACCAGCGATGACAGCGGCGTTTATAACTTCAACGCGTTGCCGGCCGATAAGTTTAGCCTGGTCGTTACCAAGGATGGATTCCAGGAGAAGGACCTTCTTCAGCTGCAATTGATTCCAGAGCAGCCGAACGCAGTCAACGTGCAGCTAACGGTTGGACCGCAGGCTCAGACGGTGACCGTGGATGCATCTACGGAGCCTGCAATTGACACCGAGACTGCTAACAATGGGCGAACCATTTCGGACAATGAAGTGCAACACATGCCGGTCTATCAACGCGACGTGACAAGCCTCATTCAGTTGGCGCCCGGAGTTCTGGCCGATGGCGCGCAGTCAGGTGGAGGCGGGGGATTTCAGTCTCCAGGCACGCAGACCGGCGCGTCATCAGGCGGCGGCGGCAACTTGGGACACTCGAGCAGTATTTTTGCCACGGAAAATGGCGCTTCAGCAAACGCTAACGGTGGCCAGTTTGAGACCAACGGCTACACCATCGACGGTATCAGCACGGCGAGCGCAGTCTGGGGCGGATCGACGATCATTACTCCCAGTGAAGATTCGGTCGGCAATCTCAAAATCGTCACCAATGCCTATGACGCTGAAAACGGCCGCTTCTCGGGTGCGCTGACCGAAATCACATCGAAGAGCGGGACAAACGATCTCCACGGTAGTGTTTTCGTCCAGGTCACACGCCCTGGACTGAATGCCTATCAGCGTTGGAATGGCCCTTCTTCAGTGCAGGCATTTGATCCAACGACTGGCGCCAAGCTGACAGCCCAAGCGCGTGGCCTGCTGCGGGATGAAGATCGTTACAACCAACTGGGTGGCAGCATTGGCGGACCCATCTGGAAGAACCGGGTCTTTGCCTTCTTCGCTTACGAGGGACAAAGCCAAAGCGTGGCGACGACCAGCACGCAATGGTTCCCCACCACCGCCCTTACGGCGCTGGCGCCGGCAAACAGCATCGCCGCCACCTACCTCAACTTCAAGGGAGCAGCGGTTCATGGCACCGTCATTAGCTCCGTAACCTGCGCAGATGCCGGACTTAGCGAAGGCGTAAACTGCAATACCATCCCGGGTCAAGGCTTGAACATTGGTTCGCCGGTGACCACAGGCCTGGGCACGCAGGACCTCACCTACGTGAACAATAGCTCGCCCGGCGTCGGCGGTGGACTCTCGAACGTTGCCGATATCACCCAATACAGCATAAGCAACCCCACTACCAGCGATTTCAAACAATACAGCGGGCGTCTCGATGCGGACGTGACCAGCAAGGATCACGCCAGCTTCGCGATCTACTGGGTTCCCGCCAGCACGACCACGCTCAACGGCGGCCTGGGTTATCAGCTCTTTAATCACTCTCAGACCAACAATGCTTTCTCGGTCATCTGGAACCACACCTTCTCGCCCACTTTCCTGAATGAAGCGCGAGCCAACGCTGCGGGGTGGCGATACAACGAGCTTGGCAGCAATCCTCAGGCCCCTTTCGGTCTGCCCCAGGACCAGCTATATAACCCAACCGGCAATGGGCAGATTGGCAGCATCACCCTGGGTTCTCTCGGCGTGCCGGCGCCTTCCCATCTGGACCAATGGACCTACGGCTACAAGGATGTCGCCACCAAAGTGCTGCACGCGCAAACCATGAAGTTTGGTTTCGACTTTACCCGGCTTTACTATTTGAATGATCCCATTGGTGCGCCAAACTACACCTTTTACAACCTGTGGGACTTCCTGAATGATGCCCCGGAGGGAGAAAGCGGTCCATTTCAGGCAAAGACCGGTGTTCCCGGCGGCTATCGCAACGATAACCGTAACAATATGTATGGCATCTTCTTTCAGGACGACTGGAAGGCTCGACCCAACCTTACTTTAAGCGCAGGTCTCCGCTATTCCTACTTCGGGCCGCTCACCGATAAAGACAACAATATGGGAGTACTCACGTTCGGCAGCGGGTCCGACCTTTTGACCGGGATTACCATACGCTCGGGAATCTCAGCCTGGACAGCGCAAAAACTTAACTTCGGCCCTCAAATAGGCTTCAACTGGAGTCCAATTCACTCCAACGGTAAGGTGGTTTTCCGCGGCGGTTACGGTCTGAATTACAACCAGCAGCAAATTGCAACTGCCAACAATTACGATTTCAACCCGCCGGGAACCAGCTCCGTACCAGGCAGTAGCAAAAGTCCATCCCAGATCAATCCCAATATCCTCTACGCCACGTCGAGCAGCCCAACTAATATTTTCGGCTTTCCAGCGAACCCAAACGCGATTTCGACGTTTAACTCTGCCGGTCTACCGACAGTAGGTGGAGCAAACATCGGCGCCCTGCCCGGTCACTTACCCACTGAGTACACGCATCATTACTCCCTCGACATGGAGCTGGATCTGGGGCACGCGTGGGTCGCGAATCTTGGCTATGTGGGCAGTTCCAGTCATCACACGTTGTACAACTACGACTCAAACGCTTTCGGAGACATCATCGGTGCGCCACTTAATCCCCTGGTAAACAGCATCAATACCTTCGGCAGCCAGGGTAAGTCGAACAACAACATGCTGCTCGCCGGGCTCAAGCATCAGTTCTCGCATACCTTCTCTGCGGAAGCGCAGTATACCTGGGCCCACAGCATGGATACCAATTCGGGCCCGTATTATCGCGATCCCTATCTGTACGATACGAAGTACTCCTACGGGCGATCGAACTTCGACATCAATCAAGAGTTCAAGGTTTTTGGTGTCTGGCAGCCAGTTATCTTTCACGGCAGCCATAGCTGGGCAGAGAAGATCGCTGGTGGATGGTCACTTAGCGGCATCGCGACCTTCCACACCGGCTACGGTTGGACACCGGTCTATACTGCGCCACACCAGATTTACTGCAATTCCTGCAACTACGGATTCCAGAACCTGCGCCCGACTTATCTCGGCGGAGCTAGCCGTACCACCAGCAACGACGCCTTCAAAACAGGAAGCGATTTCCCCAATCCGGGCACCGCAAATAACGGGACGAATCAAAATCAATTCCTGAATAACTATTTCGAAGTCCCGGATTACACGACTGCGATCGCTGATAACCCCGGACAATTCGCTACGAATTTCATCCCTCCGCCGGGGATCGACCGCAACGCCTTTCCGGGTCCCGGGTATCGTGATGTCGATCTCAACATCGCCAAAGCGTTCGGAGTGCCCAACACGAGGCTGCTGGGTGAGAATGCGAGGTTCGAAATCAAGGCCAACATGTTGAACGCCTTCAATCTATTGAATATCGACCCCAACAGCCTTTCGACCAACATCGCAAACTCCAACCTCAGTCAGGCATCGAATGCACTCGGATCGAGAGTCATCGATTTCCAGGCACGGTTCAGCTTCTAGCTTGTTGAGCTGCTCTCCAAACCACAAGTGGGTGGCCCAGGTCTCGCTTTTGAGACCTGGGTGTTCGGGATAGAACCCAATTGCAAGGAGAAACCAAGGTCTCAAAAGCGAGACTTGGATCCCCTTACCATTTGGCAACGGCGGCGGCAACGGGTCGCGACCCCGTCTGCTTTAGACTAGAGATGGCATGATACCGACCCTTGAATGGACCGCCGACGGAGTCCGCTTTCTCGACCAGACTCGCTTACCTCTGGAAGAAACGTACGTCCTTGCCACCACCAGCGACCAGGTGGCCAACGTCATCACCACCATGGTGGTTCGCGGCGCGCCGGCTATTGGCGTGGCTGCCGCCATGGGGGTGGCCCTGGGTATCAAGAACAGCTCCGCCACAACCTTACCGGCGCTCACCAGCGAACTCGAGAGCATATCGAAGACCCTGGCGGCGACCCGCCCCACTGCGGTCAATCTCTTTTGGGCCATCGAACGCATGCGCCGGCGTTACTTCACGCTCGCCGCTGAGCCCGGCGTTACTATCTCTTCGATTCAGGATGCGCTGATCGCGGAGGCTCGCACCATGTACGACGAAGACATCACAGCCTGCCGCACGATGGGCGCCCATGGTGCCGAGCTGATGCCTGCCGCTGGTGGAGTTTTAACCCACTGTAACGCGGGCGCCCTCGCATCCTGCGGCTACGGAATGGCGTTGGGCGTGATTCGCGCCGCCGTCGAACGCGGCCACCAGCTCCATGTCTACGCGGACGAAACTCGGCCCTTTCTGCAAGGTGCGCGGCTTACCGCCTGGGAAATGATGCACGACGGTATTCCTACCACCGTTTTGTGCGACAACATGGCTGCCAGCCTCATGCACCAGGGAAAAATCCAGGCGGTGATTGTCGGTTCCGATCGCGTTGCGGCCAATGGCGACGTAGCCAACAAAATCGGCACCTACGGAGTCGCCATCCTGGCCAAAGAGTTTGGCATCCCCTTTTATGTTGCCTGCCCCTGGTCGACCATCGATTTGGCCACTCCGAACGGGGATGCCATCCCCATTGAACAACGGCCCGCGGTGGAAGTAACCCACCATGGCGGCAAGCAACTCACTCCTCACGGAGTGGGGATTGAGAACCCGGCCTTCGACGTGACCCCGGCCCGCTATGTCACCGCCATCATTACGGAGCGCGGCATTCTCCGCGCGCCATACGGCGAAGCGCTCAGAGGTCTGGAGACGGCGATCGCCGCGGTTCGTTAGGGGTGCAACAATAAGCCTGCTTTTTTTGACGTCATCGACCCGGTGGCCCAACCGGGCGCAGGCTCCGGTAGAGTGAATCATGGTTCTCAGCGCTCTGAACCCGCGACACCGTTCTCTGCCCCGCGGGATTGCGCTTGTTCTTGGGAGCCTGGTGCTGGCCTTCCTGCTGGCCGGCTTCCCTGATGATCGTGCCTCTCTGAAGCTGCTCATTCCGACGATCGCCGCCGCACTGGGAACCTGGGACACGATCCGCTGCCTGCGCCATCGCTGGAGTTTTTATCACGGCGCCGTGGTGGTGCTGATCTACATGGACATCATGGCCTTGTGCATGATCCTGTTCCTTTTCCTGTACCCCTACGGGCGCTGGTTGTTGTAGCCGCAAAATCTCATTCAACATTGGGGTAGGAGCACCTGCTTCAGTGCAGTAGAATGCTCGGGCAGACCGGCCAATCAAATTCCCTCAAAAGGAGTCTCAATGCTAAAAGGATTTCGCGACTTTATCCTGCGCGGCAACGTGGTCGATCTTGCCGTAGCCGTCGTAATCGGCGCTGCCTTCACGGCCATCGTCAACGCTTTGGTGGCCGATATCATCAACCCGCTGATCTCGGCCGTCGTCAGCAAGCCGGATTTTTCTTTCTTGATCCTGCATGTTCATGGCGGCGCGATCAAGTATGGCGACTTTCTCAACGCCCTGATCTCCTTCTTAATCATCGCTGCGACCGTGTACTTTATGGTCGTGCTGCCGGTCAACACCCTGATGAACAAGTTTCGACCCAAGGTCGTGGCTGCTCCTACCACCAAGCCTTGCCCACAATGCCTGAGTGAAATTCCGGTCGCTGCCACGCGTTGCTCTCATTGCACGCAACTGGTGGCCTAAATCACTCGCCGATGGGGTTGCTTCCAGCGGCGGCGGCCCCATCATTTAAACTTTGATATCGCCTGCACATTGACAAAACGATTTGTTTTTCCCTTGATGGTCCTCGCCTACTTCCCTGTGCTGGCCCAGGTTTCTCCCTTTCCCGATCGAGTCTTAGGTTTTCGTGACTTTAGCCGGCAAGGGAAAATCGATCAGGACTTCCTTGCTGTTCCCGATCCCAGGCTGGCCCAGGAAGAACTCAAGACATTGACGGCCGTTCCCCATGTGGCCGCGAGTAAAGAGGACTACGATACCGCCGTGTACGTAGCCGGCAAGTTCAAGGCTGCCGGGCTCGACACGCAGATCGTTCCTTACAAAGCCTGGCTGAATCTTCCTCAGGAGGTTTTTCTCGAGGCCAGGAACAGCGACGGCAAACTGCTGCTCACCGGACCCACCCGCGAACATGTCGACAATGATCCCTACCAGGATGATCCCCGGATCCTTCCATCCTTCCACGGAGGGTCGCCCTCCTGCGACCTGACCGCCGATGCGGTCTACGTCAATTACGGGCGCCCGGAAGACTTTAAGAAACTGGACGACCTGCACATCAGTATTGCGGGCAAAATCGTGATTGCTCGCTACGGAATGAACTTTCGTGGGGTCAAGGTTTACCTGGCGCAGCAACGAGCAGCAGCCGGGGTCATCATCTACTCTGATCCTGCGGACGATGGCTACTTCCAGGGTGACAAATATCCCCACGGCCCATGGCGTCCAGATAGCGGGGTGCAGCGTGGCTCGGTGCAATACATGTTCAAGTATCCGGGTGACGCGACCACGCCGGATGTTGCGTCTACACCGGGCTTGCCCACGTCACGGCGGCTGTCTCCGTCAGAGATAGGCAGCCTGCCGACCATCCCGTCGATGCCGCTCTCCTACAAGGAT
This sequence comes from uncultured Acidobacteriaceae bacterium, assembly GCA_964609355.1. GTDB lineage: Bacteria > Acidobacteriota > Terriglobia > Terriglobales > Acidobacteriaceae > PALSA-350. The sequence goes on along the minus strand of CAZSUK010000280.1, from coordinate 5,074 downwards.
GCGGCGCCGATGCTTGAAAGTCTGGGCGGCCCGGTCGCGCCGCGGGAGTGGCAGGGCGCCCTGCCGTTTAGCTACCACCTTGGCGGGGCAGGGTCGATCAAAGTCCACATGCGGCTCAAAATGGACTACGCGCAACGCACGGTATGGGACGTGGTCGGCAAGGTCCCGGGCTCTGAGCTTCCCGATGAGTGGGTGGTTGCCGGCAATCATCGCGACGCGTGGGTGTTTGGCGCCGTCGACCCGGGCAGCGGCACCGTGGCCATGCTGGAGGCCGTGCATGGCATTGGTGTGCTGTTGGCGCAGGGTTGGAAGCCGCGCCGGACCCTGGTGTTTGGCAGCTGGGACGCAGAAGAGGAAGGGCTGATCGGTTCTACCGAGTGGGCCGAGGAACACGCCAGGCAGCTGGCTCATGCTGTGGCGTATATCAACACGGACGCCAGCGTTTCCGGGGTTCACTTTGAAGCTTCGGCTGTTCCCTCGCTGAAGCAGTTCGTCCGCGAGGTCACCATGGAGGTGGCTAGTCCTAAAGGCGGGTCCGTATATGAGGAGTGGAAAAAGGATCTGGTAGATTCTGCTACGCGGCGCCATCTAGGCAAAGAGTTCAACGAAGGCCCACTCATGACTCTGGCCGGTGGTGAGGTCCGGGTGGGAGATTTGGGCAGCGGATCGGATTACACACCCTTTTTTCAACATTTGGGTGTTCCTTCGACCGATATCGGTTCGACCGGTAGCTATGGGGTGTATCACTCGGCCTTTGACAACTACTCCTGGTTTGTCATGAATGCCGACCCGACTTTCGTTTACGTGCAGCAGATGGCGCGGGTTTTCGGTCTGGAAGTGCTGCATATGGCGGATACCGATGTTCTCCCCTACGATTACGCCACCTACACCAGGCAGATACTGGCTTATTTGTATGCTGCGCAGACGCGCGCCCATGATGTGGGGTTGGTGAACATAGATTTCGACGCTGCCCTGGCTGCGGCCAATCGTTTAGCGGCCGAGGCCACCGTCGTTTTTGCTAAACAACTCTCCGCAAAGGGCAATCTGACGGCGCTGAACACTTCCCTGCGCGCGGTAGAAGAAGACATGCTTTCGCCGGAGGGGCTCCCTGGCCGGCCCTGGTACCGGCACACAATCTTTGCCCCGGGAGAGTACACCGGCTATGCAGCGGTCGTGATTCCGGGGGTCAATGAGGCTATCGACGCTCGTGACGCGGGGAGAGCACAAGCACAAATGGCGAATGTAACCGCGGCGTTGGTACGCGCAACGGAGACGCTGGAAGAAGTGCAGTAGAAAAACCTTTCCAAGAAAGAGCATCCACACAGAGATCTCCACTGCGCTCCCCCGGATTTCCTGTGTAGACCCGTGGCTTTGATGATCTGCACGCGGCTCTCTCCACGGAGAGCCGCACACGTGGACGTCGCTAGCAGCGCGAAGTAGGAAATCCGGGGGAGCGCAGTGGAGAGATCTCTGTGTGGATGCTCTTTCTTGGAAGCCACCGTTGTTAGGTTCGGCTGGCAAGGGTCTCCGCCTGGAGAGTTACTAGCTCACTCAGATCCTTCTTTTCCAGGCCGTGGACTTGCTTGTTAAACGCATCTACCTTGCTCGACCAGTTCATTGAGCAAAATTTGGGACCACACATGGAACAAAATGCTGCTTCCTTGTAATAGTCGTCGGGCAGTGTCTCGTCGTGCATGGAACGAGCTGTCTCCGGATCCAACGACAGCGCGAATTGCTTATTCCAGTCGAAGGTGTAGCGAGCGTAGCTGATGGCGTCGTCCCGGTCCTGCGCTCCCGGCCTACGTCTTGCGATGTCGGCCGCGTGGGCGGCGATACGGTAGGCAATCATGCCATCCTTCACATCTTTTTCGTTGGGCAGGCCGAGGTGCTCCTTAGGCGTGACATAGCAAAGCATCGATGCCCCATGCCAGCCAATCATCGCGGCGCCGATGGCGCTGGTGATGTGGTCATATCCAGGCGCAATATCAGTCACCAACGGTCCCAGAGTGTAGAACGGAGCGCCATCGCACAGCTCTACCTCCTTCTCCACCTGCTCCTTGATCTTGTCCAGCGGCACGTGGCCCGGTCCCTCAATCATCACTTGCACATCGCTCTTCCATGCCGTTCTGGTCAGTTCGCCTAAGGTCTTCAACTCGGCAAACTGCGCCTCGTCGCTGGCATCGGCAATGCACCCAGGCCGCAGCCCGTCGCCCAGAGAAAAGCTCACGTCGTACTTCGCCATCACCTTAACGATGCGATCAAAGTGCTCATAGAGAAAATTCTGGCGATGATGGTGGGTCATCCATTGAGCAAGAATCGCTCCCCCACGGCTGACAATGCCGGTGATCCGCTTGGCCACCATGGGCACGTATTGGATCAACACTCCGGCGTGCACAGTGAAATAATCCACGCCCTGCTCGGCTTGCTCCTCAATAACTTCCAGGTACACATCAATGTTGAGATCTTCGAGTTTTTTGACCCGGTTCAACGCCTCATAAATCGGCACCGTGCCGATGGGCACCGGGCTGTGGCGAAGAATCGCTTCGCGGATCTCCGGAATATTACCACCCGTTGAGAGATCCATCACCGTGTCTGCGCCATAGCTGACCGCGGTATGCAGCTTATCCAACTCCTCGCGCACATTCGACGTCACCGCGGAGTTGCCAATGTTGGCGTTGATCTTGCAGCGGGTCGCCACCCCAATCCCCATCGGTTCCAATTCGGGATGATTAATGTTGGCGGGAATGATCAGCCGGCCGGCCGCGATCTCGTCCCGAATCAAGGCCACGGGAATCTTTTCCCGTTCGGCGACAAAGGCCATCTCTTCCGTAACTTGGCCGCGGCGGGCAAAATGCATCTGCGACATGTTGGAATCGCCGGTCCGCGCTGCTTCGAGCTTCCGCTTTACGATCCACTCCGCCCGTGGCTTGAGAATCTCGTGCGTGCCATTTCCGTTGCTGCTCATTGTGGACTCGCCTCTCACGAAGAATTATACGGTTAGATGCGGAGCTTGACGGAAGGGGCCTACCCTCCTAACCTAAGACTAGCGATGAGCATCCGTCCGCAAACTTTACGCATTGGCGCCGCAGCGATCATCATCCTGAGCACCATTGCCTATTTAGCCGTGAGCGGGGCCAACGCGGATAAAAGCTACTACGTCACCATCGGCGAGCTCCAGTCCATGGGCAACAAAGCGTACACGCGTCATCTGCGAGTGGCCGGCGATGTGGCGCCCAATTCCATCGAGCGTAGCGGCACCAACGCGCATTTTGTTCTGACCGAACAGGGTCATACGCTGCGGGTCAGCTACCAGGGAATCGAACCCCCACCCGACACCTTCAAAGATGGTTCGCAGGCGTTGGCGATGGGCACTTACGGGCGCGATGGTGTCTTCCATGCCACCGAGCTGCAAGCCAAGTGCGCTTCGAAGTATGCGGCAGCAAAGCCCGCCCCCAACACCGCTTCCCTCAAAAGCCCGGCTGCGACGACACCCAAATAGAGGAACGTAAACCCAGGTCTCAGAAGCGAGACTTGGGCCACCCACTGCCGCTCTATACTCCAATGGGATGGCACCAATTCTCGCTCAGCTCGACAACGTTTCCCGCCTCTTTGGCCGCTTTCCGGCGTTACGTAAAATCTCCATCAGCTTCGTGGCCGGGCGCTGTTACGTTCTGCTGGGAGAGAACGGCGCCGGCAAATCCACCCTGTTGCGCGTCCTGGCGGGGTTGCTGGAGCCAACGATGGGCAGCGCGCACTTCTTTATCGACGGCAAGCCTGACAAGATCGGCAATCAGAGAGCCCGCATCGGGTATATGAGCCACGCTCCGATGCTCTACGACGAACTCTCGGCTACGGAAAACCTGCAGTACTTTGCCGGACTCTACCGCACCTGTTCCTGTCTCACCCCAACCGCGGCCCTCGAAGCAGTAGGCCTCGATCCCAGCCTTGCTCGCCCAGTGGGCAAGTTCTCGCAGGGGATGCGGCAGCGTACTTCGCTGGCCCGAGTGCTCCTGCCCCAACCTGAACTGTTGCTACTGGACGAGCCCTTCTCCAACATGGACGCCGCCAGCGCAGCCCGGATGGTCGCCCTGCTCGCCGGCCTTCGCGCCGCCCACCGGACGGTGGTGCTCACCACCCATCAGAGATCACTCGCCGAACCACTGGCTGACTACTTCCTGACCATGGAGGCGGGCCAGTTGACTGCGACCACCGAGGCTCCGGCACGATGAAGACCAACGCCGCCCGTATCCTCGAAGGCCTGGGAATCGCTTACACATTGCAGGAATACGAAGTCGATCCCGAAGACCTCTCCGCCGTCAACGTCGCCCGAAAGATCGGTTTGCCCGTAGAGCAGGTTTTCAAGACTCTACTGACGATCACCGGCCCTGATCAACACGCCTTCGCGGTCATCCCTGGGGACGCGGAACTGGACTTCAAAAAGCTGGCGCGGGCCGCCGGAGCGCGGAAAACCGAGATGGTGTCTTTGAAAGACGTGCAACCGCTGACTGGCTATATTCGCGGCGGGGTCACCGTGTTCGGCGCAAAAAAGGATTTCCCCGTCTTCGCCGACGAGACCATCGAACTATTTGATTTGATCTCCGTCTCCGCCGGACAGCGGGGCACACAGATCCTGCTAGCTCCCCAGGATTACCTGCGTGCGGCCAACGCCACCGTGGCGGACCTGACCAAGGCGTCCTCGTGAGATATGTCCTCATCCATCTAGCCAAGGATCTGCGCCTGGAATGGCGTTCCAAAGACGCCATCAATGGAATGCTGTTTTTCGCGTTGATGGTGGTGGTGCTGTTCAGCCTGGCCTTTGATCCAACGGCTGCCATCTCTCGCCAGATCGCCGGCGGCATCCTTTGCGTGGCTACCCTGTTCGCATCCGTAACCGCGCTCAATCAAGCCTGGACGCGGGAACTGCGGCACCAGGTTCTGGACGCGCAGCGCATGGCGCCCGCCCCTCCCGCCGCGCTCTTCCTGGCCAAGGTCATTGCCACCTTTATCTTTGTGACTGTGGTTCAGGTGGTCCTGGCGCCCCTGTTTGCCATTTTTTACAATCTGCACCCGCTCG
>CAZSUK010000279.1:0-10294 GCA_964609355.1 uncultured Acidobacteriaceae bacterium | reverse complement strand
CTTGGTTCGATCGAATAGTGCGCCCCAGGCTTCCAGTTCGCGCACGCATTCCGGTGCTTCTCTGGCGTGCAGCTCTGCCATGCGCCAATTGTTGAGGTACTGCCCCCCGCGCATGGTATCGGCGAAATGGACACGCCAGTTATCGCGATCGTCGACGTTGGCCAGAGCCGCTGCAATGCCGCCCTCGGCCATCACGGTGTGCGCTTTGCCCAGCAATGATTTGCACACCACCCCCACTTTTGCGCCGTGAGCCGCGGCTTCGATGGCCGCGCGCAGACCGGCCCCACCTGCACCGATCACCAGAACGTCATAGGAGAACCGTTGGAACTCCGGCATCTACAGGATTCTCCAGTCGTGCCAGATCCCCATCGAACAAAGCCGGACATAGATATCCGAGAACCCTACCCAGAACAGGCTCGCCCATGCCCACTTTTGGTGTTTTGAGTTCAGACAACTCACACAGTCGTAGAGCTTGTGCCGTACCGGGTGCTCAGAGATCTGATCGAATGTGCGCCCAACCAGGTGGCGGAAGGCGTGACAGCCGAAGACGTAGCCGCCCAGCAGCACCACGTTCACCACCAGCACCAGGCTTCCCACCCCGATGCCGAAACCATTGGGAAAGCGGAAGGATACCAGTGCGTCATAAACCAGAAAGGCCCACACCAGGTAGGAGAGCCGTAGAAAGTAGCGATGGAAATTTTGCATGATCAGGGGAAAGCTTCGTTCGCCGAGATACTTCTTGCGTGGCTCACTGACAGCACAAGCCGGAGGATCAGCCCAGAACGACTTGTAATACGCACCGCGGTAGTAGTAGCAGGTGAGCCGAAAAAGACCGGGAATCCATAGGATGAGAAGCGCCGGAGAGAAGCGGAGAAAGCTGGGGTACCAGGCCGGCTTGGGACCGAAGAGGGCGTGTGGCGAAGAGCCGAAGAGTTCGGGAGAATAAAAAGGCGAGATATAAGGGCCAAACGTATAGTGGGTGCCCTGCCACGCCGCCCAGCTGGAGTAAACCAGGAACGCGCTTAACCCTACAAGAACTGCCGACGGCGAAACCCACCATGGATCACGCCGGGACGTCTGGCCGAACCTGCCGCCTTTCCAGACGACATCGGGAGTTGCCATCTTCGCCTCCGGGGGAGAACATCCGCCTTTTTCGCCGATGGCAGGGGATTATATAGAGCGAGGAACTACGCCGCCAAGTGAATCTCGCAACAAAGAAGGCGAAATCAGGGCGAAGATGTAATCGACGTTACCTTTGGGCAGGGCGCAAAGGGAGGGGTGCCGCACCTTTTCAGCATCCAACTTCTAGCTTGCACGGGTGTTTGTATAGTGCAGGGGGCGCGCGATGGGGAAACGTCTTCGCAGTTCCTGGCTTGGGCTTATGTTGCTGCTCTTTCTCACCGCACAGGCGCCCGCGAAGCTAGCCCTGTTGCTGGAAGAGCCATTTGGAACCTTTGGGTATGTCAACCCCACCGGCCACGCCGCCATTTACCTGTCCGATGTGTGCGCAGCATCGCCAACCGAGCTTCGCCCCTGTAAGCCCGGGGAATACGGTGTGGTGCTCAGCCGCTATTACCACGTCGCTGGATACGATTGGCTGGCTATCCCACTGATCCCTTATCTCTACGCGGTCGATAGTATTTCCGCAGTCCCCGAGACGGTGGACCGCGCCACGGAACTGACGCTCCGCGATGCCTGGCGCCGCGAACATCTTCGGAATCTGGTTCCGGATGCCGGCGATGGCGGGCCTCCTCAAGGAGATTGGATTCAACTAGTCGGCGGCCTCTATGACCGGAAAATCTACGCTTTCGAAGTGGAAACAACAGTCCAGCAGGATGAGCGGCTTATCGAAACATTCAACGACAAAACCAACCGCAGCCACTTCAACCTCCTCTTCCACAATTGTGCGGACTTCTCGCGCGGGGTGGTTGACCTCTACTACCCGGGATCGGTAAGCCGCAGCTTTACTGCCGATCTGGGGATGACCACCCCCAAGCAGCTCGCGAAAGATCTGGTTCGCTACGCCGGGCGGCACGAGCAACTGGACTTAGAGATCTTTGTTCTGCCGCAAGTGAACGGGACTATACGACGCAGTGACCATATCGACGGAGTGGCGGAGGCCATTCTGCGCAAGAAATATGTCATTCCCATCGCCTTCCTGCAACCTTACTGTGCTGCAGGATTTGCTGTCACTTATCTCACAACTGGACGCTTCAATCCTAACAAGAACGCCGTGCCGCTCGACCGGGGCGATCTGGTTAAATCTCTCGTTGACCAGGACCCACCCCTGCCGCAGGAAGACGCTCGCAGCCCGTTGATTGTCCAGCTGAGCCCGCATATGACATCGGCTAAGCAAATCATCTCCGCCAAGTGAGAGGCCGGTATTCCCAGTGGAAAGAAACAGGGAGTATCATTTGAGATACTGACGTTGCGAGTGAAAACGCCTTGCCAACCAGGATTCTGCGCATCAAATCGCTTCTACTGGATATCTGCTGTACTGTTTCTTCCATATTGACACTGTCACTAGCGTTCCACCCGGAAATGCAGGCGGAACGAGTGCAAGAAGTGCATTGCGCGCCGGAGACGGTAAACCGCGCTTCCTTGCCCAACCCACCCGAAGCTGCAGGCACAGCTCTTAAAATGGGCCGGCGCCTGATTGTGATTGGTTTTATGGGCGGCCGCATCAAGGGCGACAATTTCGTTCATGTAGAAGCTCGCCTGGCAAAGCAGTTGCGACAACGGTACCCGCTCGCCGTGCAGTCCGCAGTCTTTGCCAATCACGACGGACACATCGCTTTGAGGACGGTGCTTCAGCTCTTGGACATCAACAAAGACGGCCATCTAAGCGATGAGGAAAAAGAGGCGGCCCGCATCGTCATCTACGGACATAGCTGGGGCGCATCGGAAACGATCGCACTTGCCAGGCGATTGAACGAACTCAGTATTCCGGTGTTGCTGACGATTCAGGTCGACAGCGTGCAAAAGTCAAATCAGAATGACGGATTCATTCCGCCTAACGTGGGCGAAGCGATCAATTTCTATCAGTCGGAAGGTCTCCTGCATGGCCGAAAGTTGATCACCGCAGTGGATCCGAAAAAGACAACCATCCTGGGGAACTACGAATCAACCTATAAACAAAATCCGGTATCCTGCGCTGGGTATCCGTGGTTTGCACGAGTCTTTATGAAGCCGCATATCGAGATCGAGAACGATCCGTCGGTGTGGAATAAGATCGAGGCACTCATCCAGACAAAAGTCTTCGAAAGCCAGGTGCTCTAAGCACCGGTTTTGTGCATCCAAATTTCTGGTCTTAAATGTCCCGTATTGCCGGCGTGCAGATTGACATTTGCGCAGCATGGGACGTCGACCGGATATTGATCGACCGAGGAGAGAACATGAGAAAGAGCATGACAGCAGTGTTGCTTCTGGCATCTACGATGTCACTTGCCAACGCCCAGGACTGGTACCACGATCGGGAAGCACGCTACCAGGGCGAACAGTGGCGCCCCCAGGTATTCGCGCAGGTTAGAACCGATCTTGACCATATCTGGAGTGCTCGAGGCGCAAGCGAAAAGGAGAACGCGCGTCTCGACAGGACCAAAGAAGAGCTCGCCAAAATGCAGGGCGACCTCGATCAGGGCCGTTTCGACAACGGACTTCTGAACGACGTCATCGATTCGATCAAAAAGTCGGCCAACGATGAACGGCTGGCGCCTCGTGATCGAGCTGTGTTGAGCGACGATCTTGCACGCCTCCACGACTACCAAGTCAATCACAACCACTGGACCCACTAGCCGTGATTTTTTGAACGGCAATTCCGGCTAAAAAGGGGGGACGGCGAAACGGGTCCCCCTGCAGAGTGGATGTTAGTTCTGCACCGTCCTAATCGCCCTGCCAGGACCAAGCCAGCCCGGAAGGTCTATTATGGTGGCCCAGGTAGCGAATCTGGGGAAGCGATCCTACGCATCCGTTGTGCCATGGGCATTTGTTCCCCGGAAATCGACACTCCTCTCGCTGGCATCACAGAGTCAGTGGGATCGTTACCGTGGAGGACAAATATGTGGAATCAACAGGGACAAGCCACTGGCACGAAGCCTTCCCATTTGGTTGCAGCCGTCTTTTTGGACGAGGTGTCTGCCCGCGACGCAATTGCCGATCTCAAGTTGGCTGGAGTCCGTGCGAACCGGATCGGTGTCGCTTTGTCGGACGAGGCCAAACGAATACATTCCCTCAACCCTGAAGCGAAACATCTTCCCAGCAATCTGGAGGGAAAGCACAGCGTCCTGTGGAGGGTTCGGCACAGCATCAAGCATGATGTGCACGGACACCAGGGGCCGGGCTTATCCAGCCGGGAGGATGCAGCCGCAGCCAATGAGGAACAGCCGCCGTTCACAGAAATCGATCTCACCGACACCCTGCGGGAGCTGGGAATTGCGGAAGCAACCATCAAGTTACTGCATCACCAGGTTGGTTCTAAGGGATTTCTGGTCCTGGTGGACGCCGGCGATGACGAGGACCGGCTTGAATGCATTCTCCTCAATAATCGGGGCATGCCGCGCACGGTTATGGTCACCGAGCAGGCAAAAATTACCAGTTAGCTTTTTCGCTCCTCCATCTCGAGCAAGCCACTTGCTGGGATAAACGCGCTTCTGAGTTCCTTCCCGCCACCAATCGACGGCTGCCCATCCTTCGCGTTCATTGCGAAGGATGGGAAAGTCAAATCCCGCCCTTCCCCACCTCGCACAACACGACAAAAGCGGATTTGTTCATTAGGACAAAGCCCAGCGCAGCGAAGCCAGCTAAACGTGTTTTTGTATCTTTTACGGTGGCATATCCAACCTGCATCCCTCTTTTCCACATTCTCGCTTCACGAGTTCCCTGCTGTCCTGCGCTGAACTAAACAAAAGAAAATTGTGGAAGCTTCTGCAAAATTTACATGCCTTCACCGGAACAAATTTTAGAGCACAGCGCAAATAAGTCGTGCGCACACTGTAGTTGTTACTTTAGTTTGCGTTCGAGAGAGCCGGCATGTACATTAGCAACAACGATAACGGTTGCAGCGGCAACACTGATTGCAACCGACACTACATGTCGGAGTAAAGATGCGTCACGATATTTGGATTGGACTACGAAAGGTTTCCAGACAACTCGACCAGGTTGTCAAGTATGAATCAGGCGAGCTAGACGATGCCACGACAATAGCCTTCTTTCAGTCACTGATCGAAAGCGGACTCGCGTGGTCTTTGCCGGGCAATTATGCCAGAACTGCCAGCGATTTAATTAATCTCGGCCTGTGCCATCCTGTACAGCGGCCGTTACACGAACAGGCGGTAATGGGATGATTGACTACGGGCGCCTGGAAAGAGGAGCGAGCGGCGTAGACCGCGTCGCTAAGACGGGGACGGACGTGGATGAACTTACGGCGTGCACATGCGAGAACGTGCAGCTAAGAAAAGTCATAGACGTTCAGAAGACCGAAATTAAACGGCTTATGCGCCTGCTCGGCATTGGCTTGCAACAGAAATAGAAGACCCGCACTGACGTATTAGATCGGCAGAACTTTGTAGAATCAGCATCGAAGCGGGGACATCCGCGACAGGTGACGTCTTTACCTGTCATGGGTGTCCCCGCAGTTGCTTCCTGATGCGTTTACTTCCGCTTCGGTCCCCGTTGTCCTTCAAGACAATCGAGAGCAACCGAGCAAATTTGCTGAGCCAACGCCTGCTTCATCAATGCTCGTTCGCCTGCCTCCAGACGACTGTTGTGCGTCGGGCATATTACAGGCGTGATTTCACCCTGCGCATGAACCAGATATTTGGTTCGGCACTTTTCCCCTGGCATCGCGAAACAGGTCGAGCAGGAAATGTCAATATCAAGGTCCATAACCATAGCTCCAGGCAAGCAAGTTGGGCGGGGAATTAAAGGGCTCGTGCATTCCTGGCGTTGTTCAGAATAACGTCCGCCGCGGCCAGGACTGCGTAATCGGCTTCATCAAGTGCTTTTTCCGCCAGGAGCTTCCTAAAGGAATCTCGGAGTTGCTCCAGCGCAAACATCAGATCATGGTGGCTCACCATAACGCCACGAAACCACTTCTCGAGCTCTCCCTCGATGGAAGTCTGGGGAGTAACAAACTGCAATACTTTGCCGGAAGACTCTGTGGGCATGACCATAATTTCCGAGACGGGAGAGGAACTGGGGATTGGCCGGATACGTAAAGGCGGCGACCTCCTGGTTCTACTCTCGAGTCCCTCCCCCGAAAGAATCGATCACAGAGTTTTGGAGAATCGCCGCTTGTTGAAGAGCATACCGGATGGGCTGGAATTTGCTACAGTCCTTGCGTAATGCGAGGCCGGTTTGTGGTAATGCCGGTTGGTAATGAAGCCTGGCCCGCTCTCCGCCTAAGGGCTTTGCCGTGGTCTGACTCACCTGATTTCCTAAGAGCAGAATCTGCAACCTGCGAAGAAGGTGGAGCATCCTAAACGCGCCGAAAAACGCGGAGCCGGATTGGTAAGCACGGCTCGCTGCGGATGCCTATCCGCAGTCAAAGTCATCTCCTGCACAACAGCCGGAGAAGGGACCCACGGCGATAGCGACAGTGCTCCGGCAGCTGTCGCCCATCGCTTGGTGCGTTTTGGTAGCCCGACAGCCACGCGATGGAACTTACTGCATAGGAGATCGCGATGGCAACGCTGAACCACACAAACCTCACCAGCTACAACGTTCCGGCACTGAAGGAGTTCTTTTGCCGGGTTTTCGATTTTCAAGTACTGGACGAACGCGGCGATAAGCTCGCAGTGCTGCGGAACTCCGACGGCTTTCTGCTGACACTGATGTACGACAAGCGGATGTCGCCGGAGCAGGGCTATCCGGGCATGTTCCACGTTGGCTTTCTTCAGCCCACGCAGCAGGCTGTGGATCTGATGCATGAGGCCTTGAGCGCTCGTAGCTACATGGCGCCCAAGCCCACAAAGCTGCAGCGTGGCGGATCGGCGGCCTACGGTTTTTACTACCAGGCCCCCGGCGGTGTACTGGTGGAAGTAAGCACCATGAACATTGCCGAATCTGCCTGAGCGCCACAGCGAAGCGGGACACCAGGCAACTGCAGGACCGGGACGCCACCTCTGTATCAGATACTGTAGCTAAAAGGTGGCGGCCGGTTCTAGGCGTTCGTACCGCCATCAACGGTCAGATTGGCCCCGGTGATGTAAGAGGATTCCGGACCGGCGACGAACGCTACCAGGGCGGCGACCTCGTTCACTTGCCCGTAGCGCCCGAGAGCCGTGACAGCCTTCTGAGGGGTTGCCCAGTCGCCGGCAGCGGGATTTAGATCCGTGTCGATCGGACCGGGCTGGACGTTATTTACCGTAATGCCCCGCCCGCCAACCTCTCTGGATAAGCCCTGAGTAAACATCTTGACCGCTCCCTTCGTAGCCGAGTAAGCAGTGAGGCCGGGCGTCAGAACACGCTCGCCCACGCAGGAACCGATCATGATGATTCGCCCACCACTCTGCATGTACTTAAGCGCCACCTGGGTCGCGGCCATTATCCCGCGGAAGTTGATGTTGATCATTCGATCCATCTCTTCCAGGGTAGTCTCCTCGAACGGTTTCGGAATGGCCACGCCGGCGTTGTTGACAAGCACATCAAGCCGGCCGAAGGTTGCAATCGTTTTTTCCACCGCAGCCTTGACCGCTTCCGTGTCGGCGGCCTCGGCCTGGATGGCGAAAGCCTTTCCGCCGGCGGCTTCAATTGCTTTCACCACGGCGGAAGCCGCGCCGGCGTCCTTCGCGTAGGTAATGGCTACGCTCGCTCCATCCGCGGCCAGGCGCTTGGCGATCGCCGCCCCGATGCCCCGTGAACCGCCGGTTACGAGCGCCACCTTCTCAGTCAAGTTAGCCATAGAATTCTCCTCTTTCTTCAAATGAGTGCATGACCAATGAAAATCTATTTGGGCTCAATCGACCAGCCCGGATGTGGTTCCTGCGATACCCCCAATAAGTAGTGCTCCAAAGGGAGCTGCTGGCTCTTCTTTTATGAAATGCAATCGATGCGTGGTTCAAATGCCGTTGTGGGGTCAGAGCTGTGGATTGCCGCTTAGACAGAGCCTTTGAACGAGTAGTAGCATGGCCTCGCCAAGGGTGAGGAGCTGACGTGTCAAGGTTCGCATGGCGGGATTTGGAGTTTTCTTTGGATGACCTGGCCGCCGCCCAAAGTGCAAAAGGAGGATACCCTTGCGATTTGCACCTCGTCTTTCGTCCAGCAACGCCACTGCATATGCTTTCTTGCTAACCTTGGCCCTATTTCCCGCCTACTCCCAGAACGCAACGATAGCGAAACCGAAGCCTCATGTCTCCTACGACGGCCCTGCCCTCACATTCGATTTTCCCGAAGTCAAGATCGGGGTAGCCGAATACGAGGAGGGCCCGACCGGCACGACCGTGTTGTACTTCCCGAAGGAGGTGGTGGCCGCGGTGGATGTGCGGGGCGGTGCCCCGGGTACGGTTAATACGGACGCTCTGAGGCTTGCGTACGACGAGCCGTCGGTCGATGCGATTGTGTTGTCTGGCGGTTCCTCGTATGGCCTGTCCGCCGCCACCGGGGTGGCCAACGCGCTCAAGGATGTGATCACGGATCCAGGTAACTTTCAAAACGTTGCCCTGGTTGCCGGCGCCATCATTTTCGATCTCAGCGACCGGCGCTTCAATCTTGTGACGCCAGACGAGGACTTGGGACGCGCCGCCTTGAAGGGGGCGCGGGCCGGATGGTTTCCGCTGGGCGCACGCGGCGCGGGGCGTTTCGCGATGCAGGGCTACGGCCTGGATATCACGCAGCACTCTGGCCAAGGCGCGGCGTTTCGTCAGTCCGGCAATACCAAGGTGCTGGTGGTTACCGTCATCAACGGCGGCCTCGTCGTCGATCGTAACGGCCAGATACAGCGCTGCTCGCACCCGGTCGATGGGCACTGCGGTTCTATTGCGGATTTGCTGTCGTCTCACCTGGCAACCCTAGGGAATCCCAAGCAAGCGCGCGCTGACGGTCTCGATAACCAAGGGCTTACCCATCACACCACGATCAGCGTTGTGGTCACCAATCGGCCGCTACCGTTCTGGGCTCTGCAGCGACTCGCGGTACAGGTGCATACCTCCATGGCGCGCGGCGAACAGCCTCTGGCCGGGGCGGATGACGGAGATACATTGTTCGCCGTGACCACGGGAGGGGCTAAGGGCATCACCATCAGCGACGAGGAGATGGGCGATCTGGGCATGCTGGCTTCGGAAGCGGCGTGGGACGCGATCCTCTCGAGTCTCCCGCCACTGCCGGTGAAAACGATCCGCACCAACGTTGTGCCTTCTTCTCAAGTCCTCGACAGCATGGTTGGCACTACGCCTTTGCAGCCAACGCGATCGCGGAGCTGCGACGCAAGGGGTCTGCGCTGGAGCTAGAAATGACCGGGCCCACCAACAGCTATTTCACCGCGGGGACGCTGGCTCTGCTAACCGCAATAGCGACGGACGAATTTGAAGTTGCCGGGCCGCGAGCGGATCGCCTGCACATCGATCGCGATGAGCACGGCATGATCGTTGGAATCACGCTCAATCCGGGGCTATGGGCGATTCACGCGACGCGGAAGTAACGCGGGCATCACTGCGGCAAACCGATGCGCTGCTTGAGTTCGACGAAACGCGGGTCGGCGTGGAGGCCGTCCAGACGTGAGTCCGTAGTCAGGTAGACAGCTAGAAAGTAGGAGCGTTCCTCATAGGCGCGATCGAGCCAGGAGAATACCTCGTCTTTGTCTCCCAACCCGGCATAGATGATGGCACTGCTATACGGAGCGACGTAGGTATGCGCCGACAACTCTTTCAAATGGTCCAACACCTTCTGCGCTTCTTTTTTGTTCCCTGACAACGCGTAGGCGTGTCCAAGGCCCGACCATATTTCGGTATTGTCGTTGTCGAGCGTAAGGGTGCGTTGAAACTCGGCGATCGCTTCCGCCATTTTTCCCGTTGCTTCATAAGTCCGGGCCAGGTAACAGTGATCGAACCAGAAATTTGGATTGAACTCGATGTTACTGGTCAGTTGCTTCATCGCCGGATCCCACTGTTGTGTGAACACCAAAATCGATGCCACAAAGAAGTTTCCTAAAGAAGTGAGCGGAGCGGCTTGCTGCGCCCGCTTGGCCTCGGTCAAAGCCTCCGCCCCTCTCCCCATCGGAGCCAGGAACCAGGAGTAGTATCCGTGAGCTTCAGAATCGTTGGCATTCAGCTCAATCGCCCGCTTAAACTCCCGTTCCGCC
>CAZSUK010000278.1:0-7807 GCA_964609355.1 uncultured Acidobacteriaceae bacterium | reverse complement strand
TTCGCGTCGCCAAAGTTAGCGTATAGGTTGGTTGGCCCGGTAGCCTGGATGCGGTATTCCGGTGTCAGCGAGAATCCCGGGCTGTCAGAGATGCCGGAATCAGTGCCAAGCGCAGTTTCCAGCGAGTTGATATAGAGGACGTTATAGATGGTAGCGTAGGTCCAGTAGCCGGGCCCCTCCTCAAATCCGCCATCAGGCGCGAAGAGTCGCATGATCTCCGTCATCGATGGCCGAGCGAACGAAATCACCTGCTCTGCCCGGTCACGTTCCTCGTCGGCAATCGCGAGCGCACCAATCGTCTCGCCGCCGTTGCATACCTGCGTCCAGTTATTCGCGTAATGTGCCTTACCGGCCGCAATGAGAGAGAGCCACGGATCAATGCCTTTGGTGATCAGCGCGTCGCGGATCGTCTTGCGGTCCTGCGGAGACAGGGTGTTGTACAGCCAGTCGTAACCGATCCCCAGCGCCGTAGTGGCCTCAGCGGTATCTAGAAAATGCGAGGGAAACCAGTTGGGGAAGGATGCTGCCGAGAGCATCTCCTGTGTGGCGCGTGTAGCGAAGCGCCGGTCACCGCTGATTCGATAAAGAGCGGCGAGCGTGATGATGCGGTCCTCGAGGTCACGGGCGACGGTGAGCAGGGTATGCTCAGGGCCGCCAATCTGGTATTTGTCCGGCGGCACTTCCAGAAGAGCTTCGCCCCTGGCCAGAAGTTCTTGGTATTGCAGTTTTGTGAATGGGTCCGACTTGATAGCCCGCCTGATCGCCGGGAGATCGTTGTCAGTGAACACAAGGCGAGGATGCTTCGTGTTCAAAGTGTCTAGCGTTCCATCTGCCTTGCAAGCCGGAGCCGATGCGAGCCCCATCAATATGAAGAGCATCGCAGAACCGGCAATACGGAGCGTAGAAATCATGTGACCTCAACCAAGAACGTTACGAGCGGGTCAATCTGACCGGCTCCTGATCCAGATCATACAGATGTGACGAGTTGCGCCTAACCTGATTGATCAATGGATAGCTGGAAGGCAGGTGTTCATCTGCGACTAAGCATGACTAATCCGCCAACGATGCCCAGGGTAGCTGCGACATACGCCACAAACATTGTGGCGTAGGCAATCCTAGGAGAATAAAGCTGGTTTCTACGCTTGAGCAATTGGCGATCGAAGGACCAATACAGCAGAGCTGCCAGCGAAATGCTCAGAATCAACACCAGCGTTTCACGTAAGGCGACACTGTGTAACCCGAAATGCTTAAAGACCGCGTGCACTGTGAAAACGGCGATCCAGGCGTTGAGATAGAGCGGATAAGAGATCCCCCCAGCGAGTGCCCCGCCCGGATGCCGCTTGCCACGGATAGCCAGCAGAAGGACGAGCGACACGGCACAGGCCGGGGCGATCAAGTTGTAGTCCGCGTGTTTGACGAAACCGGCGACCGAGATAGCTATGATGAGCCCACTTGCGATCCGGCTGATTCGGTGCGTATAAAACTCTCCGTAGCGTTTTGCGAGAATCGCGGCAAGCACGCCGAAGGCGACGCTTGCATAGCACTTAGCGATCCATAGCGCCAATGCGATGCACACCCAGGTAATCACACGCCGGCCATAGCGTGCCGGTAAGAGCACCAGAATCAGGGGAGCCAGAAGGTAGAACTGCTCCTCAGCATTGACGCTCCAGAAGTGCCCCCCGGTGCCGTCGAGCGGCATGAGCCTCTGGTATTGTGTGACCTGTGGTTGACCAAACAGATTGAAGACAGACGTGAAGTCGTAGAAGACGATCTCGACCCACTTTGCCGTAATATGCTCGTGGGCCGCGCTCGTCACAACCATTATGGAGACGGCCAGAAAGTAAGGTCCCCATATCCGCAGGGCGCGGTTGAAGTAAAACCGTGGCAGTTGCTGCCGCGGCAGGGTGACCAGCTGGCCGCCAATAAGCCATCCGCTTAACGCAAAAAAGACCTGGACAGCAAAGTTCCCGGCATTGCGCCACTGGATAAGACCCTCGTGCCCGAAGAGCACGATACAGGCGAGTGAAAGCCGTAACCAGTCAAACCACGGATAGCAATCCGCCCTACTGGTCCGGCTGTGTGCGGCGTCTGCACCCGCCGATTCTTCCGCGACCGCTTGAACAAGCACCGACATAGTATGGGGGACCTCACCTTCGAAATTTCACAGGACTCATCACCAGCGATCGAGAAGACAACGAAATCTCATTCACTCAAATCGCCTTTACCACGCCAACCGATTGACTTTGCCGCAAGCGGGCGAGACGAATTCGGATGGGGATATCGTAGAAAGCACCTACGCTCCATGAAATTCCGGCAACGGCAAAACAGAAGAGAGGAATGCTGAGTTGCGTAGCTAACGGATGCACCGCGTTGAAGCGGTGAGCCGTGTGTCCTCCCCACACGAGCAAAAATGGCTGGTGCAGGATGTAGATAGGGTAAGAGAAGTCCCCAAAAAAACTGCAGACGCGCTCTGCTGCGGCAGGTACTCTTACCCGGGACCCGATATAGACGATCAGCGGAGACACAATCACCACCAGGAAGAGCTGGGCTGTGTGCCCCTCGACAATTCGCCCTCGCATCAGAAGCATCCCACCGAGCAAGGCAACCACGGCGAATGAGGCAGCAGAAGCAATCTTCCCTGACAACAAAGAGCTACGTCGGCTTTTGTAAACCCTGTAGGTAATAAGGCCCATCCCAAAAGAGAAGGCCACCCGCGCAAACCCAGGTGCAAAACTTTCCGTAAATGCCCCAACATCCGACAGAGGGCTCGCGGCGAGCGAAAGTATGATGAGCGAGGTGGTTGTAACCAGCAACAGTGCCAATCTGCTGGCGAACCGAAAGCGGATAGCGAACCAGAAGATCAGGTTCGCAAATAGCTCGAAGAACAGTGACCAGGCCGGCCCATTGAGCGGAAAGACACTATGGTTGCTCCAGGCTGTTCCCAGGTTCGGCAGCACCAGAAGCGAGAGCACAGCCGCCCCCAACAAATCGCTGAGCCTTAGGTGGCCTCGACCGCCGCCGTAGGTCAGAATGCAAGCTGAAAGCAGCCCGAGGAGCGAGCCCAGGAAGTAGAGAGGATACAAGCGGATGAGTCGAGCCGAGCAAAAGTCTTGAAAGCTCATTCCACGCAGGATGCGGTTTTCATAGCTGTAAGCGATAATGAAGCCGCTCAGGCAAAAGAAGAAATCAACCGCAAGGAAGGCGTTGGGGCAGGCAAACCACCGTTGCAAATATGGCGGTATGTGGTAAAGCACAACCAGGATCGCTGCAAATCCGCGAAGACCATCCAACAAATGGAAGCGATGAGTACGTGCTCCATGTGCGCCGCCTAGCTTTGCCGCAGCAGTGGTCTCAAGTGGGGGGGCTTGAACAGTCGTCATCACTCTTTAAACAGGATCCGAAGCGAAGAGAGGTTTTTGGGAATGTGGGACCGCGCCAACGAAGCCAGTCCCGCAGGGACGGAACAGACTGTGGCCCGGCACGGTAGTGCTGGGTAGGATTAGTTTAAGAGATGAAGTCCCGAAGGGACGGCAAGAAAGGCCAGCGCGACGTCAGCAATCGCAGCCTGTGTAGAAGGGTTGATCGCCCTCAATTTAGCGAATAGATGACATCGGATGGAGCGAAGGGTGCGCATTCGTTTCCGCACCGGGAAGGCCGAAGGGCCGCGCATGTTGCTCGTGCTCCTCGCGCGGCATGAGAGACGGGGATTTATGTTGGATGACATCGGTGATTGCGTTCAGCATTTTTCTCGAAAAGGTGGCAGTGTCGAATCTTCTCGCATGGTCTTGAATGGCGAGGCGATCAAATTGAGCCTCCAGGCGGACAAACTGATGAATAGCCTGGCATACGCTTTCGACGGTTTGGTCTTCATACAACACTCCGGTGGGCGCCTCATAAGGGTGGAGATTGGCGTCAATGACGGTCTCGAGAGCCCCGCCGCCTCCGTACGCGATTACCGGAAGACCGTACGACTGCGCTTCGACGAGAGCAATCCCGAAGTCCTCCTCCGCCGCAAACAGAAACGCTCTTGCCTGGGCGTACAAGCACGATAGCGCTGCATTATCAACGCGTCCAAGAAAGCGGATCGTATAGCCTGCGGCTGCTTCAAGAGACTTGCGTTCAGGGCCGCCGCCTACGATCACCAGGTTGACACGCAGAATGTTACAGGCTTCGATGAGGAGCTCGATCCGCTTGTTGGGAACAAGTCGGGCCACACAAATAAAGTAGTCGTCGTGCTCTCTGGCGACATAGCCCCGGCTTGTATCTACGGGGGGATAGATGATCGTACTTGATCGCCGGTAATAAGTCCGGATACGTTGCGCCACAAAGTGTGAATTGGCAATGAATTCATCCACGCGTTGTGCGGAGCTGAAGTCCCACTCTCGATTGTGGTGGGCGTTGAGAGCGAAAACAGGACGCAACGGCGCCGGCAACCGTTTTTGCCACACCGGAAATTGGTCCCACAAGAAACGCACCGGACTGTGGCAGTAATGAATATGGCGGGCTCCCTGGGCGACAATCACTCCCTTGGTTGCCGGGCCGCCGGAGCTTATCACCAGGTCATATCCACTAAGATCAAACGTGGCGGTCGCCAGCTGATAGAGCGGCATCAGATGCTGATAGAATCGGCCGCCTTTGGGAATGGAACTAAGAAAAGATGCCTGGATGTTCCGGTGACGCAGGTTTGGGGAAAGCGTACTGCGATCCAGTATCAAGGTAAAGAAGTCCGCCGTTGGACACACCTCCGCGATGGCGTCAATCACACGTTCGCCGCCGCCCTCCGTAATAAACCAGGGATGAACGATGGCAACGCGCATTTTAGAAAGTTCGTTGTGGGGGAACATTTGGGGCCCTATCTCCGTGGGGTTAACGACCAGCACTCGCCATAGATTCCGGTATGTAGTCCGCCTCATTCGCCAGGAAGGTTTGATCAAGCTTGTCCATCAGCGGTGTTGAGTGCAGCGTGTTAACTTTGCGCACGAATAGCTTACCGGTAGCCATCAGCTCGTCAAAGTCACTTAAGGTGTAGATCTTCTTGAGCGATGGGTGAACCACGTGGATATTGGCCTTCTTCCACATGCCTTTGCCCGTGTAGGGCATGATAGGCGGCGCCTCCGCGGCGAAGGGCGAGTTTTGTACTAGGGTGTGAAAGAAATGTTCGTCCGGCGCCATCGCGTACCGATAGAGACGTGATAATTCCGGCCGTTCACGCACCATCGTCAGAAGGTACCGCGCGCATTCCTCCGTTAAGGCCCACCATTGAGATCCCTCGCACGGGACCAGGCCTTCGGGCAATGATCGTCTGATAGGTCGTACCGCGATAGTAGCTAGCTTGCGTAGTATCTTGTCCGGCGTAGTAAGCGGAATCCACCCGTCCCTAAAGTGGAAGTGGGTAACCTGGTGAATATAGTATTCGGCCGAATCAAACGCGTTGATCCGATTGATAAGTTGCGGAAAGGCGCTATTAATAATGTCGTGATGAATAGCTTGTGGATGCTTCAAGGGATAGTCATTACCGGATAGTAATATCAGGTGATGATAGCCCGCACGAGCTTCGACCGCCGCCTTCATGAGCGCGAGGGTCGCCAGCACCATGTTGAAGCCTGCCCAATACACTCGGTATCGCTCAGATACAAAGCGGATTCTCTCTGCACTCAGTTCCTGGCAGGCTGAGAAATCTTCTCGCGACTTCAGGTCTACATGGATATATATATCTGCCTGTTCATCCAGCAGAAGAGTTGCGCACAGCCTGTAAACCTGCTGAGGGTCGGTATGGACAAGTATCAGGTATGCCAATCGTTGAGGTCTCAAATGACTCATGTGTGTTAGTTATGCCTCTGTCAGATGAATGGGTAACTATGATACATTCTATTTTGATGCAAGTCGCGCTCATTTATCGCAATGAGTTACTGCCCAGGAGTGAAACCTTCATTCTTGAGCAGGCGGCTTCACTTACTAACTTCCGGCCCGTCTTCGCTGGTTTAATGCGCTCAAAAGCCGGATTACCTCTTCCCGATGGATCGATTCTCCTGGGGCAGGACAACTCCGTGTACTCGCGCTCCAAGGGAATGCTCTATAGGGCAACTGGAGTGTGGCCTGGTTTCCATGAGCGCATACGGCGGGCCGGCGCCAGCCTTGTGAATGCTCATTTTGCCATGGACGGTGCGTGCGCCCTGCCGGTCGCCCTTGCTGCTAAAGTACCACTCATCGTCACACTTCATGGGAATGACGTCACTACGTCAGAGCATCTACACCGCAGAGCGATCCGAGGTCAGCTGTATCTATTACGGCGCGAGCGGATGTTCAGCACGGTGAAGGTGTTCCTCTGTTCATCTGACTTTCTTCGCATGAGCGCCATCGAGAGGGGCTTTCCGGAAGACAAGCTTAAGGTTCATTACATCGGTGTCGACTTGAAATTGTTTAGTCCGCCAGTGACCGGCCAACCGCGTCGAAACGTGCTTTTTGTCGGCCGTCTGGTGGAGAAAAAAGGGTGCCGTTACCTCATTCGTGCCATGCAGCAGGTACAAAGCCAATTTCCCCTAGCCCGGCTGGTCATCATCGGCGATGGGCCGGAAAGAGCAAGTCTCGAATTGCAGGCTCGCGAAGCAGGAATCCAATGCGAGTTTCGCGGCGCGCAATCCAGCCACGTGGTACGTCAGGAATTGAGCTCCGCGCGCGTATTCTGTGTGCCGAGTGTAAAGGCGAAAACCGGTGACAGTGAAGGACTGGGCATCGTCTTTGCCGAGGCCCAAGCGATGGGGGTTCCAGTTGTTAGCTCTCTCCATGGTGGTATCCCCGAAGTCGTTTCGGACGGTGTAACAGGATTACTAGCCCCCGAAAGGGACCACGAACGCTTGGCTCAGCACATCATCCGGTTCTTCTCGGACGATACATTCTGGAACGATTGCAGTCGAAAAGCAGTCTCATGGGTTGCCGATAATTTCGATCTTCAAAAGCAAACCGCGCAACTCGAAGAAATCTATAGGGGCGTCATTCAAACCGGAGGACAGTCGCAGCAATGATCAAAATAGCCATCTACAAGACCGGCATGCTACCGCCCACACAGACGTTCATTCCCGACCAGGTAAATGCAATGCGCGACTTTGAACCTTGCTACGTGGGGCTTGAGCGCGTCGCCAACGGGCATCAGTTTGAATCCGAGCCCATAGTCCTCATGAAGCAACGGTCTACTATGTCCAGGCTCGGCAAGGTAGCATTCAAAACAGCGGGCTTCGCCCCGGAATTCCTCAACAGCGTCGCTGAGACCCATCCGCAACTGTTACATGCGCACTTTGTCCTCGACGGCGTACATGCCTTGCCAATTGTGTCCAGGCTCCAGGTGCCCTTTATCGTAACCCTCCACGCCCACGCGCCAACCAGTTTTGGCAAGGCGCTGCCGCGAACCTCGCTGGATAATATGGTTTATTCACTCAGGCTCCCAACCTTGTGGAAGCGGGCATCCCTGTTCATCTGCGTGTCCGACTTCGTGCGCCAACGCGCTCTTGAACTCGGTTACCCTGCGGCCAAGCTTCGTGTCCATTACATCGGTGTCGACCGCAGGCTCTTCAAGCCCTCAACTCAGCGTCGTGACCCCCAATTGGTACTTTTTGTCGGCCGGCTCGAAGAGAGGAAAGGCTGCAATGACCTGCTCGAGGCCATGGCAGAGGTGAAAAGCGTAGTTCCGGATGCTCGTCTCGTCTTCATTGGTGGCGGATCGAAGAGAGCTGAACTCGAGCAAATGTCTCGCGACTTAAACGTAGATGCCGAATTCCTTGGTAGAGTGAGCGACGATGAGAAGCGGGAGTGG
>CAZSUK010000277.1:0-2993 GCA_964609355.1 uncultured Acidobacteriaceae bacterium | reverse complement strand
CATTTAAAAAACTGTCATTTCGTCAAAGCCAACGTGCTTGCTCTTTCTCAGTCGCTGGAACCGGTGGATGCGATCGTTGCCTCGCGGCTTTTCATGGTGGTAGGCGATCGTCCCCAGGCGCTGCGGGAAATCTTCTCCGCTCTGCGGCCGGGCGGCCGCTGCTTCATCGCCGAGCCCACGTCCGCTTTGCGCGCCATGATCCCGCTTTCCTGCATGAGGCTTTTCGCCCGCGTGATGGGCGACCGGAGTACCCAATTCCCCGAAACTAGCCGGGCCGCCGTGCTGAAGCGGCACGAATTCCAGTCCCTGATCGCCTCCCAACCCTGGAGCACTGTCAGCCTCTGGCAAGACAACTGGTATCAGTACGCAGTCTGCGACCGGAGCTGCTGACACTTGCGCTACCAGGTACTCGCACCCGAAGAGGCGGCGGGGGTCAGTGAGAACTGCTGCGCCTTAGTCGTGATGGCCAAGGCCCCGCGTCCGGGCAAAGTGAAGACCCGGCTTTCTCCTCCGCTTACTCCAGAGCAAGCCTCGGAGCTCAACATCTGCTTCATCCGCGACACTACGGAAAACATTCTGCACATAACAGAAATCAGCAACAGCGCCGGACTGGTAGCCTACACCCCCGTTGGAGATGAGGCAGCGTTTGACGGCTTGCTGCCGTCCGGATTCCGGCTTCTGGCGCAGCGAGGACAAGGGTTCGGGGAGCGCCTGCTTTATGTTTGCGAGGATCTCTTTACTGCGGGATTCGGCGCCGTCTGTCTGATTGACTCTGACAGTCCCACCATGCCGCAACACGCGTTGCTGCAGGCCGTCGAGAGCCTATCCCGCGAGGGAGATCGCATGGTCTTAGGCGGTTCCGACGACGGCGGCTATTACCTGCTTGGCATCAAGCGCCTGCACCCTCGGTTGTTTGAGCAGATCGACTGGAGTACAGAGCGGGTGTTCCACCAGACGCTCGAACGGGCGAAGGAAATCGAACTTCGGGCAGAACTGTTGCCGGCTTGGTACGACGTGGACGACGCTGTCACTCTCGAACGGCTGCGGCAGGAACTTGCTGGCCCTAAAGCCGCAGGATCGGAAGCCGCAGGATACGACGCCAGGCACACCCGCCTGTTTCTCGGGGGCCTGCGCGTCGATGTTGTCGGCCAGAGTCGCGCATGCTGACGCGGCCGACACTGGTAACCAACAGCGCGCTCGCCTTACTGGGACTCGCGATGGTGACCCTTTGCCGGCAGGGTGTGAACGAGATCCATCATTTCGTCATCGGCTTCGGCTGGGTCGCTATGTTGCAGGCGCTGCTCTACCTGGTCGCAGTCTGGGTTGTGCTCAACCGGCCGGTGGATCGCTGGACTTTCGTGACCATCGTAGTCTGCGCCGTCGCCTGCAGGCTCGTCTGTCTCTTTTCCCCACCCTTTCTCTCTTCCGACATTTTTCGCTACGTGTGGGATGGGCAAGTGCAGGCCGCCGGCATCAATCCTTTTCGGTATATCCCTGCCGACGCTCATCTGGCTTTTTTGCGCGATCTTGAGATTTACCCCCACATCAATCGCCGCGATTATGCGCACACGATTTATCCTCCGGGAGCGCAAATGCTCTTCCTGCTCATCACTCGCATTGGCGCGACCGTGCGCTGGATGAAAGCGGGGATGGTTGGCCTGGAGGCGCTCACGATCTGGATTTTGGTCAAGCTACTGCAGGCACTGGGACTGCGCCGCGAGCAGGTATTGATTTACGCCTGGCACCCGCTGGTCCTTTGGGAGGTCGCTAGCAGCGGACATGTGGACGGCGCAGCACTCCCCTTTATTGCACTTGCGTTGCTTTTTTACGTCCGCCATAAACCGGTGGCGACCGGAGTTGCCTTAGCGGCTGCGACCCTGATCAAGCTCTACCCTGTTGCCCTGTTCCCTGCGCTCTTCCGGCGCAGTGCCTGGCGCGATTGGAGGATGCCGGCCGTCGTCGCCGGCATTGTGGCCGCCGGGTACGCTTGCTACTCGAGCGTAGGTCCCCACGTTCTGGGTTTTCTGCCGGAGTACGCTAAGGAAGAGGGATTAGACTCCGGGAGCCGCTACTTTCTCCTCACCCTCGCCCGCCATGGCCTGCACTGGGAAGCGCTCCCGACCTCAGCATTCTATGTCTTCTCTGCGTTGCTGTTGTTGGGGTTAGCCGTATGGGCCTTCTTGAACAGTGAGGCCGGAGCCATGACTACGTTTCGCTGTGGCTTCGTCATCGCAACCGTCCTCATGCTGCTCTTTTCTTCCCATTACCCCTGGTACTACCTGTGGTTGCTGCCTTTTCTCTGCCTGATCCCCTACGTGCCCATGCTTTATTTCAGCACCGCATGTTTTTATCTCTACACCACGCAGCTTGCTAATCCTGGGCCGGCCATGTACTACATGTTTGAATGGTTATATGGCACCACCGCCCTGGTGGGGTTGTCGTGCATGGCTCGAAAAGCATTTGCGTTGCATCCGAGGAACTCATGATCGAGACTCTTTCTGCAGTACCGCAACGGCGCTACTTCGAGAAGCCGGAAGATCAGCTCTCGGTAATCATGGAAGCAGATCCGGTCTGCCTTTATCTGGAGACCACCAATCGCTGCAATCTCCTCTGTACCACCTGTCCCCGTACCTTCGAAGAGCTCGAGCCGGAGAAGGACATGTCCTGGGAACTGTTCACCAGCATCATCGACCAGTTTCCAAAGATTGCGCGCGTGGTGCTGCATGGGGTGGGCGAGCCCATGCTGGTGAAGGAGCTGCCGCGCATGATCCGCTATTTGAAAGACCGCGGTGTCTATGTGCTCTTCAACACCAACGGCACCTTGTTGACCAGGGCCAATGGGCAGGCTCTTATCGACGCCGGTCTGGACGAATTGCGGGTGTCGCTCGACGCCGCGGAGTCTTCCGTTTTCCAGATGGTGCGCGGCAAAGACATGTTCGACCGCATCGTGACCAACGTGGGCAACTTCGTCGCCATGCAGCGCGAGAACAATT
>CAZSUK010000276.1:0-2653 GCA_964609355.1 uncultured Acidobacteriaceae bacterium | reverse complement strand
GGCGACGCGTCCGGCGATGGAAATCAACATCTCCGCCGTGATCGAGCAGGACTCGTGCGCCAGCCAGCCGACCACGGGCGCCACCAAATCCGGGGTCATGGGAGGGTAGGCGCTGATGTCGATCCCTTCGGCCATTCGCGTCACGGCACCGGGAACGATGACATTGCACTTGACGCCTTCCGCCGCGCCCTCGATGGCGACCACGTTCGATAATCCGATCAGCCCCGCCTTCGCCACGCCGTAATTCGCCACGTGGTGATTTCCGTACAAACCGCCGATGGATGAGGTCAGCACGATGCGGCCGTAGCCTGCCTTGCACATCAGAGGGAAGGCCGGGCGCACCACGTGAAAGGCGCCCCGCAAGTGGACATCGAGCACCGCATCGAAGTCCGCCTGCGTCATTTCCTTCAAGGACGCTGCGCGCACGTTGCCGGCATTGTGGATGAGGACATCGATCCGGCCGAAGTGGTCCAGAGCGGTTTGAATAATGGCGTTGCCGCCCTCGGGGGTTGCCACGGATGCGGTGCAGGCGGCCGCTTGCCCGCCGAGCGCCCGGATCTCGCGCGCGACTTCTTCTGCGGGACCGGCGTCGACGCCTTCGCCCTTGAGACTACCGCCCGGATCGTTCACGACGACCTTGGCGCCCCTCGAGGCAAGCAGCAGCGCATAGCTGCGTCCCAATCCGCGGCCACCACCGTTGATTACCGCAACTCGACCGTCGAATCTGAGCTCTGACATTGGCCTCTCCCCACGCCGCAAATATGCGCGACACTAGCACATGTAAATACCGCATTAGTAGACAACACCGTTGATTATGACTATCATTGCCGGAACCGATTGGGGGAGTGGATATGCGATGCGCGCCGACGCGGAAGCCTGACAATGTCGACATAGCGGAGCTACAGAAAAAGTACCTCCGGGAGCGTGACAAGCGCCTGCGTCCCGAAGGTCAGGCGCAGTACGCGCGGCCGGTCGGCGGTGCCGCGGGCAGCTTTGCCGACGATCCGCATCAGCCGATGCGGGTGCGCGCACCCATTTCAGAAGACATCGACGTCATCATTCTCGGCGCCGGCTGGGGCGGCCTCATGGCCGCCTATCACCTGACGCAGGCGGGGGTGACCAATTTCCGCAACGTGGATACCGCGGGCGACTTCGGCGGCGTGTGGTACTGGAACCGCTATCCCGGTATTCAGTGTGACAACGAGTCCTATTGCTATTTGCCGCTCCTGGAAGAGATGGGTTTCCTACCGTCAAAGAAGTTCGCCGACGGCTGGGAAATCTACGAGTACGCCAGATCCATTGCCCAGCGCTTCGGTTTCGCCGACAGGGCGCTGTTCCATACGCTGATCAATCAGCTGCGCTGGGACGAGAACATCAAGCGCTGGCGTGTCGGCACGAATCGCGGCGATGACATTCGCGCCCGCTTCGTGATCCTTGCCTGCGGCGTCCTCAACATGCCGAAGCTGCCGCGCATTCCCGGCATCGACCAGTTCAAGGGCAAGATTTTCCACACCGCTCGCTGGGACTACGGCTATACCGGGGGCAGCTACCGCAAGCCGGTTCTGGATAAATTGGCCGACAAGCGCGTGGCGATTATCGGCACCGGCGCAACCTCCATTCAGGCGGTACCGCATCTCGGCAAGTATGCCAAGCAACTCCATGTCGTCCAGCGCACGCCCTCGAGCGTGGACGAGCGCCCCAACCCGCCCACCGACCCCGAGTGGGTGCAATCGCTGAAGCCCGGTTGGCAGAAGGAGCGGCAGGAGAATTTCCATCATGCTGCGATGGAAGGGCTGCGACCCGGCGAGCCGGATCTTGTCTGCGACATCTGGACCGAGATCAGCCGCAACCTCGCCGCCGAGCTCGAGGCCGAGGGCTGGCCGGAGCTCAGCTTCGAGCAAATCGCGGCGCGGCGGGAAGCGATCGATTACGGCGTCATGGAGCGGTTGCGCCGCCGCGTCGATGAGACCGTGAAGGACAAGGCAACGGCGGAGGCGTTGAAGCCTTACTACCGTTTCTTATGTAAACGTCCACTGTCGAGCGATGAGTATTATCCGACCTTCGATCGACCCAATGTGAATCTGATCGACGTCTCGGACACCAAGGGCCTGGAGCGCATCACCGAACGCGGCTTCGTCGCCCATGGCAAGGAATACGAAGTCGATTGCATCATTTTCGCGAGCGGTTTCGAAGTGACCAGCGATCTCAATCGCCGCTGGGGAATCGACGTGGTCCAAGGCCGAGAAGGCCGGTCAATCTACGATCATTGGGGGGGCGGGCCGAAGACGTTGCACGGCACGATGACGCACGGTTTTCCCAACCAGTTCTATATCGGCTACATTCAAGGCGGCCTCAATGCCTCGGTGACCGAGCAATTCGGTAAGCAGGGCTACCACATCGCATATGTCATCAGCGAGGCTCTGAAGCGCGGGCTCGCCGCGGTCAAGCCCACCCAGGAAGCCCAGGACGCTTATGTCCGGCACTTCGACGAAATTGAAGTCGACCTTTCGGGCTTCTTGCGGCAGTGCCCACCGAGTTATTTCACCAATGAGGGCGAAGAGAAGCCAAAATGGTTCCTATTCCGGGCCTACGGTCATGGCTGGAACGCGTTTCAGAAGCTCTTGCGGGACTGGCGCGATAAGGGCGATCTGCA
>CAZSUK010000275.1:0-10742 GCA_964609355.1 uncultured Acidobacteriaceae bacterium | reverse complement strand
GGTCGTCAAACGCCGGGACCTGTCCAGTTGTAATCCTCAATAGGCCTGCAGCACCTCATTCTGGACGATTTGTCGGCCATCCCGAAGTAATCCCATCGCCGAGGAGCCGGCTTGCACAACGAACTTCCTGAAAAACGGATTACAGGTAACTCCAGTGCGGTTGCCGGTTGCCGATCATTTCGGGGCCGATTATGGCGGGGCGGTTATGGAGACCGCACCCCATGCCAAAGATACGTACATTCAAGCGGCGCTCAGCCAAGAACACGCTGCGCCTGCCCGACCTCGATCACTCCAAGACATCAGTTTTGCAAAGCCTTAGCTCGGCCGCCTCGAAACGCACTTACGCTTTCGCTATCAATGACTTCATCGCCTGGTACTGCTCCGAACCCAGACTGGCGTTCGGTCGCACAGTTGTTCTGCGATACCGCTATGAGCTGGAGGCCAGGCGGCTCGCCCCTGCAACCATCAACCTGAGACCGGCGGCTGTGCGCGGCTGGCCTACGAGGCTGCCGACAATGGTTTGCTCAGTCCCGATCTTGCATCAAGCGTCAGGCGAGTGAAAGGCGCGAAGAAGCTTGGTACCTGCCTCGGCAATTGGCTCACCTGCGCTCAAGGCCGGAGGCTTCTCGACGCGCCCAACAGGGCCGAAACGAAGAGCAAAAGAGACCATGCGATTCTTGCCATCCTGCTGGGCTGCGGCCTGCGGCGTGCCGAGTTGATCAGTCTGAAGCTGGCGCACCTTCAGCAGCGAGACGATCACTGGGCCATTGTTGACCTGTTCGGAAAAGGAGGTCATGTGCGCACGGTGCCGGTTCCCGGCTGGGTAAAGGATGCCGTGGATGAATGGCTGGCGGTTGCTTGCATTGAGGACGGGCTGATCTTCCGTTGTGTCACCCACAGCGGCACCGTGTGGGGTTCGGGCATCAGCGAGAAGGTGGTCTGGTGGGTCGTGCGCCATGCTGCCGAAAAGGCTGCCATCGAGAAGGTGGCTCCCCATGACCTGCGCCGTACCTGTGCTAGGCTTTGCCATTCAGCTGGTGGAGAGCTTGAGCAGATTCAGTTCCTGCTTGGGCACAGATCGGTCGAGACCACAGAGCGTTATCTTGGCTCCCGGCAACGGATAGCGCACGCCGTGAATGACAAGCTGGGCATCGAGCCAGAGGCTCCCCCGGGCTGAGGAAGTTACCGCAAACGAGACTTTTCAGGTAACGCTGCGACGTGTCCGTTGTTGAGAAAGTATGATGAAAGTTTCTGCGAGAGGTCCGCATGCATCGTCGCCGTGCCCTGAGTCTCTTCGCTACAGCAATCGGTGTCTCCGTTTCCTCCCCAGCGCATAAGTTTGACGATCCAGAGAGCTGTCAGGATCATGTCGAGTGGGTCACCAAAGCAATGGAGAAGATGCAACGCATCAAGGTGGGTGACACCAGGAAGAACCTGCTACGCGCATTCAAGAATGAGGGCGGATTATCGACAGGTCTGGAGCGTACCTATGTGAGCCAGGACTGCCCTTATTTCAAGGTCGATGTGAAATTCCGTGCGATAGGTCGGCCAGAACGAAACTCCGACGGGCGCGTGACTTTGGTCGAGAGCGACGACGATATTATTATCGGTCTTTCACGTCTTTACCTCGCATACTCAGTGCTGGACTAGGTCTGAATTGTTATCGAGCTGCTCGGTTGTGGCGGGGGTAGCGATCTTATTGTGTGTGACCGTTTATCTGATCGTTGCCTACAGACGGCGACAGGCCAATTTGAAATCTCTTCCACTGAAGGGATTCCCCTACTTCCTGCAAAACGGCAGGGATTCTCGGCAACTTGCCGGTGATTTCACTCTTCCGGCTGGGGAACTTACCGATAATCCGACTTTGCAGGCACATGTCCGTGAAGCCGTTTATCGGACACTTGGATTTGCCTTCTTCAACTGGGGCGAGTGCGCCTCTTGATCAAGTAGTAATTGACGGTTGGGCGGTGACACGCCGGCAACTCACCACCCCATGTAAGAGGCGGCACGGGCGGTGAGTGGATTTGGCGGTTTTGTGCTCGGTGACAGATGCGACTGCAGAGCTCAGTGGACAAGGACGCGGGAGCAGACCCAAAACGCTTCTCCTGTGGTATCTCCACAGGTTTCATGACATACTACTGTGGTCATCGCACAGGAGAATGGGATGCCCGATTCAAAACTGGATTTGCTACAGGGAACGCTGGACCTGATGGTTTTGCAGACGCTGGCGGCGATGGGTGCACAGCACGGCTATGGGATTGCGCGAAGGATCGAGCAGGTGAGCGGAAACGAGGTGCTGCTGAATCAGGGAACGATTTATGCGTCGCTGGTGCGGCTGCAGCAGCGGGGCTGGATCGAGGCGGAGTGGGGGATCTCGGAGAACAACCGGAAGGCGAAGTTCTACACGATCACGAAGCGGGGGCGGAAGCAGCTAGCGGAGGATGCGGCTTACTGGCAGAGGCTGTCGGCGGTGATGGGGCGGGTGCTGACGATGGAAGCGGAAGGCGGTAAGCGATGAGCGGGATCGACGTGCTGCGGCAGGGATGGAACCGGATGCGGGCGTTCTTTCAAAAGGAGCCGCTGGATCGGGAACTGGATTCGGAAATGGCTTCGCATCTGGAGATGGCAATTGAGGAGAACGTGCGGAGCGGGATGACGCCGGCGGAGGCGCGGAGGCAGGCTCTGACGGACTTTGGCGGCGTGCAGCAGGCGCGGGAGCACCAGCGTGCGGCGCGTGGACTGCCGTTTCTCGATGTGCTCTGGCAGGACGTTCGGTTCACGCTGCGCACATTGCGGCGGGACCGTGGATTTGCCACCGTTGCGGTGCTGATTTTGGGGTTGGGTATTGGGGCGAATGTCGCCGTATTCAGCGTGGTGAACACGATTCTGGTGCGGCCGCTGCCGTTTGCGGATTCGCAGCAATTGGTGTGGATTGCACCGCCGCCGCAGAAATGCGGGTTGTCGTGCGCGACGTATTCGGCCGATGCATATGAGGAGTTCAAGGCGCAGAGCCGCTCGTACCAGGGCGTCACGGGATACGAGGCATTCACCAGTCCGGATAATCTGCGGTTGACTGGCCGGGGCGAGCCGGTGCCGGCGACGGGCATCGAGGTGATTGGGAATTTCTTTCAGGTGCTGGGTGTGCAGCCGATGATGGGGCGCCTGTTCACGGAAGCGGAAGCGAGGCAGGGCGCGCATCCGGTGGTGCTGCTGGCCAATCCTTACTGGCGGCGGCAGTTTGCGACGGACCCGAACATCGTGGGCAAAGTGATCGATTTGAACGGAAAGCCGACGACGGTGGTAGGTGTGCTGCCGAAGAGCTTCGACTTTGGCGCGGTGTTTTCTCCCGGGGCGAAGGTGGACATGATTGTGCCGCTGATCCTGGACGATGAGCGGATGTGGGGCAACATCCTAACGCTGATCGGCCGGCTGAAGCCGGGGGTGACTGTGGGCCAGGCGCAGGCGGATGCGCAGATGGTCGTTCCGCACCTGTGCTGGAACATCAAGTATCCGCGGTCGTGCGGAGATTATGTCAACAAAACTGGCGTTTCGATCGAAGTGCGGACGCTGAAGGATTATGTGAGCGGGCGGCTGCGGCGGTCGCTGATTGCGCTGTGGTGTGCGGTTGGGACGATTCTGCTGATCGTGTGCGTGAACCTCTCCAACCTATTGCTGGCGCGGGCGGCGGCACGGAGCAAGGAGTTCGCGATGCGGGCGGCGCTGGGCGCGGGACGTGGGCGCCTGGTGCGGCAATTGCTGACCGAGGCGCTGATTCTTTCCGGCGCCGGCGCGGTGCTGGGGCTGGCGTTTGCCTCTGGAGTGATCCTCTGGCTGTCGCATCAGCAGTCAATTGCTCTGCCGCTGCTGGGCACGATGCGCCTTGACGGAAAGGCGCTGGGCTGGACGGTGTTGATCGCGCTTCTGACAGCGATTCTGTTCGGTCTACTGCCGGGCCTGCGGATGGCGAACGGCAACCTGCACGAGACGCTGAAGGATTCCGGTGCGGGTGCCGGTGCGGGGCGCAGACACGAACGGCTGCGCGCGCTGCTGGTGATCAGCGAAGTGGCGCTGGCGTGCGTGCTGCTGGTGGGCGCGGGTCTGCTGCTTCGCAGCTTTCTTAAAGTGCTGGATATCGATCTGGGATTCCAGCCGGACCAAGCCGCATCGATGAAAGTGGACTACGACGACAGCGGGTCCGACCAGGCCGCGCGAGAGACGAAACGCGGTGTGGCTCTACAGCAGATTGTTGCGCGGGTGAGCGCGCTTCCGGGCGTGCAGGCGGCGGGCTTTGCGGATTTTCTGCCGCTGGGGCGGAACCGCGCGTGGGGAACCCCTACGCCAAAAGGGAAGGTTTTTCCGGAGGGTGCGCTACACGGGCCGCTGGTGTACGTGGTTTCTCCGGGATACATGCGCGCCATGGGGATGCGCCTGCGCGGGCGCGACTTCACATGGGACGATGGGCCGACGAGCCAGCGAGTGGTGATGATCAACGCTTCCGCGGCGCAGGTGTACTGGCCTGGAGAAGATGCGGTGGGCAGGATTCTCCAGGCGAGCGGCGGGGATAGCGTGGTGGTGGGCGTTGTGGATGATGTGCACGCGGACAGTGTGGAGGGTGACCCGGGCTGGCAGATCTATTACCCGATCACGCAGCAGGATCCCGAGGACACGCAGCTGGTGATCCGCACCCGCGTGCCGCCGGCATCGATGGCGGCAAGCGTGCTGTACGCGCTGCGCGAGCTGAATCCGAATCAGCCCGCTGCGGAGTTTCGGCCGATCGCGCAAACGGTGGATCGCGCCGTTTCGCCGCGGAAGTTTTTTGTTCTGCTGGTGGGACTGTTCGCCGCGCTGGGGCTGACGCTGGCATCGCTCGGGATCTATGGCGTGATTGCCTACGGGGTGGCGCGACAGACGCAGGAGATTGGGATCAGGATGGCGTTGGGCGCGAGCCGTAGCCGCGTCCAGCGAGGCGTGCTGCGGCAGACGCTGGTGCTGGCGCTGGTGGGGATTGCCGCGGGAACAGTGGCTTCGTTTGTGGCGTCGAAGGAGATCGCCTCGCTGCTGTTTGGGACGCAGACGACCGATCCGGTAACGTATGTGGGGATGATTGTGCTGCTGATGGTGGTGGCGCTGGTAGCGGGATATTTGCCGGCACGGCGTGCATCGCGGATTGATCCGATGATTGCGCTAAGGTCCAATTGACGGCCAGAACCTGTTCTTTTCAGCTGACCGGAACGGGCCAATTGGCTCACGCCAAAGCAAAGGTTGACTGCTGCCAACCTCAGGCGCCGTATTGCTTTTTCATGAGCTGCGCTCATTCCTGGTAAAAAGCGGACAATGCGAACAAGGGGTTCCGCCTGGATTGGGCTGAGGAGGATAGCGCGAGTTGTGGGTTTCGGCTACTAGCAGTTACGCCAGTAGGTGATTCTATGAAGCGCGTCAACGGCAACTCGGACATCGAGAGGCGAGTGCAGCTTTGGGTTCCGGGAGGATCGTCGCCCACCCGGACATTACACCCGTTTTGGGGTAAGCCCACCTATATGCTTCGCGTCGTGCTGTCGATCAAGGTCGGCGCTTACGCCACCCGGCGGATGAGCAGCATGGTCTGATCATCGGTCTGCTTGCCGAAGTCCATCGTGTTGGCGCGGAGCTGCCGATAAATCTCCGGCAGGGGTTTCTCGGCGCAGGCCAGGAGCATCGATTTAAACTCATCCATTCCGATCTCCCGATCCTTTTTATCGAAGACCTCGGTAAATCCATCGGTAATGATGGCGAGCAGGTCTCCGCGTTGAAGGGTAAGTTGTGAACTCTCGAAGGTCTGGTTTTTGAAGAGGCCGATAGGAACATTCGCATCGGAGTGTTCGACCACCGTGTTGGTTTGAGCCCGATAGTGCAGTATCGGCAAGTGGCCTGCGAGTGCGAAACTCAGACGATCGGTTCCATTGCCACCTACGTAGGCGAATGTGAGATAGTTAGCCGGCGAAGTGAAGGGCTGCATCACATCATTCAGATCGGCCAGAAGGTCTGCCGGCTTCTTCAGTTTGTTCAGCTGCATGGACGCGGCGCTCTTGATCATGGACATAAGAATGCCGGCAGCCATTCCGTGCCCGGAGACGTCAGCGACGTACGCGTGCCAGGCGCCGTCGCCTTCGACAAAGTCGAAGAGGTCGCCACCCACCTCGCTGCTGGGGATGGAACGACCAAACAGTTCCACGTTGCCGATGGTTTGATGCCGGGGAGGAACGAGTGTGCGATGAATCTCGCCCGCGAGTCTGACTTCCGTTCGGGTCTTGAAGAACCTTGCTCCTTCGCGGTTGAAGAAAACCAGGAACAGGATGTAGCCGGCGATAATCAGAAGGATCTCGATAAATCCGTTCACGATCAGCTTGCGCTGCAGATCGTGTGGGCTTAAGAGGTGGTGAGCACTGAAGCGCATTGACGTCACGCCGGATGCGGCGGCCTGGATTAACGCTGCAACGAGAAGAGCCAGATGATTCTCCGCGTGCCGGCAATAGCCCACAGAATTGCGCAACCGCCGCCGAAGCTGGCATTCCCAATCAGGTCGACGACCGATTGAGATCGAAAGTCCATGCTTGAACTGATCAGATTGAGCGCAGCGAAGAGACAGAAGACGCCGCCATAAAAGCAGACCGACGAGGCAAGCGGCAGCGTTCTCCATGTCTGTGATTGTTCTTTCCAGCCCATAGCTCACAGCCAACAACTTTACCTCATTTCATGGCCATAACGCGTTGTGTTCCAAGCTCGCGTTCGGAGCGCGCCTGCGGTTCCGCAGGATTAGGACGCCCCTGCCGCACTTGGGTGCGTGCTCTCAATACAATCTGCCTGTAGATTCGCTGTAAACCGAGCTGGTCGTTATGTAGAAAACAACTCCGGTGAGGTCTTTTCGGCTGAAGTCGTGTAGAGAAATCGCATTTAATACTCAAAGGGTGAGGCTGCAAAAAGGTGCCAGGCCATCCCGGCGTCAAGAAGCCACAATTTTGAACTTCTGCAATCAGTTGCAATCGCCATAATCCCCAAAATACTTTCAGAGGTCGGGTAGGCCGAAGTGAACGTCGAGTTTGGGAAGACTTTCCGCCTGCCCGGAATGCATCTTGCGGATTTCGCAATTTCCATGCCTCCGCCCTGAGGGCCAAGGGCAAGTTACCGACAACGAGACTTTGTAGGCACCACGAAGGGTCGGTTCGGATTGCCGTTATTCGATCAAGTTTTGCTGTGAGACCTGCCGGGATCAGGGGCAAGTTGTAATAGATTACGAAATTAATTACGGCAGCTTAGTTACCCGGAGACTGCGCAGTCACTTCAAACTCGCTGCGAACCGGCGCCTGCATTGGCCACTGTGTGGGAATAGTCTCAAGTCGATTAGCGGGGCGAGATGGTTGGTATCGCCTCCAGGGCGGAGTTGGTCGAGTCGATAGGTAGTATCCGGAGATTAGGGTATTCATTCTGTGTCACGGCTGTCCCCGGAGGCTGCTCGCCGATGCTTGACGGTGGAGGATGTACGATGATCTCCGGATCGATCTCCGCTTTACTCAAGCGTGTTGTATCTACTGCGTTGGGTACCATCATGATCTTTGGGTCTGCGAGCGGTATGGCGTGCCACCCCGGTGGAAGCTTGCTGAAATCGCGGCTGGGCGGAAGAGCGTGCACCAGAGGGGTTCGGGCCAGATTCTCTGCCGTCACGGGAGCCGGGGCACTGGACTGGCAGAATGCCGTGGTTCCATAAAGTAACAGACTCAGGATTGTCACGCGCATTGGCCCTCCATCAAGGAAAGTGCCCGTGGCGAGCATAGTAGCAAAATCTCGTAGCCCACGCTCAAAGCGATGAGGGTCCGAGGATTCCGCAGGATGCTCTACAGGCCGCGTGGGCGAAATTCAGCTTATCGGACGGGCGGCTTTCTGTTGTTTCTGAAAAACGGGGTTATGGGTAACTTGCTCCCGCCTGCCCCTTTCAAGGTTCCCCTTCCGCCGTTTCCCCGAATCTTCTGCACCGTCGTTCAAGAACAGACCGGCCTGTAAACTCGCGGCCATTAGAGCACGCAGCTGCCATGGTCATCCGCAAGGTTGGCAAACCCGCAGAGAATTGAATGCGAGCGGATATCCTCTGGCTTGCGTCTCTGGCGTGAACGGAATCGAATGAAAGAGGAGCCAAATTTTTTCCATGAACGATCAGGTTACTCGAAGACTGGATTTGAGTAGAGGCCTATCGCTCGCCGTTGCTGCATTTTTCGGCATCACCGGGCAGGTTGCGTTTGACCAGATGCACACGTTACCTGGGACAGTATCCCCAACAACCGCTCAGTCACCGGTCACAACGGGAAAGAGACTGGAATTCGAGGTTGCTTCGGTCAGAAAGAATAAGTCCGAAGACGAGGCGTCGATGAACGTTAGTCCGCTACTTGGGGATGGCCCCGTTCCACCCGGAAACTTATACCTGGCAAGAAATATAAAGCTTATTCAGTTCATCGCTTTTGCTTACAGTCTTACGCAAATCCAGCTACGGTCGCTCGAGTTACAAGTGCCATGGACAACTCAGGATCGATTCGATATTGAAGCGCGGGCGCAAGGCAATCCTTCGAAGGCTGACTATCGCCTGATGATGCAGTCTCTGCTCGCTGATCGTTTCAAATTGAAGGTTCACTACGAGACCCGAGTTGTACCGCTTTACGTGCTCGTTCTGGCGAAGCCGGGAAAGTTCGGACCACAACTCCGGCTGCATCGAGCAGCCGATCCGGTATGCGCTAAACCTGCGACCTCGCAAAACCCAAATGAAGTGGATGCAGAAGGATATCCTGAGGTCTGCGGGGGGCCTTATGGCATGTTCCCCAGCAAACCGGGCCGGATGAAAAGTGGGGGAAGAGATGTATCCATGGCGCGGTTTACTGCGATTTTGACCGGCGTGGGGGTTGTCGACCGCCCCATGCTGGATAAGACGGGGATTCAAGGAACCGTCGACTACAGCATGGAGTGGAGAAAGGTCGTTGATCAAGTGGCGCGAGGTGCGCCACTTGAATTGGATGAGGACGCGCCGACGTTCGCGGATGCGCTGAAGGAGCAACTAGGAATAAAAATGCTACCCCAGAAAGGCCCGTCAGAATTATTTGTTGTCGAACACATCGAGAGGCCTTCCGAAAATTAGAAGGGGGGGCGAGGAGCGACAGGAGGATTTTCCCGATGCTCCCTACAGGCAATCCCTATCTGCGTGCCCTTGGCGGTCTGGAATTCAATGACAAGCTGGGTATCGAGCTGGGTTGCTTGGCCGAGCCGAGCAATTTACCGGCCCTTGCTGTTCAGCGCAAATTGCAGCGAGTGCCGCACTTCTCGCCCAGTTATGCATAGGAAGGGGAAAGTTCAGATATGACACAAGCAGGCAGTCATCCAGATTCAGGGGGAGTTCTCTTGTCCACCTGTTGTTCTCTTGTCCACCTGCCGAGATGTCGGCAATAAGGACTCATCCCAATGGGTGCTTGCTATTTTCCCAATCACGATACTGGACGAGCCCCCAACTGGCAGACACGGGCTAATAGGGTGACAGCTTACCTATAGCAGCAGTTTTATCTGCTCCCTACCGAGATCGGCACAGCCTTCCGCCCTGGAGCCCGACAGGCAATCGGTCTGCCAAGCCGGCGTTCTAATTCGGTAACTTCGCAAGCTGGGAGTCGCGGCGGGAACTTACCTATGACCCGGTTTTCAGGGAACTGCGCCGCTGCGAGGAGTTTAGAAAGTGTGTGGATCCCTCGGGTGATCGAGTCACAAGCCGGTCACCAAAGAGGTTGCGAGCAGCTTTTGATTTCGGACTTAATTCCGCGAAGGTAGATCTATGTGATCGATGACGAGCACTTCAACTGGTCCTTTCGTGGACATCAGCCGCAATCCCAACTGCTCCTCCAGAGCCGTAAACAGCCCCGGCGCTTCCGGAACGTTCGATGGTACAGGTCGTGGCTGCTCGTCCTGCGGTCCCTGTGCTATTAATCGCTCTCGAGTCCACCGCAGCGTAAAGTCATACGGTCCCGGAAGCCCGGTCCGGTTCACAACCGTACGCCCGCCAACCTCGGAGTAGCCCGCGAGCCAATGCACTAGCTCATCCAATGTTGCTCCCTTTGCCGTCATTTCGGCGGCCTGTCCCCGATATAAAACAAGAATCCCCTTGCGGACATCCTCGGCCCTCATAGGAAAGCCGACCTTCGCGGGCGGCTGATCCTCTCCGGTGGTTGTAGGCAGGTCCTTCGTGACGGTCAGCTTCGGGCCGCCCTTGGCGAACATTAGCTCGTATATCGGCAACTCGGCCGACTGAACATGGACCTTTAGCTTGAATCGGTCTGCGAGCAGCGACTGCATCATCAAGCTCATCTGCTCTTTGCGCTCTTCGTGCGACAGCTTTTCAAAACTCGCCACGAGAGACTCGTCAATTCTTGCGTCGACATCATACCGGTTGTTGTCGATCCAGCTCGGCCCTCCCACGACACGCTCGTTGCGGCCAGAAGTCCACGGGATACCATACGCCTGTTCAATCAGATTTCTGGCGGTCACATTCATGGTGCGAGACTCGGTCGCCGTGCTCACAGACGGAGTCGCGTTATCGCCGTTTGAGGGCTTGACTGTGGCCACTTCAAACGAAGGCAGCGGTTCTGTCGCGTGCAGAATCTGTCCATAGAGCTGGCCGACAGCAAAGGCTGCCCATACCGCTCCCAGCCACCACGCCTTCTGGTTGGACCTCGCTCCATTCT
>CAZSUK010000274.1:0-4322 GCA_964609355.1 uncultured Acidobacteriaceae bacterium | reverse complement strand
CACCACGATTCTATCTACCGGTGGTTGTCGGGCCGTCGGGCTTGCCGGTCGTACCGGGGAGAACCCCGGAATCGGCGTCCTCCATGAGCGCTAGCACTTATAAAAGGTTCTGCATTACATTCGGATTGAAAAGGAGACGCCATGAAGAAGGGTTACTGGGTCGTTGCATATCGATCGATTTCGGATGAGTCTGCGGTAAAGAGCTATGCTGCACTAGCACGGCTGGCGCTTGAATCATTCGGCGCACGTTTGCTGACCAGTTCCACAAGCCAGCTGCGCCCTCACGAAGCCGGGTTGCCACTGCGTACGATCGTGGTCGAGTTCGACAGCTATGAGACCGCGCTGGCAGCTCACGATAGCGAGGCTTACCAAAAGGCCCTTCAGGCACTGGGATCCGGCGCAGAGCGCGACTTCCGCATCGTCGAAGGTGCGTAACACGGCCGAGTTCTCTCACAGCTAAGGTCGCATCAGGCTCAGTGTGCCGGGTGACTCGGTCTGGCCACTTGATACATCTCAGTCGCGATGCGATCAAACAGAGCGTAGCGATCGTCTCCAACGCTATACACATTGAAGTGGGAACGCCCAGGCAGAAAGGTAAACTGCGCACGGCCGGAAAGACGGTCTAGCGTTGCCTGCAAACTGTGCGCCGCTCCGTCGAGATAAAAGGTGTCGTCGGTGCCGACGAAGATGTGGATTTTGCCCTGGAGATCGGGGCCGATCGTTTTCCAGTTGTCGTTCAGTCGCTGCACGATATCGTAGTGCGCGCGCCAATAGGCGGCCACCGTTGGATCAATTTCGCCGGTCACGCGATCAAAAAGCGGCGAAGGCCTGCCATCCTTGCCACGGGGTGAGAACACCCATTCAAACGATGCGAGTTGCCCGCCATATGGTCCAATAACAGACTCTAGCCCGGCTAGATCCTTCATGCTGGTGCGCGGCTCACCATGATCACGAATCATCGGGTGCAGCGTGCCATCGGGCCTGAAGTACATATTCGCATTCGGCGCATAGAGGTCGATGGTGCTGAAGTAGTGAAAATCACTGGGATCGGGTGACGTGGACCAAGTGCCTCCGAAGATTTTTGGATAGCGCGTCTGCAGCCATAACGTAGCCCAGCCACCCGAGGAGTGCCCTTGCAGGAAGCGCCCCGACGGACGCGCATCCATGCGGTACTTCTTCTCAAGACCAGGAATAAGCTCGGTGGTCAGGGCGATGCCCCATGGCCCATTGTTCACTGAGTCGGCGAATTCATGGGTACCGGTCGGGCTACTTTCATCGAGCAGCACCCAGATCATCTGCGGCATACGGCCCTGCTTCATGCGGTCGTAGAGAATTGGAGCGTAGCGCCCACGCAGTCCGCTTAGCGTGCCACCGAAACCGTGGGTGAAATATACCGTTGGGTAGCGATCTTTCGGATGAGTGGCATATCCGGGCGGCAACAACACCCACCCGCGCATATGAATCTCGCGCCCCCAGAAGCTGGTCAGCACCGGGCTCACAACATCCAAAGGCTCAAGGGCGGAACTTACGTCGGACCGTCGCGCCAGGGGGTCGGGCGGTTCCGGAAGAGTCTGGCTGAGAGCGATCACCGGAGTCGAAGAAGCGGCCAACGGTGCGTTGACGTTCACCGGTACGCTGACCAAGTCACCGGCGGCGCGCCCATCATAATTGTAGTTGTGGTGAACATCGAGAACAGCCTGCAAACGATAACTGCCCGCGGGGGCCTGGGAGAACGGCCGCGGAAAGACAATATCGTCCACGTCGAGGTCGACGGACTCCCCCGGCGCCAGATGTGCGACCTCTTTTGCCGCCACGTACACGCTGGTTGGCGACATCATGTCCATGTCAACAGTATTGGGATCTTTCGTGTCGACGCTCGCGGGCGCGATGAAGATCAGCATGCGCCCCGATACCCCTTGAGAGACTGCCTTATCGAGCGTAACCCTAACCCACTCGTGAGGATGCACTCCGGTCTGCGCAGAAACAGTGACTGCGGCGAAAAAAACCGCGAGCAGGCGTCCTGAAATACGACGGCAACTGCTCATCGTGTCGTGCCTTTCGTGCTGGTGGTTATCAAAAGGAGCCGGCA
The DNA here is from genome assembly GCA_964609355.1 of uncultured Acidobacteriaceae bacterium. Classification (GTDB taxonomy): domain Bacteria; phylum Acidobacteriota; class Terriglobia; order Terriglobales; family Acidobacteriaceae; genus PALSA-350. The sequence continues at coordinate 2,233 of CAZSUK010000274.1, read as the reverse complement.
GTCCCTGGGATTGCAATCCAAAGGCATTCGCGACATTGAAGAAGACTCCATTCTTTGAACTTGTGGTGGTGATCCTGGGCTTCCCTGATAGGAAAGCCCATTGAGCTGCCGAGTCAATCTAAATAAACCAGCCGATCCTGTCTTCATCCTGGTGGTTTAGACAAAAATCGGCCTCTTGGTGGGGGCATGTCCAGTGAGTAACCTCGAGCCGAGGTCCCAGCCCTCCATCTTTCGATGGATGCGGCAGGCAAACTTTCGAAATAGCATGGGGCGCGACATGCACGAGCAGACGAAGCAGGAACGAAGACAGCCGGGCCTGGCGGCCGGAATGGTGATGGTTACTGGCGAAGCGATTGCCCTTGGTATCTTTCTCACTCCCGCTGCCATGGCCAGGTCGCTGAGGTCTCTGTTCCTGCTTGGCCTGTTGCGGGTCGGCGTTGCGTCGATGGCCCTGTGCGGCGCGCTCTCCTACTCTGAGCTGGCGATTCGCTTTCCCTGTATCCGACTTGCTTCCACTAAATGAAGAGGAGCATCTGCATGCATCCAGCGAAAACCTACCTTTTCGCACTGGTCGTTGTACTGTCTTTGGTCCCAGGTTGGAGCACCGCGTTTGCTCAGTCAAACCTAGCGGCAGCGGCCGGAACTGTCCCCCCGCAACTCGATCATTTCGATGTCACCCAGGTCGATCGGAGTCTGGATCCGTGTGTCGATTTTTATCAATACACGTGCAAGAAGTGGGTCGCTAAAAACCCAATTCCGCCCGATCAGGCAAATTGGTGGCTCGGCGCGAAACTGATGATTTGGAACCAGACGGTGGTGCGCGACATCCTGGAAAAAGCCTCCGCCGACGACCCGAAGCGCAGCCCCTCAGAGCCAAAAATCGGCGATTACGACGCCTCCTGCATGAACGGGACCGAGATCAACGCCAAGGGAATCACTGCAATCCAGCCGGAGTTAGACCGAATCGCCGCTTTGCAGAGCACGACTCAGCTCCCCGAGGAGTTAGCCCGCATTCATCGGATCACGTTCACTTTGGCGCCAGGCACGGATTCCGGTTCAACCGGCGCGCTGTTTGGATTCAGTTCCGGTCAGGATCTTGATGATGCGTCGAAGGTAGTCGCGGTTCTCGACCAGGGTGGGCTTGGCCTGCCGGATCGGGATTACTATCTCAAATCTGATGAGAAATCAGCCGATCTGCGCCAGCAATACGTGGAGCACTTGCAGAAAACATTTCAACTGCTCGGGGAAACGCCGGCCCAAGCCATGGACCATGCGAAGACGGTGATGGACATGGAAACATCGCTGGCGAAGGTCTCGCTCGATATCGTTAAGCGGCGCGACCCGGCCAATCTCAATCATAGGTTGTCAATACAGGAAGTTCGCGCCTTGAGCCCGGCATTTTCCTGGGACCAGTACTTCAAGAGCGTGAACGCTCCGCAGACTGACCACTACCTGGTCATGACTCCTGAATTCTTCAAGGGCGTCAACCAACTCATTGCCACTGTCCCCCTCGAGAGCTTGAAGACTTATCTTCGTTGGCAACTGATCAACGCTTCCTCCTCTCTTCTTAGCGAGCCGTTCGTGGATGAGAAGTTCGATTTCTATGGCCGGGCGTTAACCGGCCAAAAAGTGCAGCGTGCCCGCTGGCGGCGTTGCGTGCAAAGCGTGGATCGTGACCTTGACGAAGCCCTGGGCCAGGAATATGTCGCGCGTGCCTTCACGGGCGACAGCAAGCTGCGAATGCTGAAGCTTGTGCATGCCCTGGAAGCTGTACTGAACACCGATATTCAGCAGGTGGACTGGATGAGCCCTGCTACCCGCAAGGCCGCGACAGCGAAGCTGGAAAAGATTGCAGACAAAATCGGGTATCCAGACCATTGGCGGGACTATTCCAGCTTGACGATCGCGCGCGGTGACGCGTTGGGCAATGCCTATCGAAGCGGTGAATTTGAACTGCACCGCCAGCTCTCCAAAATAGGAAAACCCGTGGATCGTGGCGAATGGAGTGTGTCCCCCTCCGTGCCCAACGCCTATTACGATCCCCAGCTCAATGCGATTACTTTTCCCGCCGCCATCCTGCAGCCGCCATTATTCGATCCGCAGTCGGATGACGCCGCGAATTTTGGAGCAATCGGCGCCATTATTGGACACGAACTGACCCACGGTTTCGACGATCAGGGCCGGAAATTCGATGGCGCCGGCAACCTTCGCGATTGGTGGACCGCGGAAGATG
>CAZSUK010000273.1:0-21227 GCA_964609355.1 uncultured Acidobacteriaceae bacterium | reverse complement strand
CCAGACCACCCAGCCGAATTTCACGACGATGCCGGCGACAATAACGACCAAAGCGCCAGTCGGGCCGCCAATCTGAGTGCGCGATCCGCCCAGCGCCGAAATCACGAACCCGGCCACCACGGCTGTGTAAAGACCAGCCTGCGGTGGTACGCCGGACGCAATGGCGAAGGCCATCGCCAGGGGAAGCGCTACCAGGCCGACCGTCAATCCTGCGATAAGGTCCTGCGTAAATTTCTGGACTGTGTAGCCGCGGAAACACTCAACGGAGCGAGGAAGCCACTGCGAAAAAGTCATCGGACCGTCTCCAGCGGCTTCTCCATCTCGTCCAGCATCCCCAAAGCCTCCTTAAGATGGGCATGGAGGTAGGTGCGCATCAAGTTCAAAACCTCAATGATTAATCTCACTCCAAGCGCACCGATCCCTGCGAGGAAAACGGCTCCCTTAAGACCTTGCGCGGTCTATGCAACAAGAGGATGCACCATGGGGATCGACCCGATGCCGGGTCTGGCAAACACCGCAGATCGGGATAGCAGACGCGAGAATCCATCCCAGATAACTCCTGTCTTTCTCAGGTAATTCATTCGATCGCCAGCGTTGTAGTAGCCGAACGATGTGTTCATGCGTATTCTTCGCTGCTATCGAGAGGTTCGTAATGTCGACACCAACTTCTTGGAGCGCCTTAACGAGCTGCTCTGCCTGCTCATGCGTGTCATATATAGCGATTACTGAATCAACTGTGGGCATCGCTCTCCCAGATTTCTTGTCGGACGGTTAAGGGAATTCAAGCTACAGCTTGGGCTGAACGCGAGGGCAGCGAAGGAGCGCTGTCGCCGCGAGCGCGAGCCTTTTTGGGGGACAGCTATTCTAGCTTTTCGCGGATCTCAAGCCACACGCAGACCCAGTCTTCCACCCATCGACGAGGCACGCTGAGCAATTTGATACATCAAACCGCGAATTCTTGGGATGGCGACCCCCCTCATCCCACTTTCCTGTCTGAGCTCGCTCTGGGCCACGTTAGAAAACCGGGCGCCTTTCACAGGGTCGAGGTGAGATCTGGCGTCGAAAAGTCTGGGCTAGGTGCCGCAGTCCGCGCCGACTGAACGTCAAGTTCGCCAATCGTCGGTCGTTGAATGTAAAGCTTTTCCAGCCTTCCTTCAAACAAGCGGAGTTTACGTATGCTCAGTACCCCAATTGCGACCGCACCAATGGCTGTAGCGCCGACAGCCAGTGCTCCGAAGGCGACAGCACGCAATGCAAAGCCTGGATTGATTAGAATCTTCGCCATAAGAGCCTCCGGTGCAAGCGTACAGAAAAGCTGCAAATGGTCATGCCTCTTTGAGAGCATGGAACTTGTTGCATACGGCAGCACAATGTGCACGGGGCTCCGTCATCACCTTGCTCTGGCAGACTGTGGTCATCGGGTCTCTCACAGGAGATAGGCGTCCCTGTCCGAATAGCGGTGCTCGGAGAAAACCGAGAGTAACCGGATCCCAATGAGCAAAAATGCACAGACATGACATCCTCAACAAGAGGACACTCACAGCATAGTCTTTGCGGACAGCACTGCCGGACGACGGTCGCTTTCCGCCTTCGCGAAAGTAGCTGCTTAACGGACCTTTTAGGGGAACAGACATGTCTAATGCCGTCATTCATAGTGCAGTAGCACTCGCCCAAGAGAGCGCAACGCAGGCCCTTTTGGTCCTCCTTCACGAGAGACACTCCACGAGAGGGCCATTCAACCCTGATCAGGCGGTCACGACGCAGCAGGTAAAGTTAATCCTCGAGGCGGCGCGTTGGGCTCCTACTCCTGACAACATGCAGAACTTTGCCATCGTCGTGGTCGATGACAAAGAACGTCTTGAGGCAATCGCGAAGATCCCCGCCGAGATGTCAGAGACCTACCTTCGCGAAACCTATGAGCACATCTCCTTCAGCGAAGCAGAACTGAGCCATAAAAAAACGGGTACCCTGGCTAGCATCTATCCCAAGGCATGGACAGATCCTGAAGCATGGAATCCTGAATCAGACGCCAGGTCGCAACTAACCCTTCTGGGTAGGGCTGTCTTGCAGCCTCAGGTACTACTGGTGGTTCTGTATGACTCATCCATCCATTCCCCTGCCTCTAAAGGCGATGCACTCGGGCTCATGGGGCTTGGCTGCGTTATGGAAAATATGTGGCTTATGAGTGAGTCCGAAGGACTCGGAATGCACGTACTGACCGTCTTTCGTGATGGCGCGGTAGAAAAGCAAGTGCAGCACGCCCTGCATATACCGCCGCTTATGAAAATTGCTTTTGCTTGCAGCCTCGGCTACCCCGCTAGACCGGCAGAGCCCTATCTACGCGTCCGACGTGAACTGGAGGACTTCGTCCACCACAATCAGTTTGGCCACAAGGACGTCTTGTGGAGCGCAACAAACCCCGCGTGTTTCCCAGACCAGACTTCCTGACCATCCGTACCACCAACTCCGGCAGCGTGTATTTCTAGCGGCCTCCACCGCATGGCGGTGGGGGTTGCATGCAATCTGACCGCGGGCGACTTGCAGGCCTGCTGACCGTTCCATATAGCCGGATATTGTGACCGGCAAACAGGTCATCAGTCCAGAAGATGGCTGTTCTTGTGACATCCAGGGATCTGTATTTTCGGCCTGACTAGGGCCGGCTCCTCGTTGTGAACAAAGGGTAGGGACTCTTTCTGCCCAAGATCCCCGTCGAAAACGTCGATCGCCAAACGAGCAATCCCATCGCCTTGGCATATCGAACCGTAAGTACCGACGCTAAGACGATTAGCGCAGTTGGCGGAGATATGCGGTCAATGCCTCTAGATCATCCTGCTTCAGATCTACAGCTGTCATACCGCCGTTGGTCATCTTACTGCTCGGCGTACGAAGCAGCTCAATCAGTTGGGTCTCAGTATATTTCTGGCCGACGCCCGTCAGAGGACCTGCGGCGGCGGTGCCCATGCCCCCGTCTCCATGGCAAGAACTGCACGACTGGGCCTGAAAGAGAGCCTGTCCCTTCAGCACTTTTGGGTCAGCAGATACCAGTGCAGCTGATACACTGCCTGCAGCGGCTTCCGGAACGAAGGGCTTCTGCATGAAGGCCTTCGCATCCTCATCCTGCTGGCGCATCTGCGCCGCCACCCCAGGATCGCGATAATCGTCCCGATAGCTGGCTATACCAAGAGACGTATAAGCAATCAAGAAGAGAAGGAATGCGCCCACTGAAATTGGCCGGCGCCAGGGACGGCGCTCGAGTCGCCGATCCAGAAACGGCGCCGCAGCAAAGATCAGCGCGAGCAAGGCCGGCAAAAGAATACCGCCGATCAGCGACCAACGGCCACTGAGATACTTAAGCCACTGAAACGCAGGCCGATAATACCATTCCGGGCGAGGCAGAAAATGCGTATCCGCGGGGTTAGCCGCCGGACCCAGATCCATCGGGATTGTCTTGGCGATTATGGCCAGGATACCGATCAGCACGACGGCAAAGCATGCATCCATGACCACCTGCCGCGGGTAAAACGGAACCGACGGCAACTTGGGGTGCAACGGGTCTTCCTTGATCGGGCCTGCTGCGCCCGCTTTGCGAAAGAAAAAAACATGCGCTGCGATGAAGCCGATCAGCAGCCCCGGCAGCACGAATACATGTAGCACATAAAAGCGGGAGACCGTGAGTGTTCCCATCTGCTCGCCGCCCCGTACGAGCTGCTGTAACGGCGGCCCAATCCATGGCACTTCGGCAATCAGATTTGTTCCCACCGCGCTGGCGAAATATGCCTTCTCATCCCAGGGCAGCAGATACCCGGTAAAGGCCATGCCGAGCATAAGGGCCAGAAGGATGCAGCCGGAGAGCCACAGCAATTCCCGGCGCCCCTTATAAGATCCATAGAGAATGGTTTGCCCGATGTGAAGCAAAAGCATGATGATGATGCCACTTGAACCGTAGGCATGAATGCTGCGGACGAATGATCCTGAGGTAACCTCCTTCACAATGTACGACACAACGGTATGCGCGTGGTCCGCCGAGGGCACGTAATACAAGGCAAGAAAAACCCCGGTGATAACCTGCGAAACGAAAAGGAACAGCAGCCCCGAGCCGAAGATATAAGCCCACTTGGCTCCACCTGGAATTGGCTCGTCGAGCGATTCATGGAGCAGAGAGTCGATTCCCGTACGCTGGTCCAGCCACTGGACGAACCGGGTACCGAGGTTGGAATGGGCGGCTTGCTCAGGCGCAGTTTTGTTGGTCATAGACTTCCTCCACCTCAGGCCATTACTTCTTTGTTGGAAACTAATTGCCGGAAATATTGGTAGCGGACTTTCAATACGCCGTCCTCGACTTTGGATTCGAGTACATCCAAGGAGCGAGGCGGTGGTCCTGCAATGCGTTCTCCGTCCGCCGTAAACGATCCTGAATGGCACGGGCAGACGAATTTCTCTTCATCGCCCGCCCAGCGGACCGAGCATCCCAGATGCGGACAGATAGGCGACAATATGCGGAATTGTCCAGCCTTGGATGGCAACACGTATACCGCCGTCTGCGATGAGGTGGTCTGCCACGCGTCGCGACGTTCCAAAGTAATGGTTTTCGCGACGGGTGCGGTAAGCGAGGCAAAGTCCTGCACCGGGCCTACATCCGACCACGTCGTGGCGGTTGCGCGTTTGCGCAGCGGATAGGTGACGAAGCGCACCAGGGGAAAGGCCAACAGTGCACTCGCCGCTGCTCCGCTCAATCCAAATAAAGCAACTACAAATGAACGCCGTCCCGAGGTCTCGACTTTGAGTACGTCATTCTTCTGGGGTGTAAGTTGCATTGATGCACTCCTTGGGTTTGCACCCGTATTAGCGGAAGTCGTCTTATGAGGCCACGACTTTATTGTGTGAGTTCTGTCACTTCTGCAATGTGTGGATATACGCTACGACGTCCGTGATTTGTGCGTCGGTAAGCTTGCCGGTAAAGGCAGGCATCTTGTTCTTGCCGTTCTTGATAACAGCCATGAGATCCGTGTCCGATTCCTTTAGAACGTCGGGCGCGTTGAACGGCCGCGCCTTCATGGCCTTTCCGGCGGGTGTGTTGCCCAGCCCGTCAGTGCCATGGCACATCTGGCACTTCGCTTTGTAGGTATCAGCTCCGGAAGATTGAGCGAGGCTGGTGACACTCGCAAATAAGACGACCAGGCCGATGGCAACAGCATGAGTAATATGTTTCAGCATGGGCAATACTCCTTATTGAGGTTAGGTGGACAATGATGCTTGCATAGGAACCTAGAAAGCATAGCGAACTCCCAGAGTGTAGACATTCCCACGGAAGCTACGCGGAAGAGTAGGGCCGATCGGCGTACCTTCGCCGTAGCTGTAGTAGTCATAGTTCGCCTTCCAGGTCCAGTTCGGGGCGAGATCATAGGCAAGGGTGCCGTATGGGGTTTGATACTGCGACTGTAGGGAGCCTGGCACCTGGCGGCTATTGATTGGCGGGGCTTGGCCGTCGGTGTCAGACATGCGATAGCCGGCGACCACATGGACCTTCTTCACCGGGGTGAATACAAATCCGATGGAGCCGTATTGGGTCGGCTGGTTGTAGTAACCGTTGCTTTGCAGCGGCAAGTCCGCTTGCTGGCACACATCGGGGCCCTGTGGGGTGCCTGCTGCGACCGGCGTTACGGTGTAACACTCGAGCGTAGTCGAGAAAATGTCGTCATACGAATAGCTCAGGTCGATGCTCCATTTTTCGCTCGGAGTGATGACCGTTGAGAAGGAAAAGTCGCGGTCGTGGGCGAGGTGATTTACCGTCTGGATATTGTCGCGGTCCTCCAGGATGTTGATGGTCCCGGAAAAAGTTAGCCAGGTCTTCGCCTTGTAGTTGGTTCGCAAAACATAATGTTGCAACTGGCGCGGGCTGATGCGGGTAAATGAATTGTCGGCATACATCCAATCAAAATTAAAGTTGGCGCGCAATTGAGGCGTGGGCCTGAAGACGATGCCGAAGAGGGACCAGTTCTCATGGATAGGGATGAAGTCGCCGCCCGCATCGGTGATGATGCGACTGCGATAGCGGTAGCCCAGCGTGAGGCGGGCAAAAGGATTGACATCCCAATTGACGAAGAAAGTATTGGTCTTTGTCTTTTGATTGAGGGCCTGATAGTCCGGCGTCGTGGTCGTTGTGGCGGCCCCGGGTGGCTGAAGCATTGAGGTTCCGGCGTAGTCTGTCTCGGTAAAGACGTTCGTCGCGGGCTGACGGAAATACCAAAAGTCGAAGATATCGTCGAGCGCAATCTTGGGTGTCAACTGCCAGGTGGCGCCGTAGTCGGCGTTCACGTTAATGCGGCGCGCGTTGGCCGAGCCAGTGACATCCTCTACGCGATTCTTGACCCGGGCGTCGAGGCCGTTGAAGTTCTCGTTGAAGTTCGTAAGGTGGCTGGTCGTACCCATGTAGAGGACGCGTCCATTCATAGTGAAGTGGGGGATAGACGTGCTTTGGAAGTGGAACTGCTCGCTAGGGAAGAGCGTACGCGTGGGAGCGTACCGGGTATACGACAGATAGCCGTTGCAGGTCGGGTTGACGGCTCCATTTGCATTGAAAGGCGAAGCGCACGGAGAAGCCCAGACTGAAGAGAGGTCGATTCCGAGACTGACGGGAGTGCCGTTGGAGAGCTGGTAACCGAGGCCGGTGAGCTCCCAATGGGTGTTGCCTTTGTAGTGGGTGATGAACTCATCGAAGCCGACGGTGGTGCCGCGCAGCGGTTTCCAGGTGATACCGCCGTTCCAGACATCCGTGGAGTTGCGCCAGAATTGGGTAAGCAGAGCCTCGGCGCCGACGTGAATCGTACTGTTGGACGGCCCCTGGTTGACATTCTGGAAGTAGCCGAAATGTGCGCTGACCACGGAAAGCGGCGCAACCGTCAGGCTCGTATCGGTCATGCGGCGCACGGTGTTGTAAAGGTGGGGCGTGTCGAGGACCGGAACAAAGGGTGTGGATGTAGGGGGAATCAGCGGATTAGCCAGCAGGTTATCGTCGAAGTATTGGCGATTGCGGCGGAAGCTTGAATGGAAGTCGTAGATGCGGCCCTTGGAAAAGTTCAGAAACGTTACGTTATATGGATCTCCACCGTAACCGAAGCTGGTCGTGGAAAGGTGATCGAATAGGAGCGCTTTCGCCGGATCGATAGCGATCATCTCCAGGGATTGGTCGAGAATGCGAGGCCCGGACTGGAAGTTGACCAGCGTGTCATACATAGCGTCGCTACCTGAATAGTTCGCAATGTGGCCGCCGAGATCGATGGACTGATGGACCACGTATCCGTAACGAATGTTGTCCCCGGGCGACGGTGGGGGTGGAGGATCCTGCGCACTCTTTGGAGCACTAGTCTGAGCGAGGGCTGTGGTGATGGCGATGGCTGAGATAAGCAGAGCGCCGCGCCGGGGATTCAGCAGCACTGAGATCAACGAAAATGCGCTCATCATTCGTGGCCATGCCTTACTTGAAGAAAATGCTGCTGGCGTTTGAGCCATGTATCTGTACGTGGCAGATGGTGCACGCCTGGTATTGATTCGCCTGGTTATGAAACGACGGCGTGCCCGGCGCCGTGAAATTCATGGAAGGCGAGTGGCACTGCAGGCAGAGGCTGTTCACGTTGTTGCGAGTCAGTAAGCGAGGATTCGTCGATCCGTGCGGGACATGGCACATGGTACAGCCCTCAGTCTTGATGGGCGGATGCTCGTAAACCCATGGCCCGACCGTATCGATGTGACACTTGGTGCAGATCGCGTCCTGCGTTGCACTCTGCAGCAGCATCTTAGGCTGGAAAGTGCCATGAGGGTCGTGGCAGTCACTGCACTTGATTAACCCCTCGTTGACCCGATGATGGAACGGCTCGGCAAACGCCGCCTTGATGTCTGTATGGCATTGGTAGCAGAGGGTGGGCTGATTCGTTTTGAGCAAGGCGGTCTGCGCTTCGGACTTGTGGACACTGTGGCAACTGGTGCAGCCGACGAGAGCATCGCCATGGGCGGTACGGTCAAAATTCGGGTGATCGCCAACATGGCAGGTCAAGCATCTCGCAGCAACTTGTTTTGGGGTTGCTTTGGTGAACTGAAAGATCTTGGTCGCGTCCCCGCCGCTGTCGACGTGGGCCTTGCCGGGTCCGTGGCAGCCCTCGCATGTCACTCCCTTGCCGCCGTGCTCAAGTGCCAGCTTGGAATGAGGATTTTCGGGGAAGCCCTTCACCTGGTCCTGATGGCAGGTGGCGCAGGTTTCTTGTCCGACATAGTCTGCCGGATTCACTGAGTCCTTCGGGGAAGTCATTGCAGCTTGTTGCGCGCCACGGCCAGAGGCATCCATTAACTTGACGCCCCCCGAGCCAATCAGCAGTATCAGAATCGCGACACTACAGAACGAACGCCGCATGCGCAATTTCCCCGATCGTTAACCGATAGCACCGACTTTGCAGTGGATCTGAGCAGCAGCCGCCACCATTTATCGGGGCACTTCGAGCCAGTATCTGTCCGCGAAGATGCGAAAGACTGTGCACTTTTGCTCACTTTCGTCACGGGTTCAAATATTTACAGTGCTCTCATCCCACAACGGGAGCTTTCCGAGAGGATCTGCGCGATCTGCTCCCATGCACGCATGGGAGCCTCGCAGTTGACCATTGACTCTGGCATTCGCGATATCTGCCAACAATGAGCAAAACGGAACAGACTATTGCTTACGCTGTTGCGATGCTGTTGTATGCTGCGAGCACAAATGTGCACCTCGTCTCGCCTAAGTGCGATGTCAGTTAATCCTTCGCTAGTGTGACGCTTATCACCGTGCGTTCGAGTCCGACACGCTAACCTTAAAAATAGATCAAGAGAGTTCGACCTTCTCAAGGAAATCTCGTGGCTATCTCCCAGCAGTTCCCTTTTGAAACGATCGTTGTGGCCACGGACTTCTCAGAGAAATCCTCGTCCACGCTTCGCTATGTTCAAGCCATAGCTCACTGCCATGGTGCGAAGCTAGTGCTCGTGCACGTGATCGATCCCATTGGCTATGCATTCCCTCGGGGAATGCCTCTCTCAATCTCCACCGATCAGGCGGCTAGCGAGGAGCTGAACCAGATCGAAGAACAGCTGCGTAGCCACGGGATTCAGGTTCACTCCGTCGTTCAGACAGGCGACATTACTGAACTCATCCTGCAGACGGTGCGTGACGATAGTGGCGACCTTCTGGTTCTCGGAACGCGAGGCAAGACGGGAGCTGGCCGTGCGGCTCTCGGAGTGATCGCGCGCCAGCTCCTGGCACGGAATGAGTACCCAATCATGACCGTCACTCCCGATGTCGAGGCGTTGATGCCTTGGGCGGGAAAATGGCGAACCGTGCTGTTGGCGACGGATTTCTCCACTTGCTCCCTGGCCGCGCTGACCGTCGCACACCGCATCGCGCACGATGAGTTGATCGTTTTGCATTCTTCAGAAGCAGAAAGCGACGTTGAACGGCGCCGTCTCCTGGAGCGGCTACGCTTTCTCGCGCCCATGAACGAGTCGCACACCGTTTGCGTCGAACACATCGTGACCTCTGGCGAAGCTGGCCCGGTGATCGTAGATTTTGCTCTCAGCCGTCAGGTGGATCTGGTAGTTCTGGGCAGTCCGGCGACGATGCTCTCGGAGCAAGACTTAGAAACGAGCACCGTGCTCCAGGTGATATCCGGAGTTCACTGTCCTGTGCTATGCATCCCTACTTCTCGCCAGGAGAAGAATCGCACGCAGCTAGCGACAGAGTCTGAAATCGGAAGCGCGGTAGCAGCAGACGGTGGCCGCAAGGCGACAGGAATCTAGGAAGATCCGTTCTAGTTTGCTCATCGGAATGCAACCTGCGGCTGCGATGACCGTCTATGCGGTGCGTCCGCGCCTTGGCCCCAAGTTGCGACGGCAGCCAGGGCGCGTTCCGGCCGCTCGATCAATGGGGTGAGGCAGCCCGGGTGAACAGCGCCGGTATTGCCGTCTAGAGACAGAAAATCGCCTTCGTTCAGAGCCGTCCCGCCAATCGTGCATTGGCGGCTATCCAGGTTAATTTCGAGACCCGGACAGGCAACCAGGCAGACCTTGCCCAGTTGTCTTGCTACCACCGCGGCGTGGGAGGTTCGCCCGCCCGAAGCTGTTAGGATCCCGGCTGCCAGGGCCATGCCCTCGATATCTGTTGTCACCGTCTCCTGCCGAACGAAGATCGCCGAAGTACCCGTTAGGGAGAGACGCTTCACTGCTGCGGAGTCGAGCGCCACGACGCCGCTTGCCACGCCCATGCTGGCTACCTCCGCCACTGCCAAAGTCTCGGGCACCGGTGGCGCGAAGCTGGTTCGGACCACGGTGTCCAGGTTGATGCCGTCAAGATGGGCGAGAGCTTCGGCCGGGGTAAGCAGGCCTTCTTCGACCATGTCCACGGCAATTGCCAAAGCCGCCCAATCAGTGCGCTTGGCTCGCCGCGCCTGCAGCAGGAATAACACGCCGGATTGGACAGTGAACTCGAAGTCCTCCGCGTCGCGGAATAGGGTTTCCAGATCGTGGCAGATTTCGTTCAACCGTGTCCAAACGCCAGGCAGCACGAGACGCAGTCGATCCTTGTCGCCCAGATGCTGGCGCCCGGACACCACATCCTCGCCCTGCGCGTTGAACTGGAAGTCGAAATACAGCTCCTTCGTGCCGATGGCCGGATTGCGAGTGAAGGCGACCCCCGCACCGGACTCTCCCCCAGCATTTCCGTAGACCATGGTCTGCACCGTCACGGCCGTGCCAGCCTTATCGTCGATGCCATTCAGTCGTCGGTAACTGGCGGCTTTCGCTGCATCCCAGGAGCGGAAGACTGCCGCGGTCGCAGCGGCGAGCTGCTCCTGGGGATCGGCCGGAAAGGCACTGCCGGTTAAGGTGCGATAGCAATCTAACATCGCTAGCGTCAGCGCCCGGAGGTCTCGATGGTCGAGATCCCGCTCATCGTTTACCTCGCCACTTTTGAGGGCAGCCGTGACTAATGCATCGAACGGGGCCGTTGGTAGATTCGCCACCACCTCGGCGTAACCTTGCACCAGCCTGCGATAACTATCCCAGGCGAGCCGTGGATTGCCTGTCAGCCGAATGAGGGCTTCGACTGTGTCGGCGTTGAGACCGATATTTAATACGGTCTCCATCATCCCAGGCATGGACACGGCAGCACCGGACCGAACAGATACGAGTAGTGGACAGCGGGACGCACCAAATTCCAGGCCTGCTGCGGATTGTAGCCGCGTGATACCTGCGGCAAGCGTTTTGCGCAGCACGAGTTGGTCCGCCGTCTGGGTGCGCCGGCACCATGCTGTGGGCAAGACGAAAGCAGGGGGTATCGGCAGGCCAGCCTGGACCATGCACAATAAGCCCCAGGCCTTGTTGCCTACCTCTTGCGCACCGCCTTTGGGCAATGGCGATCCAGGCAAGATCGTGTAAAGGTCAGGCATCGATCACGTCCTCAAACATGTGGTCACGCAGAATGAGGCTTGCGTGCCTCATTGCGTCTGAGGCTGCCTCCAATTGGCCGCCGATAGTGGTGAAAAGATACAGTTCACGGAAATCTCTCGCGTTCTGAATGGCACTCGCTGTCAGCTCTCGCTCCGCATCATCGGCCTGACGCTCGATAATGCCAAGACGATCGATCGCAGCCAGAAAGTCTTCGGTTTCGAGAGCGCTCCCGGCAAGACCGATCTGAGTGGCATGTCCGACCGCCTTAATCCACTCCTGGGAGGCTTCTTCCAGCAGGCCAGCCAATGTGTGCAATAGGTGCAGCGGCTTGCCGTGCAGTGCATTCAGATCGAGCAGAAAAGACGCGTTCTCCAGCCCATCTGCCGCATCATCCGCCGCCTCCAGCATAGGCAGGAAGATTGCGTAATCAGGGCGTAGCCGGACGGCCTCACGCGTCTCTATGACCAGATGGTCGGCATCGCGCTCAAACCGGCGGGCTCGGTGGGCTCGCTTATCTGCTCCATCGGCCCCGGCGTGGAGCCCATCGCAGACCAAGCCAGCGAGTTCGAAGATTAACCCGGCGTGATTGGCCGCGATACTCAGGAGCTGTCGCTCCTCGTTGCTGAACTGGGCGGCCAAGGTCACGCGGATCCGGTCATGGATCAGTGCCCGCGACTGGTTCGCTAGAAGTCCCTCGGTCGCAGCCTGGAAAACAAAGCGCAAACAATTCAGCGATTGCGCGTCGCCCAGCACTTCGCACAGCCTGTCGCCGAAGTGCACCGATGATCCGGCAGTGGCTTCGATCGCCTGATTGACGAGCCGCGCACCGCCCAGCTCGAGAAAACCGCGATGGCCGATCTCGTTCTCCGCCGCCCAGACCAAAAGGGTCACACGATCCGGTCCGCGGAGGAATCCTCTCAGTTGCTTGCGTGCCTGGTTCCAGTCGATCAGGAACACCAGCCGCGAGCCGAGAAATTCGAGATAAGCGCGGCAGCTATCGGTATCCTTGGCCTCGATATGCCCGGTCGCCATGAAAAACGGCGAGCCTGCGGCCAGCACGGCGGTGCTCTCCTTGTCCCATGTCACTGCCTCCGCACGCAGCATGTCCTTGAAGAATGCCAGGCGCTCGGGATGCACATCTGTGTAAGTGACGCTCACAGCGAGCTCCACCACGTGAATCACGATCACGTGTGCGTCCGTAGTGCCGATATCGTTTTGAATCACCAAACGGTCAGCTACGCGTGTCGCTGTGGTGGCTAGCCCCGGGTGATTGAACTTAAGCTTTGCGGTGCGATTGACACCGGCCATGAACGCTGAGACTAGTGACCGGTCCGGATCGGAGAGGCCGTAGACGGCAGCGCCGTCCAGCGTCTCCTCGGCGAGCTCCGCCTGCATGGCATTGAGCCGCTTATGCAGATCCATCACCAGGCGATGCAGGCTGTCCGGGCGGTCATGCCCGGCCTGCATCATTGCGGAGATGGCTTCCGGATCAAGAAGGTCGCTCGCAGGGAGGGCTTTGAGCAATGCATCGAGCCTCGCCTCCAAACCGTCCGCATCACTGGCGAGTACGGGTGCCGCCATCAAGCGCGCGTCAGCGGCGATCTGCGCTAAGATCCGTGTGGCGCCAGGAACGTGACAGGACTTTCCACTAGTGCGCGCCCCGGCCACGACAGTATCAAGATCAGGATCATCGATGCCGCAAGCAACACGCTCTCGCTTCAAAGTGCCCGCCGGTTGGTTCGGATGCTCGGCATAAGACAACGCAAGCTGCAGTAGCGAGAAAAAGTACTTTATCCGGTCGTTGGCCGCCAACGCTTCATTGAGACGAGCCGTCGGCTGCAATACGGTCTCGCCGATTGCGGCTAGAATCTGCGTTTTCATCTCCACTTACCTTGCAGCGTGTATACACCTTTCTGATAGACCCTTGATGAACGCCAAGCAAGGCAGTCCAGCTCCGGTACTTCTAGTGGCTTGTGTAAGCTAGAAATACTTTTCGATCTTCGAGCACGAGCCCCGTGCCTGCCCCCGGCGGCGTTCCTGTTCAGATCACTGCAATTGATTCCGCGCGTCAGGCAACAGTTCATTACTGTCCCTCTTTCCTGCCGTACGGGCGGCGTTTGGATTCGTGCTTCGACTGCTCCGAAGGCCATGATGGGTAGGGTTGTGATCAATTCGGCTAAGGAAGGAACGAGACTCGACTGTCGTTTACCAGTGCTCCCTGTCGCTCTCCGACATCCTGACCATTCGTGCCACCAATGTGGAGAGCGGTATTTCTACCGGCCTGCTGCGCATGGCAGTGGGGTTTACGATCACTGCAATAGATCCCTTGCGCCGCATGGCGCGCAGCATCGCCGCCTGATTTGTAGAGGCATTTGCGCGCTGGTTCAAATCCATTCCATTCGCAGCAGCCAGACTTTCACCCCTTGCGTCAGGCAAGAGTAGGCAAAGAGTGTGGCCAGCAGGATGGGCCAGTAGAGCCTTGGCAAATGGACCAGGCCAAGCGACGCCGCCATGGGAGAATACGGAAGCCACGCTCCAAAGGCCATGATGGATGCGGTTGTGATCAACAACGGCCAGCTGGCACAGCTCTGCAGAAAAGGGATCTTGTTGGTGCGGATGATGTGGATGATCAGTGTCTGGGTCATGATCGACTCGACAAACCAACCAGTCTGAAACAACGGAGCGCGGGACGGGGCCCAGCACTTGAAGAGATAGAGCATGACGAAGAAGGTCGTGTAATCGAAGATCGAGCTGATGGGTCCTATGCAGAGAATGAACAGTTTAATTTCTTTGATGTTCCAGGGCTTGGGCAGCGCTACCAGCTCTTCGTCGACTGAATCAGTGGGAATTGGCACTTGCGAGAAGTCATAGAGCAGGTTATTGCTCAGAATCTGAATCGGCGTCATGGGCAAAAACGGGAGAAAGGCGCTCGCCCCCAGGACGCTGAACATATTTCCAAAGTTGGAACTGGCACCCATCCGGATGTACTTGAGGATGTTGGCGAAGACCTTCCGGCCTTCGATGACACCGCCCTCCAGCACCATGAGGTCTTTTTGCAGCAGGATCAGGTCCGCCGATTCCTTGGCGATGTCGGTTGCGGTGTCGACCGAGATGCCGATGTCCGCGGCGTGCAATGCGGGGGCATCGTTGATGCCGTCTCCCATATATCCGACCACATGCCCCTTGGCGCGCAGGCAGCGAATAATCCGCTGCTTGTGCGCGGGAGATAGGCGTGCGAAGAGGGTTGTCTTCTCCGCGGCGTCAGCGAGCTCGTTATCGGACATTTTCTCAAGCTCGCCGCCCAGCAGCATGGGGTCGGCGGATAGTCCCACGTCTTTGCACACCTTGCGGCTGATCAGGTCGTTGTCGCCGGTGAGAATCTTCACCCCAAGGCCATGCCTGTGCAGGGCCTGGATGGCGGTCGCCGCGGTAGGTTTCGGCGGGTCGAGAAACGCCACATACCCCTTCAGCACGAGATCGCGTTCGTCATCTCTGGAGCAAGCCTGTTTTCCCGGCAGTTCTTTCATCGCCACTGCCAGGACCCGGAATCCGTCGTTGCTCAGACTCGCATATTCGCCGCTTAACCCTTTCATCAGGGCGCTGTCCATAGGCGACAGCTTCCCATCCAGCTCGAAATGGGAGCACTGACGGAAAATCTCCTCGGGCGCGCCCTTGGTCAGCAGGACCGCCTTGCCCTCGGGGTTTTCGACCAGCACGGACATCATGCGACGAGTGAAGTCGAAAGGAATCTCATCGAGCTTCTTGTATTTCTCGACCAGGGATTGCTGCTGAAAATCCGAACTATGCAGGATGGCCGTGTCGAGCAGGTTCTTGAGCCCCGTCTGAAAATGGCTGATAAGGTATCCGTCGAGCAGCACTTCATCGGTCTCGCGTCCGGCGATATTGCAGTGGCGCTGCAGCACGACCCGGTCCTCGGTGAGCGTGCCGGTCTTATCGGTGCAGAGCAAGTCCATTGCGCCGAAGTTCTGGATGGAATTGAGACGCTTGACAATCACCTTCTTGCGGCTCATGGCAAGCGCGCCCTTGGCGAGGCAGACCGAGACGATCATGGGCAGCATCTCCGGAGTAAGCCCGACCGCCACCGCCAGCGCGAAGAAAAAGGCGCTCTTCCAATCATGTTTGGTGAATCCGTTGATAAGGAAGACAAGCGGCACCATGACGGCCATGAGCTTGAGCATCAGCCGGGTGAAGCCATTGATGCCCTTGTCGAAACTGGTCGGCGGCGCGTCTCCCGTGATCGACTCGGCCATGCTCCCGAGGTAGGTGTTGACTCCCGTGGCGACGACGACTGCGCTCGCCGTCCCGCTTTCAACGCTTGTGCCCATGAAGCAGGTGTTCTTGAGTTCGGTCGGCGAGTCTGCGGGCTTGGGGTCGGCATCGTGGAATTTCTCCACCGGAAGCGACTCGCCCGTCAGCGTTCCCTGGCTGACGAATAGGTCCTTTGCGGAAAGCACCCGCACATCGCCCGGAATCATGTCGCCGGCGGAGAGATGAATAATGTCTCCAGGAACCAGGTCACATAGGGGAAGCTCGCGGGCGTTGCCATCGCGAACCACGGTAGCTGTCACGTGGATCATTGCCTTGAGCTTGGCCGCGGCTGCGTCGGCGCGTGCCTCCTGGAAGAAGCGCAACGCCGTGCTGAGCAACACCATTCCGGCCATGACGCTACCGGCGCGGGGATCGCCAGTGGCAAAGGAAATCGAGGAAAGTATCGCGAGCAGGATCACCAGAGGATTGCGGAGGATGATCAGGAGGCGGAGGAACCAGCCGCGCCTTCGTTCCTGTGCGACTACATTTGGCCCCGTCTTTCGCGCCCGGTCTTCGGCCTCCACCTGCGTCAGGCCTTCGCTGGTGGCGCGCAGAGAACTAAGCAGTTCATCGCCGTCCTTCCCTGCCGCATCGAGGACAGCCGGGGACACACGGATGTTATGGTCTTTCGCTTTGGCCACAGGCGGAGACTTATCCGGGGGCGGAAGAGTCGCTGCTGCGCCAGCGGTCTTAGGGCTACCGTCTTCGGCCACAGCTGACGCTGCGTCTGTGATGCTGGCCGGTTTCATCGCGAGACACTCCGATGTTCGCGGGTTCGAGGATGGATTCCACAGCATACAAGCGGATCACGAGTGTCCGGCGCGGTGACATTGGAAGAGTCGCTTGCGATTCCCCAGCAGTATCCGCCCACCGGGATGAGAAAACTGAGCTATTTTGCTCAGCACAGGCCAGCGCTCCTGGAGCGCACGCAAATTGTCGTATGGTTCCCTGCCTCCCCCTTCAATTTCTGACCTGAACCAAATCAATGAACAGGCTTCCGGCTGTTGTTGGAGGCGAGGATGACTGTCATGGCGATTGTCCGCACCAAAGCTCTCGATCGACGGAAGGCAGTCAAAGGAAAGGAGTTCCCGCCAGGGTAGCGGTCGTCTGTCTGATGATGAGCAAAGTGACACAGACGATGGCAGGTATTTGAGAGAGACTCCCAGCAGAGGTACTCCAAATGTCTGAATCCAAGGCGACCAGAAGCATCATCGATACACACCGGCACATTTTCGGTCCGAAGCTGCGTCAGAAGTTCGTTGAGAATATAGGCTTTGATGACACCAAGTCATTGCCGCAGGCAAACGCAGGCGAGATGTTTTTCTATCGCGAGTCAGTTGACGTTGATTATTCGATGGAGATTCAGCGGCAGAGCGGGGTCACGCTTTGCGTGAACAGCTATGGCGGCGAGATTGATACGTTCGCCCAGCACATCATTAAAGCAAGCACCATCGATACCCTCAAATTCCTGCACGACGAGTCCTTCGAGCTTCGCGATAGGTTCCCCAACGACATCGCCTGCATGGCCAACGCTCACGCTCTGGAAGAGAACACGCGCGATGTCATTGATCCGCTGATCTCCAACAAAGAGGCTTGCTGCATCAGCATTTCGACCAGCTACGGAAGCGGTGCCGATCAGGTATTCCTCGACTCGCCCAAGGCCGAGTGGCTATGGGAGTACGCGCAGGACAAGGATGTGCTCGTTCATATTCATCCGCCCCTGGTATCGATAGGCGCTGCTGCAATGCAGCAGTACAGGCTCATCGAAGCCGTCGGCCGGCCATTCGATACGGCGCTGTCGGCAGCTCGCATGATCTATAGCGGCGTATTCGATAGATACCCAAAACTAAAGCTTCTTTTCGTTCATATGGGCGGAGCGCTCGCTCCCGTGATTTGCAGACTCGATTGGAATTGGGATCTGAACTACAAAGGCATCCAGGACCCACCGGTCCAAAAGATGGACAAGAACCTTCGCAAGCCTTCGGAGTACTTCAAGTCGAATATCTATGTGGATACCATGGGTCCAAGCGAGATCGGCCTTAAAGCTATGGTCGAGATGTGCGGCGTCGATCGCGTCTTGTTTGGAACCGATTTCGGACCGGTTCCAATGAGTCCAAAGCTGCACATCGATCTTGTAGACAACACGATCCCCGATGCTTCAGATCGCAAGAAGATTTTCTCTACCAATACTGTTGCTTTGCTCCGTCTGACTGAAACTGCACCTCGCCTCGTCCCCCGCGCCGCTTAATTTTCATGCGCGAGCCCCTTGGAAATCATGTTGAGTTTTCCCGGGGGCAAGGCGCTACAACGCTTGAGTGCATTCGTCGCCATTAGCTGCTGCCGAAGGTTGCGTACTTACTTCAAGGAGTCAAAGCCCATGTCGATTGAAGCCCAGGCTGGGGCTCGTCCGCGTCATAGCTCCAGCGACTCGTTCCTGAGCCCTTTCGACCGCATCACGAATGATTTCTCCATAACGATTGTTGGGAAGAGTGGGCAGCACTTCCACGGTCATTGCGTAGAATCGACGAGCATCGTCCCACCTACCCAGATCTTCGTAGGCCTTGCCCATGTTCAGATACAAAGAGGGGAAAAATCCGCTGACCCTATCGTCAGCTAGGGCCCGGGCGTAGTCTAGTGACCGCTGATTCCAGGTCAACGCTTCATCTGGACTCTTCTGGTGTCGGGCCACGTAGTGAGCGGCAACACATCGCTCGAAATCGTCGGTGCTTTGAGTCCACGCAGCCATGAATACGGTTGAAGCTTCTTCGAAGTTGCCCTTCGACTCGTACTCCATCCCCTGCGCACATAACTTCACAACGGGGTTCTCGGGGTCCATCATTTGCGTCCTCCATTGGAGATAAGGAAGTTTCGCGGACAGAGAGCGCCGGGCTAAACCGGTCACATTGTAGCTTGAGGCAAGTCCGGCGACATGATAATTATTCACCGTGGCGATTCTTTCATGCGCCGCAATAGGTATGCTGTTGCCGCATTACCGCCGGGGTACCTTGGTTCCGGATCCATCCATCCATCCATTAAAAGGGGAAACTATGAATCGACGTTCATTCCTCTGGCAAGGCCTTTGTTCGTCTCTTCCGCTCCTGGCGCGGGCCAGCTTTTCTCAGCAGCTCGCCGGGCTTCCGGCCTCGAAGCCGAGCGATGCCGACCTCACAGCCTTTGCACGGGGCCTTACTGGGAATGTCTTCCGTCCCGGCGACCCGAAATATGAACAGCTTCGCAAAGGCTATGCGGCCAAGTTTGACGAGCATCCCGCGCTCGTAGTCCGTCCCGTCAACCCTCAGGACATCCAGGCCATTCTGAGCTTCGTAAGGTCCAATCATCTGCCTCTCGCTGTCCGCTGCGGAGGCCATAATTATGCCGGTTACTCCACCTGTGAGGGTGGCATCGTGCTCGAAATGTCCGGCTTCCGCAACATCGCCATTGCTGCCGACAAAAGCTATGCCCGCATGGGCGGCGGAATGTTGTGCGGGTCGGTTGAGACCGAGACCGCAAAGGCCGGAGTCGCCGCCGTGCTGGGCCAGTGTCCTTCGGTGGGTGTGGGAGGGTTTCTTCTTGGCGGGGGCGTTGGTCCGCTGATGAGCAAGTACGGCATTGGCTGCGACAACATCCTTGCCGCGGACCTGGTGCTGGCCGACGGACGACAGGTCAAGGCGAGTGCGCACGAGAACCCAGACCTCTACTGGGCCATTCGAGGAGGAGGCGGCAACTTTGGGATCGTCACCGCATTCGAGGTGGCACTGCACCTCGTCTCGAGGGTTTTCGCGGGCAATATCACCCTTGAGTCAGAGGACCCTCGTCAACTTTTGCGAGCTTTTAGGGACTCTCTTCCTACAGCACCAGACGAGCTCACTCTCATCGCCTTGATGTCTACGGAGCCCAATCGCAAGCCGCGGCTCGAAATCCAGGCCTGCTACGTCGGTGGGCAAGAGGGAGGAGAGAAGGCGCTGGCGCCTCTTCGTCATCATCCTGCAGTCGTGCACGACACGGTTAAGTTAAGGCCGTATCTCGAGCTTGAGCAGATGGTACCCGCCGATATTCCGCCAAGCTATGAGGAACATTGCAGCGGCTTTTTCGCAGAGCTCGACGAGCGGAGAATCGAGATTTTCGCGAATGCGTTTTCGGGTGCGCCGTTTCCCGTCGACTGCTTCCTCATTCATCTTCACGGCGCAGTGACGCGGGTGCCCGTGGCTGCGACGCCGTTCCCACTGCGGAAGGATGGCATTGCCGGCGACATTGCCGCCTATTGGAAGGCGCCAGATGGCCAGCGAGCAGCCAGTGAGTGGATTGAGGCGCTGAAATCGAAACTGCCTGTGGACGAAGTCGGCAACTACGTGAACGTCATGGATCGTGAGGAAGAGAGCAGCGTCCGACGCGCCTATGGTGCCAACTACGAGCGTCTCCAGCACGTCAAAGCGCGCTACGATCCCCACAATCTGTTCTCGCTCAACCAGAACATACGGCCCGCATGAAGTAAACGGTCCTCCGAATTCGTTCTGAACCTCTCTGAGCCGTTCGGCTAATCTAGTACGGCGGAGAGACAAACTACACTCTGTAGTTTCATAGAGCGTCTGCGTGCTCGGGTCCTCTTCCACAATACAAACACAAGTTCGTGGACATCCAATTACGTTGCTAACGAAACACCCGCGTGCATTGTCGCGCCGGTGACGATCGAGAGTACAGGGACACGACCACCGAACTTTTTATTAGGCTCGCGCCTGATGGCAACAATGACAAACTCCTTACAATCCCGTGACACAACCAACAATTGCATCTGCTGAACTGGTTTCACTGCTGGTGGCTTGACTAGAGCCCGCTAGAAAAATACGGATTCGAGTTTTCAAACCGTATACAGGTGATGGCTATGATTTGCAGGAATGATCCTGGAGTTGCAATAGCTCACGCGTTCGCACTGGCAGCGGTATTTCCAATTTCGATTGGGCACACTCTTCCCAGTTCCCGCTCGGAGTTCGGGCCTTCGACGACCGCGAACTCAAGCAATCGTCTACTCGAAGCTCACGCCGAACCTATCGGCTTCCGGTCATAGACCCAAGGAGTAACTCAATGTCCACCCCAGCACATGTTCCTGAGGAAGTGACTGCTTCCGTAGCAGAACGCCGGTCATTTCTCCGCGCCTTGTTGGTTTCCGTCGGCGGTCTGGTAAGTGCAACATTGGCCTTTCCGCTTGTCCGCTTTGCTACCTTTCCCCTGCGTGTGCGAGAGGACGAAGCGTCCTGGTCCGACGTAGGGAAGATCGATGAATTCGCCTCGCTCGCTGAACCTGCTGTTCGCACGATTAACGTCGAAAGGACTGATGGCTGGCGCAGTTCTGCGGCGCAGAACGGTGTATATGTTGTGCCCGGAGAGAGCGGTAAGCTAAAGGTCCTTTCTTCGGTATGCCCCCACTTGGGTTGCGCCGTGCG
>CAZSUK010000272.1:0-2693 GCA_964609355.1 uncultured Acidobacteriaceae bacterium | reverse complement strand
CCCTTGCCGGTCCGCAAGAAGTTCGTGCAGATGGAGCTCGATATGACGCTCGCCATGTTCCGCGCCGGAGTGCCGTTCATGGCGGGCACCGACACGGCCGCGGGTGTGCACATCTTCCCGGGGTTTAGCCTGCACCAGGAGCTGGTTCTCTTTCAGCAAGCGGGACTCACCCCGATGCAGGCCCTGCAGACTGCGACGCTCAATCCGGCCAGGTTCATGGGCCGCACGGCGGATCTGGGCACGGTCGAAAAGGGCAAGCTCGCCGATCTCGTGCTGCTCGACGCGAACCCGCTCGAGAACATCGCCAACACGCAGAAGATTCGCGGCGTCGTGCTTGCCGGGCGCTACTTCGATCGCCCGGCGCTCGATCGGATGCTGCGCGGGGTGGAGCAGGCTGCGGCCGCGGAGCCTGTGCCGGTAGCGAAGCAAGGGGGGGCGCCATGACCGCGGGCCGCCCTCGACGAGCAGCGGCGGCGCTCGTGGCGGGAGCGATGGCGCTCGGCCTCGCGTCCGTGTCCGACCTCGGGGCAAAGCCCGTCACGGTGGCAGACTTGCTCGCGGAATCGCCCGCCGCCGACTGGCGCGTGCCAAACCCCGAGGACACCTTGTATCTCGAGCTTCCGCATGGGCGCGTGGTGATCGAGCTCGCATCGCACGTCGTGCCCCAGCATGCGGCGAACATCAAGGCGCTGGCGCGCGCGCATTACTTCGACGGCCTCGCCATCATCCGCGTGCAGGACAATTACGTCGTGCAGTGGGACGATGAGAGTCACCGTCGCCCCTTGCCGCCGAGTGTTCGGCCTTCGGTTGAGTTCACTGCCGACGCGAACGCCGCAGTGCGCTTCGAGGCGTTGCCGGACCACGATCTCTATGCGAAGGAAGTTGGATTTCTTGACGGGTTTCCGGCCGGTCGCGACCCGAGCACGCACACGGTGTGGCTCGCGCACTGCTACGGCATGGTCGGCGCGGGCCGCGACGATCCCGCAGAGAGCACCGGCGCCGAGATGTATGCGGTGATCGGCAACGCGCCCCGGCAGCTCGACCGCAATGTTGCGCTCGTCGGACGAGTGCTCAAGGGCATGGAGCTTCTCTCGACGCTGCCGCGCGGGAGCGGCGAGATGGGCTTCTATGTCGCCGCGGAACCCCCGGTGCCGATCAGCTCGGTGCGGGTCGCCTCCGACGTGCCGGAGGCCGAGCGCACGCCGATCCAGGTGCTGCGCACCGACAGCGCCACATTCCGCTCCGTGCTCGACCAACGGCGCGAGCGGCGCGAGCCGTGGTTCAAGCACAACCCGGGGGCGATCGATCTCTGCAACGTGCCGCTGCCGGTACGCGCCGTCCCCTCCGCGAGCCGCTAAACTCGGCAGGCGGTCAGCGCGGCCCGCCGCCGGATCGAGCCTTCGGCGGGCGGGCTGCGAATTTATTTGAACTTGTAGTTCAAGTCGACACCTGCGGTGCGCGGCTGGCTGACCGCGACCCGGTTGAAGGCGGCCAGGTTCTCGGCATCCTGCGTGATGTTGTTGAGGAGCGCACGCTTGTCGGCAACGTTGTTCACGAACAGGACCGCAGACCAGCGTTCGCCCTGCAACCCGCCCCGGACATTGGTGAGATCGTACGAGGGCAGCGTGTTGGTGGCGTAAGTCTCGTCCGTGCGGCTGCCGACGTAATTCGACTCGGCGCGAGCGATGAGCGCGAGATCGTCCGTCAGATCGTGATGGTAGGCGAGCTGCACCGAGCCGCTCCATTTCGGCACCTGCTGGATCGGCGTGCCCGGATTGAAGCCGGAGTCGATGAGCGTCGCACTCGTTAGCGACGCTTGCGAATAGGTGGCGCTTCCAGAGAGCTCGAGATCGCGCACGACGATCGCACGCGCCTCGATCTCACCGCCCTTGACATGCGCATCGCCGACATTCGCCGTGTACACGTAGCCGCAGGAGGAGAGCGCATTCACCTGCTGCACGCCCACCCAGCTCTCGTAGTAGCCCGCGGCGTTGACGCTGAAGCGCCCGTCGGCCGAGCGCCATTTCTCGCCCAGCTCGTAGCTCCAAACGCTGTCGGAGTTGAACGAGATCGGCCCGTTGACGAACCCCTTGGAGCCGTACTCCACCTGCAATTGACCCTCGCAGTTCACCCCAGGCGGCCCTGTGGTCGGTACCGGGCCGGTCCCGCCGCCGGGGCGAAAGCCTTTCGCGGCCGTGGCATAGACGAGGAGGTCTTTGTCGAACTGGTAAGCAAGCGACACCTTGGGACTGACGCCCTGGGCGTTCTCCGAGGTACTGGTGAACGTCGGCGTGAGCGTGCCCAGAAGAGCGCCGTACTGATTGAGACCCACGGGGGCGTCATAATGATAACGGCGCGCGCCCACGGTGACGGCGAAGGGCTCGGTGATGTTGTAGGTCACTTCGCCGAATACCGACTGCTGCAGGATCTTGAAGGGGCTGTAGTAGTCGAAGAGACTGTTCGAGACGCCGAACACCTGCGCCCCTGTCTGCGACGGGAAAATGATGTCCCAGCCCGATTCGAAGTCCGAGTAGAAATAGCCGGCCAGCCACTTGAGGCGCGTATCGCCCACCGACGAAATACGCAGCTCCTCGGTGGTCTGATGCGATTGGTTGTCCTCATCCGCATAGGATGCGCCGATGCCACCGTTGCCCGGGCCGTACGAGGTGAGGCCGAGGCCGGTCGTCCACGAC
>CAZSUK010000271.1:0-4027 GCA_964609355.1 uncultured Acidobacteriaceae bacterium | reverse complement strand
TTCTTCAGGACTTCGCTGTAGACCTCCATTTCCGGATAGGCGCCGTCCGGGTTTGAATCCGCGCGCACCCGGCTGGGGCCAAGCCCACCCAGGAAAACCAACGCTACCAACAGGATCGAGACACCGAAGACCGCACGCTTGAAGGTTCGAGACATAGCACCACTTTGAACTACGAGGATAGTTAAACAAATAATACTACCGGGTTAGACGCAGCTCAGAACCAGATCGGCTCAGCGGGAGAGGCTGGTGGCGGCGAATGGAATCGAACCATCGACCTACGGGTTATGAGTCCGTCGCTCTAACCATCTGAGCTACGCCGCCTTGTGTTGATTCTACAACAGTTGCAGAGCTTCGTTATAATGGAAGTGTTATGCCTTTTCCGGTAAAAACCTGCGCCATCTGCTCGGAAGAATTCGAGTTGAAGCCGGACAAACCCGGCTTTGCCAACCGTTGTCCCGCCTGTAGTGAACCAGAAGCGGCGGAAGAGACCAACAAAGAACATCTCGACCCCGAGATGGCTGAAGCCCGGCGACGAGCGATGCGCGAGTTGCTCTACCGCAAGGATAGCTGAGGTTTACGGGCGACGACGATGCGTAGGGGTGGAAATGTGTAGAGGGGATTTCCCCATCGCCTCTCAACCGTCAGGCCCGCTTCACGAAGCTGCTCCGCATATTGGCCCGTGAGCTTGTAGTCCGAGAGGATGGCAATCCCTCCAGGCTTCAGCACCCGAATGATCTGCTGTAGAGCGTGCTGGCGTAGCGTGCGGTCGTAAATATTGTGCAGGCAAAGATTCGATAGGACGACGTCGAAGGTCCCGTCAGCGAAGGGCATTTCCTGCGCCGGAACGCCAAGCAGATTGCAGCGGCCGCTGATTCCTTCCAACTCCAGATTGTGGCGGGTGGCGGCTTCCGAATTGCCGCCCATGTCATGTGTGGACCAGATATCGATGCCGGTGGCTTTTCCATTCGCGTTCAGCAGTTTCGCTGCCCCCGCCAGCAACAAGCCTCGGCCGCAGCCCACATCCAGAACCTGTTCGTCCCCCCGCCACTGGTACAGCGAGAGCATCGCATCCCGATGACGGAATTTGCCGAACTTCACATAGAGGATGAAGAGTAGCCCCTCAAGGACCAAAATCGTGCCCGTTCCCAGGAGCATCGGTCGCGGCAGAAAATCTACCTGGCCAAGGTGAATATGACGAGGCAAGAAAAATCCGAGAAGCAGGCAAGCTATGCCGCCGAGAAAAAGATTGCGGATGACATAAGGGGCGTCTACGCCGTAATCAGGCTTGCTGTTATCGCCGACCGTCATGCAAATTCCTTCCCCGCCTGTCTAATGTAAATTGCTGGTAGTCCTTCGACCGGTGCCGCACATGTCTGACTCCAACCTCGCACCAATTTCTCTCGGACTGCGCATTGTGCGCAGCGGCGAACTCGACAGCAATACTCCTCAGACTCCTGGCATGACCCGTGCCGAGGCTATTTCCTATGCTCGCGTCGGCGCACAGAAGCTTTGGGCGGGCACTGTTATCGTTCATCCCAACGCCAAAACCGGTCCGCATCACCATGGAGAGCTGGAGACCGTTATCTACATCGTGCGTGGGCGCGCTCGTTTCCGCTGGGGAGCGCACCTGGAGTTTGTAGATGAGGCCGGACCAGGAGACTTTGTCTATGTGCCCCCTTTCGCGCCGCATCAAGAACTGAATGCCCGCAAAGACCAACCAGTGGAAGCGGTGATCGTGCGCAGTGGGCAGGAACCTGTGGTCGTCAACCTTGATATCCCGAGCCCCGATGACGAAACGGACACACTCGGGGCTGACCCCTTTCACTCGACACCCGCATGAGAATTGTCGCAGTCATTCCGGCCCGCCTGGCCTCCACCCGGCTTCCTGGGAAGGTGCTGCGCCCGATCGCCGGCGTCCCTATGCTGGGGTGGGTCTACCGGGCAGCGCTGGCTTGCCCGCAGCTCGACCAGGTGTTGATTGCCACGGATTCCAGCGAGGTAGTCGCCTATGCCGATTCCGAGGGCTGGCCGAGCGTGATGACTTCGCCCGATTTGCCCAGTGGGACGGATCGGGTCCATGCCGTCTCGGGATTGGTCGATGCGGACATTTACGTCAACATCCAGGGCGACGAGCCGCTGATCCGCCGGGAACACATCGATGCCTTGCTGCGGCCGTTTGCGCTGGCTGCGGCTGAGGTGACTACGCTGTCGACTCCCTGCTCCCCAGTGGAGGTGGATGATCCGAACGCCGTGAAGGTGGTGACGGCAAGCGACGGACGCGCCCTTTACTTCTCTCGTGCCTCGATTCCCTATAACCGCGGCATCGCCATCCCCCCGCGCAAGCACCTCGGCCTTTATGCCTACCGCAAGGCCGCCCTTGCGCGCTTCGCCGGTTTGCCGCCAAGCCCGCTTGAAATGACTGAGCGGCTCGAGCAATTACGCTTGCTCGAAAATGGAATCAACATCTACGTGGAGCACACCACCTTCACCACCATTGGGGTCGACACGGAAGCGGATCTGCTCGCCGTGGAACAGGTCTTGCAGCAACTGGCACGCCCGCTTCTCTTTCCCTCTAACAACTGACCTCGCCTGTGACTGTGCCGGATGCCACTTTTTGAGTGGGTGGCCCAGGTCTCGCTTTTGAGACCTGGGTTTACCGCGGGAGCGTTCGTCTGCCCATTTTGGTTTCATCCTTTACGTGTGGAAGATGGGTGGTTGAAGGGTGCGGTTTGTAAAATTCGATAAAATTCGATGTTTTTGGGGATTCTGAAGCTTAAAGAGCTAGTGCGTAGGTCAGCGGCGCCGGCCAAAGCGGTTCTTGTCTACTGAGAAGGGGCGCCTGGTATCGGGAGCAACGTAGTCGGCCATGGGGACGCGGGGCAGCGATGAGGTTGTTTGCGAGGTCTCCAGGGGGCCGGGAACCGCAGGTCCCTCCACTACGCTTCGCTCCGGTCGGGACGATGACAATTCTGTTGGGGGCGGGTCGGGGATAGGAGCTGGATCATCCGCCCATCGAGGAGCGGACTGTGGTTCTGGGGCGGCGGTTTCTTCCTGGGAGGGGAGCGGCTGGGGATCCACGGACTGTTTGTTCTGCTGGGCACGCATCCATTCAGAGACATAGAATGGCGGGTTTGTGGGGGCAGGGGCGGGTTTGTTCGGAGCGGCGACGGCGCGGCGATCCGGTATCAGGCCTTCAATGGCGATGATCATGGAAAGAGCCTTGACCTGGGCGGACATGCCGTTGCGGGTTTGTTCGGGGTCCAGGTCGGCGATTTCCCATAGGCGGGCCAGGACCCGGTCGCGGTTCAGGGTTAAGCGACGGCGCTGTTCGGTGTCCTGCTCAACAAGCTGTTGCTGAACGGCGGCGTGATGCTCAAGCTTGTAGGCGCGCACACGAGGCTTGGATTTGATGTAGGCGGCAGTGTCGGGGTTGAGGCCGGCAGCTTCTGCGGCATGACGGTCGGTCATTGTTCCAGAGTGGATCAGGCGAGCAATCGCCATTTCCTGGTCTGTGATGAAGTCGTTGACGTTGTTCTTAGGCATAGTTGGCTCCGTTTGTTGGGTAAGTTGGGAAGGCTAGAAAAAGTTCTAGGGCGATTCCGTAAGGTTGAATCTTTCAAAACGTACCTCAGGGGCTAAAGCCCTCATCTCTGGCTTGCTTTTCGGCACGGGTGAACCCGTGCCCTTCCAGAAAGAGCGGCTCTTTGGGGGACTGCGGTTAACGGCAGAGGTTTTCTACTGCGCAGGCACCAGTGGGGACGCAACTAAAAATCCCGCCGCGGCGGGATGCTGGACCAGTTTGATTTTGGACAGAGATCGGGTGTGACACCGGACAGTGGTAAAACCGTCCTTCGCTCGCGCTTAGTCCGTTAAACGAACGGAAACTCCCCCGGCTAGGAACGGCTGCGCGATAAGCGAGCTCCTGCCGAAATCATCTTCTAGGGTGTACGGTACAGGATGATAGAGCTCCCAGCAACCGACATTGGCTGTTTATTTCTCGCAGTTACAGCTCCCGAGGTAAACCCAG
>CAZSUK010000270.1:0-3266 GCA_964609355.1 uncultured Acidobacteriaceae bacterium | reverse complement strand
AGCGTGGACGATGGCAAATCCACGCTGATCGGCCGGCTGCTTTACGACTCGCAAAACGTTTACGAAGATCATGTGCGCGCGGTGACCAAAACAGCCAATGGGAATGCTGCCGCCGCCATCGACTTTGCCCAGCTTACCGATAGACTGCGCGCCGAACGGGAGCAGGGAATTACCATTGATGTTGCCTACCGCTACTTCTCCACCACCCATCGCAAGTTCATCATCGCCGACACTCCGGGGCATGAGCAGTACACCCGCAACATGGCCACCGGCGCCTCTACTGCGGATGTAGCCATCATTCTTGTCGACGCCCGCAAAGGCATCCTGACCCAATCCCGCCGTCACGCCTATATAGCCTCCTTGTTGGGCACCCGCCACATCGTAGCCGCCATCAACAAAATGGATCTGGTCGATTACTCGAGCGAGGTCTTTCATTCCCTCACGCGCGATCTCCAGAGCCTTGCCGGCAAGCTGGGCATTTCGGGATTGGTCACCATCCCCGTGAGCGCGCTCCATGGCGACAACGTAGTCGACCGTGGCCTGAGCATGCTTTGGTATGAAGGCCCAACCCTGCTCGAATACCTGGAGACCGTACCCACCGGGCAGGATGTCCAGGCCGCCCCCTTCCGCCTCCCCATCCAACGCGTCATTCGCCCTGATCAGCACTATCGCGGCTTCGCCGGCCAGATTGCCTCTGGATCCCTATGGCCGGGCGACCGGGTCATCGCACTGCCTTCCGGCAGAACTAGCCGGGTCAAAAGCATCACCACCTTTGACGGTGATCTGGCCCGCGCCGTCGCGCCCATGTCGGTCGCCGTCACCCTTGAGGACGAACTGGACATCAGCCGCGGAGACATGCTCGCCGCCGCCCATCAGCCCCCGGCAACCGCGACCAGCTTTCTTGCGGCTTTGGTTTGGATGGATGGCCAGCCTCTCGATCCGTCCACGACCTACCTCTTGAAACATACCTCGCAAACGGTCAAGGCCCAGGTTAAGAAAATTGACCACCGGGTGAACATGCAGACCCTCGATCACGAGCCCGCAACTACGCTCGAGCTCAACAGCATCGGCGTCGTCGAAATCGAGACCACCCGTCCGCTGTTTCTGGATCCCTACACCGCCCAACGCCGCACCGGAAGCTTCATTCTGATCGACCCTGTCTCGCACTCGACCGTAGCCGCAGGGATGGTGCGCGAAACACTCACCGGTGAGCGAACCGCGAGCACCGTGGCCGCCATCGCTATTGCCAACCCGGAACTGCTTCGACTGCTCGAAACCGCACTACGCAACACCGGAGCCGAAGTAGTGCGCACCCGCAGCAAGAATCGTAAATTAATTCAACAACTGTTACAAATAAGAGTCTTCGTGCTGATTGAGGACGAAGCAGATGCGGAAGTCTCCATCGCTCATGAATCGGCCTTATTTGAGCCCGTGGCCGCATTGCCTCGCGACCCTGCAAGCGCAGTCGAGTTCCTGCTAAGCGTGCTCAACCGAGGTGCTGCATGAGCATAGAAGCCCTGACGGCCGCCGCCGTCGATTTGGTAAACCAGCAAATATCGTCAGCCCAAAAAGAGGACGTCTGCGTAACCAGCAGCTTCCAGGCCGAAGACATGGTCGTGGTCCACCTGGTCCGCCAGGTCCTTGGCAATGTGCCGGTCATCTTCCTCGACACCGGCTACCACTTTGCCGAGACCTACGAATATCGCGATCGCCTGAGCCGGGACTGGGGTTTGAACCTGGTCAATGTTCTCCCCCAGTTGACCGTGGCCGAACAGGAATCGCAATTTGGCATCTTGAACCAGACAGCGCCCGATCGTTGCTGTGGCATGCGCAAGGTAGGTCCGCTCTTCGCGTCGCTCGAACCCTATCGTTTGTGGTTCACAGGACTGCGCCGGGAGCAGGCAAAAACGCGGGCAAATTTGCAGCCTGTCGACGCCTTTACCCTGCCCACAGGAAAGCAGCTACAAAAAGTGAGCCCTTTGGCGGAGTGGTCCACCAGGGACGTGTGGCAATACGCCGATCGGCACGACATTCCCCTTTTGTCGCTTTACGACAAGGGATACACCAGCATTGGTTGTGAGCCCTGTACCAGTCTTCCGTTTGATCCCGGTGATCCCCGCTCCGGCCGTTGGGGTGGCCGCAAGCAGGAATGTGGTATCCACGTGCAACCGCAATAGAAGAGAGTTCCATGCTGCAGTTGTTGATAGGGTTTTCGATAGCCGTGGTGATCGCCCTTACCGGCGTGGGTGCGGGAGTGGTTACGGCACCGTTACTGATACTCTTCCTCCACGTACCGGTGGAGATAGCGGTAAGCACCTCCCTTGCCTATGCAGCCGTGGTCAAGCTGATTGTCGTTCCGGTTCAGATCGCGCGCCGGCAAGTCTCTTACCGCATTCTCCTCTGGATGTTGATAGGCGGCGTACCGGGAGTCATCATCGGTTCGCTCTTCTTCCACCATGTGGCCGCGTATGGCCCCAAGTCGCTGCTCTACATTGTGCTGGGATCGATCATCATCTTCTCTTCCGGATGGCAGCTGTTCCGCCACTTTCGTCCGGACGCCATCGTGCGGCCCTTGAAGGATCGTCCCCGGTGGATGGCCCTGATCACCCTACCGATTGCGGCCGAAGTAGGCTTCTCTTCTTCTGGGGCGGGGGCCTTAGGCACTGTAGCCCTGCTGGGGCTGACGTCTCTGACCACCGCGCAGGTAGTCGGCACCGATCTCACCTTTGGCCTCGCGCTCTCCGTCATAGGCACTGGTGTGCACATGATCGGGGGCGCCTATGACGCGGCCTTACTATGGAAGCTGGGAATAGGTGGCGTCTTCGGAGCAATCGCGGGCAGCGGAATCGCGCCCCGCATTCCCAACCGTCAACTCCGCTTCGCCTTATCCCTCTGGCTCCTGGTCATCGGTTTCCAATTCGTCTATCAAGCCGCCCACTAAGCGTTTTTGGGCTCCATCCCCGCACCAAGCAGCTTTTGAACTCTATCCCCGCAACAACCGCCGGGTGCCCCACATCTCGCTCGTTTTTCGCGAGATGTGGGATACCGCAGGTCTCCCCCTCAAGCCCGTCGCGGGGCGACGAATAATAATTGAGTGGGTGGCCCAGGTCTCGCTTTTGAGACCTGGGTTTCTCCCCGGCAATCGGTTGTGACCGGAACACCCAGGTCTCAAAAGCGAGACCTGGGCCACCCACTCAAAGTCTGGAAGTGAGATCTTTCAACCCTGCTACTTAATCGCCCCATGTCCCTGGCTGGGGATGTGCCGA
>CAZSUK010000269.1:0-4168 GCA_964609355.1 uncultured Acidobacteriaceae bacterium | reverse complement strand
CGGCCTAGTTTTTCGTCGATTTTGATCTCGATAGGCAGCCCATGACAATCCCAACCCGGGACATATGGTGCATTGAAACCGGCCATGGTTTTCGACTTGACGACAAAGTCTTTGAGGCATTTGTTGAGGGCATGGCCCAGGTGGAGCTCCCCATTGGCATAGGGGGGCCCGTCGTGCAGCACATAGGGGGGAGCATCCCGCCGGATAGCGCGGATCTGCTCATAAATCCCTTCCTGCTCCCAGGCCGCGAGCCGGCGGGGCTCAGTTTGGGGCAGATTTGCCTTCATGGGGAAGTCGCTATGAGGTAGGTTCAGGGTCGCCTTGAGTTCGGGCGGAGCAGGCATCATGTCTCCAGTAACAAAACGAGCAAACTCTATTGTAACTTCGCCGCAAAAGTTGACCATTTGCTTACGGATGGGCGTAAAAAGGTGTCTAATACTTTTTAATGGATCTTCAAGCCGCGCGGTCTCCGTATTCCTGGAGCGCAAGACAAGCCGGGCGACAGTCGTCCATAATGAGGAGATAGGCGGAGAGAGGCTTACACGCCCTCTTTTCTCATAAGGTTATGGCCAATCAGGTTTTGTTACCTCCGGAGCTGGACAAAAGGGAACCGGCAGAGCCCAAGCTGCTTGCCGAAATCATTGATGAACCGGCTTGGAAGTCCATGGTCGCCAACATCTATGACCTTCTCTATCCGCCAAAGCTCCCTCCGCTCGTACTGACGTCCAAGCCGATCGCGGTCATCGACCCGATGAAGGAGAAGCGCTCGCTGGCCTCCTCCATCATTTCCGTGGTTCTGCACATCATCATCTTTGCGTTGATCTTGTGGACGTTCGTTGCGGTAAAGAAGGTCGTAAACAAAAAGAACCAGCTATTGACCAACGTCGACGTGCCGCAATATATGCCCATTGCCCCCAAGGGACCGCAGATGGGCGGCGGCGGCGGCGGTGGCGCCCACGACATCCTGCAGGCGCCCAAGGGACGTTTGCCCAAGTTCGAGGAGCAGCCCATCACTCCACCCATGGTGATCGTAAACGAGCACCCCAAGCTGGCGGTTGACCCTGCGATCATGATGCCCAAGGATATCCAGCTGCCCAACAACAACCTGCCTAACCTTGGAGACCCGCGCACCAGCGTGGTCGGTCCGGCTTCCAACGGCAGCGGCAGCGGATCCGGTATGGGAACCGGTTCTGGCGGCGGCATCGGTTCGGGCAAGGGAAATGGCTACGGACCGGGTGAAGGCGGCGGCTACGGGGGTGGCCTTTATCACGTAGGTGGAGGCGTCTCTGCTCCCCAACTGGTGTTTGCCCCGGATCCCGAGTTCTCTGACGAAGCGCGCCGGGCAAAATATCAGGGCGTCTGCGTGGTTTCGTTGATCGTCGATGCCCAGGGCAACCCGCAGCGGGTCCAGGTAGTACGTCACCTGGGAATGGGCCTGGATGAGAAGGCCGTCGAAGCCGTGAAGCAGTACAAATTCAAGCCCGCGACGCTGCAGGGAAAACCCGTTCCGGTAGAAGTAAATATCGAGGTTAATTTCCGCATCTACTAGCCGAAGGCGGGGGCCGTTTTCGGCGGGCAGTGCCGGCGCGCTTGGTTTCGCACGGTAACTCTGCGTGTGTTCCAGCGCCGTCAGGTCTCGTCCCCTCCATCTCTTTGATTTTGTAAAACTCCATAAAATTTGATGCTTTTGGGCCTTTTCGCGGAGGAAGAGTCGCAATTGTGTGTAGAACCGCGGGTTTCCATCCCGCTACAGCGGGATACTGGATTGGCTCATTTTTGGGCAGGGATCGAGTGTGGCACCGGACGGCGGTTAGACCATCCTTCGCTCGCGTTAGGCCTAAAAAACTTGTGGCAACTGCTCGGCTAGACAGCGCTGGCGAGAAGCTGCTGCCTGCCGGTGTCGTTTGTCTGCACGATAGGTGACCGATCTTGCCCTCATATAGCAAGGCGTAGAGATTTTTTAGTTCCTATTGGTAATGCGGCTTGGAGAAGCTGGTACGAATGACGAAGGACGACAGATACCTGGCAACCGGCTTCCGCGAAGTGGACGCCGGGGGAGATTCAAAGCTTTCCCGCTGCCTTGAATTCATGCAGAACATGCCATGCTTTCAACGTTACAAGCGCGAAAGTCTCGATCGCTTGCAGCTTAAGCCCGGCAGCACCACCATCGACGTAGGTTGCGGCCTCGGTGCGGACGCGTTCTCAATGGCGCGGATTGTCGGTCCATCGGGCTTGTCGATAGGTATCGATAACAGTAAACGACTGATCGAACGTGCGCTCGAAATTTACGCAACTTATGACGTGCCGCTTCGCTTTACGTTGGCAGACGCTTCTGCGATTCCATGCGAAGCCGGCAGCGCGGACGCCATTCGCGTAGACCGCACGCTGCAACACCTCATTGACCCGCAGCGCGTAGTAGCGGAAATGGTGCGAGTTCTCCGCCCTGGGGGTCGCATCGTTTGCTGCGAGCCTGATTGGGGAACTTACACCGTCAACACCGCCGATCGGCTTGTTGGTCGCGCTATCGCGGACAGGTGGCAACAGGACATCCGCAACAGTTGGATTGGGCGCCAGCTCCGGGAGATGCTTATCAAGTGCGGCGTGATCGACGTCGAGCTTACCGGAAATCTCTTGTTCACGGATGGATGGGAGGCTGCGAATTGCGTCTTCGATATGAAGGCCACAGTTGAGAAAATAATGGCCGATGCACCGGAACATCTCGAACACTACACGCGCTGGCTCGAAAGATTTGCGGGGCAAGAGAATCTTCCGTGCTCCGCTTCAGTCACTCTTTTCATGGCGGCCGGTACAAAGGCCTGAAGGCCGTGCGGGTTGGACGAACTTCGCTGTCTCAATCAAGGGATCCACTCCAGTCTGGAGTGGATCCCTTTACTCAATGATCCTGTTGGATCAGTAAACGTCACATCTTCCTGTCCCTCCCGCGCCCCAGCGCCAAGCCCGTCGAGACCAGAGCCTTGTCGCAACATGGAGGTGCTTCTCCCGACGGAAAACCCATCCCACCTCCATGGAAGAGATCGTTCGCGAGGCGAATCCTTCCGCCGGAGCAGTCTATCTCTACTACAAAAGCAAAGACGAACAATTCTCGCCGCCATCGCGACCTAATTTCAGAAACTGAGAGAGCTACTTCTTCCCATCCTGACGCGAGAAGACGTGTTTCCGCCTGGCGTCTTCGTCCGGGAGTCGACCAGGGCGACCGTCTCGCACACGCCGCAAAACGATCTGAATCTGAATGCAGTCATGCTGATGGTCTGGAGTGAAGCTCCATCCGACCCAAAGGTCAAGGAACTTCTCGCGGGTGCCCAGATTAAGTATCGCGATTCACTGACCGGCGTAGTGCGCAACTGGCAGAAGCGGGGCGAAATTGCCCCGAAAGGCAGACCGGCAAGCATCGGCAAAGCGATACTCTCGTTTTTCTTAGGCTTCGTCGTTCAGTCGGCCCTGATCAGCGTAGCGCAAAACGGCCCTTCCGAATTACGGAAGCCTAGCCGGCTTCCGAGGACCGATCCGGTTCAACTTTCGAATAGCCGAGTCCCATCGCGCTCAGTTGAGTTCCTGGGCGAGTCCGATGAGAAGCCCTTCAGGCCCGCGGATGTAGCAAAGCCGATACGAGTCCTGATACCGGACTACTTCGCCTACGAGCTGTGCGCCGCGCTTGCGAAGCCTGCCAAGCGTCTCGTCGATGTCGTCCACGGCGAACATGACGCGGAGGTAGCCTAAAGCGTTCACTGGGGCGTTGCGGTGATCCGCGACGACAGGCGGCGTGAGGAAGCGGGAGAGCTCGAGACGGCTGTGGCCATCCGGTGTGCGCATCATGGCAATCTCGACGCGCTGGTCGGCAAGTCCGGTGACACGTCCTGCCCATTCTCCTTCGATCGTGGCCCGCCCTTCGAGCTCGAGGCCGAGTTCGCGAAAGAAATCAATCGTCCCTCCGAGGTCTTCGACGACGATTCCTACGTTGTCCATCCGCTTGAGCGCCATGTTTCCAATCTCCAAGGTGTCGTTGCAATCTACAAGGCGTCGCGCAGTCTGCAACGGAGGCTTGAGCGCCCCCAACACCGATAGATGATGACATGCGGACGCGCGGTCGTGTCCATATCTCTACAATTCTGCGAGCCGTGATGGCCGCGCGGCGTCATGGCCTGCCGGC
>CAZSUK010000268.1:0-10626 GCA_964609355.1 uncultured Acidobacteriaceae bacterium | reverse complement strand
ATCTAAAAAACCCAGCCGAAAAATATAGTTATAAGCAAACGTAGCCAGCGGATTCAGCACCACATTCACAGCAAATGGCAACTGCTTGCCCTCACGCACTGCATGATCTGCTCCCAGGCTGCTGTAACGGTCCATGTGGCTGATGTAGGCCTCAAGCGTGGGATAGGCATCGTGCACCATATCCCCTTTCAACCGCCCCGCCTTGCCTACAAAGTGCACTGTCTCGTGCACTGGACGAGCTTCAAATTCAGCCGCCCCGCGGCGAAACAATCTCAGCTTGGGATCGGGATAGAATCCCCCAAAGCGCATCCATCGCCCCAGGAAAAGATTGCGTCGCGGCAGCGCATATCCGTCGAAGGGTGGATCCTGCGCCAGCAATTCCCAGATCTCTTTAGCCAACTCATCGCTCAGCGCCTCATCGGCGTCGAGGGACAGGATCCAATCTCCGGAACACTTCTCAATCGCCGAATTCTTCTGCGCCGCGAACCCCTTCCAATCTTCCACAAAAAACTGCGACCGAAAGCTGCGAGCGATCTCCCCGGTGCGATCGCGTGAGCCGGAATCCACCACCACGATCTCATCCGCCCACGCTACGCTACCCAGCGTGCGCGCGAGATTGGCTTCTTCATCACGGGTAATGATGGCTACGGATAGCGTTTTGCGCATTCCTGTGTGGTTACTGCAGATGCTCCTCGATCACCCGGTCGACAACCTCGGGCAACGTTTCGCCGGTCTTGGGCAACACAAAGTTCTTAGCTGCATCTGACCAGTCCAGTTTGAAGCTGGTGGAAAGTGCAGAAATCCATACCTGGCGCGGAGGGGTATTGGGCGTAATCACAAACTTGGCGGGCGGCTCCTCGAACAGAATACTCAGCACCCCGTTCTGTTCTTCCACTTCAAACCCGCCGTCTTCCTCGCGCGCGATGAGGCTCTTCTTCAGTGCCTCGATGGCTGCATCCGAGTGGCGGCGGAATGTTGTCTCGTCTAGCATGAGTTGAGTGTAACAAGGCACGAGATGAGAACTATTCTGGCCCTGGCTGGGGCCTTGCTGATGTGTGCCGTGCCCGCTCTGTGGGCGCAAAGCCCAACCCAATCCGCCCATGACCTGGTCAAGGACGTGGTTTACAACGAACTCCAGGAGCGCCGTCAGATCAGCTTGTGGCAATACCGGGTAGAAAAACGGGTATTCTCTCAGAGCCTGTTGCAGCAGGAAGTGGAGACCGTCGACGGGCCTGTCGACCGCGTGTTCGCGCGCAACGGTAAGCCGCTTGAGCCCGCGGCGCGAAAGAAGGAAACGGACCGGCTCAACAACCTGCTGCACAATCCTTCCGATCAGGCGCGGATGAAGCAGGACCACGACGCCGAGGAGCAGCGTGTGCAGCGGCTCATTGCTGCCATGCCCGACGCTTTTCTTTACGAATACGTTGGCGCTGCGGAAGAAGGCAGCGTGCGGCTCTCCTTCCGGCCGAATCCGGCTTACAACCCGCCCACCTACGAGGCCCGCGTCTATCATGCTCTGACTGGAGAAGTGTGGATCCAGCCACAATTCAAGCGGTTGCTAAGAATTGACGCCCACATTGTGAGCGAGATTGACTTTGGTTTCGGTATCCTGGGCCGCATCGAAAAAGGCGGCACGTTTCAAATTCGACGTGAGCAAGTAAGTGAAAACAGGTGGAAGACGAGCCTTCTGGATGTCCATGTTGCGGGGCACATCATCTTCTTCAAAAACATTAGTAAGGACCAGCACGAAGTCCGCACCGCTTTCCAGCCCATGTCACCGCATACCAGCGTGCAGGATGCGGTGACCCTGTTGAATGCGCTCACGGCTCCTTAGAACGGTTAAGAAGCGCCGTCGACTGAAAAGCAGGTCTTCAGGGAGGGTGTGTGAGTACCGGGGAGAGAAACTGCAGGTCCTTCCACTGCTTTCCCGCGATTGTTGCGTTCCGGGCGAGGCGCACTGCAGATCCCTCGGCTACGCTCGGGATGACAAGGGGAGAGTGATTACTCACCGAAAAGTCTGCGAGTCGGATCGGGAGTTCTGCGCCATCCGGCTCGCGGAATTATAAGTCAGTAACCGCCCTCCCCTTGTCATCCCGACCGGAGCGCAGCGCAGTGGAGGGACCTGCGGTTGCTGCGGAGAAGCCGCTCATCTC
This sequence comes from uncultured Acidobacteriaceae bacterium, assembly GCA_964609355.1. GTDB lineage: Bacteria > Acidobacteriota > Terriglobia > Terriglobales > Acidobacteriaceae > PALSA-350. Next base: position 8,473 of record CAZSUK010000268.1, on the reverse strand, counting down.
TGTCCATCCGAGTCGCTATCCTTCCGGAGAGTAACCACTCTCCCCTTGTCATCCCGAGCGCAGCCGAGGGATCTGCAGTGCGCCTCGCCCGGACGCAACAATCGCGGGAAAGTAGCAACCAACCCCCTTTGTCCCCGAGGCACACTTACCACTTAACCGCGGCACGAATCTTCGGCACCCCGGAAATACTCGCTTGCAGATCCCCTGGCTGCTGCAGCATCTCCAGCACCTTGCGTGTGATTTTCTCGTCCACCTCGGCAGCCTTGCGCAAATCCACCGGGTAGCGCACTGCGTACTCGAGTCCCGAATCCCCATACTGCAGTTGGCCGTGCGGCTCCGGCGGCCGCACCGAAATATCCATGCGCCGTTCCGTATATCCCAGTTGCCGCTGCAGGTCGTCGCTGTATTCCGTATGCACCGATCGCACCGCATCCATCAATTGCGATTCAATCAGGTCATACTTTCCCCCTGGGTTCAGCAGGATAGAAACCTCGTGCCAGGCGTACTCCGATCCCGGAATCTGCTTAAACAGCGGCGTCGTGGGCTGAAAGAGAACGGAATTGGAGAACACCACCACGCGGCCAGTGGGATACAGATCCACTCCTGTCCCTGCAAGCTCCATCAGGTAAAGGCGAACCAGCCCAATGTCGATCACGTCGCCCGTGACAGAGGCCACGCTGATGCGATCGCCGACGCGGATGCCCCATCTCCCCACGAGGAAAAAATATGCTGCCACCGAGAGCAGAATCGTTTGCAATCCAACCGCCAGGCCTGCGGTGATAAACCCGGCGAAGGTGGCCAGCGAGCTGAACTCGCTGACAAACCCCAGAATCAGCACGATCCCCATGCAGAACCCCATCACCACCCGGCGCAGAACAAGAAACTGCCGCCGCCGGCGCACATCGGAGACATAGCGAAACGTAACCCTGCGCCATACTTCTGAAAGCAGCAGGATCACTCCCATCGCCACGGCAATGCTCAAAACACGCAGAATAATCGAGCGGAGGATTCCATTCGATTCATGCAGGATGGACTTTCGCCACTCGAGAAAATTGGAGCTGCTTTGGTCGAGCACGATAATTTCCTGGCTCAACGGAAGGGACGCGCTGGCGATCTGTTTAAACCGCGCTGCCAGCGCCTCGAATTGCTGTTTTTGCTGTGCCGGCTGAGCGGGTCCGTCGCCGGCCGTCGCAGGAACCGACGTGTTTGCCAACTGCTGCCCTTGGGCAATCGTTGCTCGCAGAGTAGCCACCAGCGGGCTGCGCAACTTGTTCGCCGCATCGCGCACCCGTGCGCTCTCCTCCATCAGCTGGCTCAGTTGATGCATCGCTTGCAATTGGTCATAAAGCGCAATGACTTCGCCAATCAATCCGCCAGATGACGGAATCGACCCGCTCGCCGTGGGCGGCTTGGGTGCCGTCTTGCCGGCGCCGGCATTCGACAGTTCAGGAACCGAATGGCGTAATTCGTTGATTTTGCCTTCGAGGCCGCCCTTTCCCCCTTCGCCGTTCGAGCTGATGAACTGCGCCATCTGCTGAAAGGTGTCGTGCATGGCCTTACGCAACTCCAGTTCTCCCTCCACGCTATCTTTTTGCGCGAGGAGCGGTTGCCGCTTTGCCCTGGGTGCGCTCGCAATCTGCTGGTTCAGATCCGGAATCTCTGCCTCCAATGCGGTAATGCGCGCATTGGTGTCGCTCTCGAGCTTAGCCAGCGCCGAAGGTGCGCCGGCCCCTGCGCCGCTGGCCGGGCCCGCGGCGGGGAGCAGCGCTGCCTCCGCCTGGGCAGACTGGAAGGCCAGCTGCACCACCTCCACCGACATAGTCTGCGCATTCATCTGGTACACCGCATCGCTGGGCAAACTTGCCGGAGGCACCCGGCTCGAGACCTGCCGGTACCAGTCGATGACCGCGTTCAGATGATCGACGATGGCGTCGCTGCTCAACCCGTTTGCGGTCTGCGCCTTCGTGCAGGGGAGCGCGATCGCCAACAGGGCGACGGCCCACAAAAAGAATGCTCGCTTGCGCCTGATGAACAAACCTATCGACAACATAGTTTCCATATTGCCTTTCTTCGCTGAAGTTGTCAGGAAATTGCTGAGATGCGCGAACCTGCGCTCAGGCTAATCGATCGTTGGCCGTCCCGCTCCTACCACCTCTTAATTTGTTAAGCTGAGACTTGCTTACCCGGCGGCAAATGCTCAAGCTTTCTGGTCTGGCCGTCGCGTCTGCGGCCTTAGCCGCGGACGCAGGGCAACCTTCGCCGGCTGATTACACCCTCGATATTGCCCCCTATGAGCTTGAGGCCGGTCCCCATCGAACCATCCGGACGATCGCGTACAACGGTCAGGTCCCGGGTCCGCTGCTCCGCTTCCAGGAAGGACGGCCGGTCACCATCGACGTGCGCAACCAGACGGCCACGAGTGAAGTGGTGCATTGGCATGGCCTGTTCCTGCCCTCGTCCGTCGATGGTGCGATGGAAGAAGGTACTCCTATGATCCTGCCTGGCGGCCGCGCGCGCTATACTTTTACTCCGCGCCCTGCGGGCTTTCGCTGGTATCACACCCATATCTTCGCAGGCAAAGACCTGCACAAAGGTCAGTACACCGGCGAGCACGGATTTCTGCTTATCGAGCCCCGCGACAACCCGGCGCGTTATGACCAGGAGTTCTTTCTCGCCCTGCACGATTGGGACGGCCAGCTGCTGGCCAGCGGCGACGGCGCCATGGACCCGGCCTACGAAGTATCGACCATCAACGGCCGTGTGCTGGGTTTCGGAGAGCCGCTGCGGGTCAAGGCCGGCGAACAGGTACTGTTACACATTCTTAACTCGAGCCCGAGCGAAGTGCACTGGCTTGCGCTCAGCGGGCATCAGTTCAGAGTCGTTGCCCTCGATGGCAACCAGGTGCCGCAGCCCCAGGTTGTCTCCATGCTGCGCCTGGCCCCTGCCGAACGCGTCAGCGCGCTGGTGGAGATGAATCATCCCGGCATCTGGGTGATGGGCGAAGTGCGCAAGCACATCATGGCTGCCGGTATGGGCATCGTGGTCGAATACTCTGGAAGCAGTGGAAAGCCGCAATGGGATCAACCCAATCAACTTATCTGGGACTACCTGCCCTTTGCCGCGGCGGGTCCGTCGTCTCCACCACAGCCGGACGCGGTGACCATTCCCCTGGTCATTGAATCCAAATTCGCCGGCCATGGCGCCATGGACCATTGGACCATCAATGGCAAGTCTTATCCGGATACAGAGAGTCCGATACTGACCACCGGCCAACGCTATCGCCTGGCGTTGATCAATCGCAGCACCAACGATCATCCCGTTCATCTCCACCGTCACAGCTTCGAACTACGCCGCCTGGCCGGCCACGTGCAAGTCCGCGGCGTCTTGAAAGACACCATCCTGCTCGACGCAGGCACGCAAGTGGATGTGGAGTTCACGGCCAACGATCCGGGGCCTACCCTCTTCCACTGCCACCAGCAGAACCATATGGATGCGGGGTTCATGATGATCTTCCAATATGCGTAATTGGCTTTGCGTTGTGGCTCTACTCACCGCGCTCGTGGGCGTGAAGCCGCTGCGCGCCCAGGGTAATTACGAGATCCAGGTATATGGGGCGGATACGATCGAACCAAAGAGCACCATGGTTGAGCTTCATTCCAATTTCACTGTAGATGGGCAAAAGAACGTCGTGGACGGTGTATACCCCACCAACCATCAATTGCACGAGACGCTTGAGATTACCCAGGGTTTGACCAACTGGTCCGAGGTAGGCTTTTACGTTTTCACCAGCTGGCAGGATGGGCACGGTGTGCAGTGGGTCGGGGACCACATCCGTCCCCGGGTGCGGGTGCCGGATTCGTGGCATTGGCCGGTGGGGGTAAGTCTATCAACCGAGGTAGGCTATCAGCGGGCGGTCTATTCTCCTGACACCTGGACGTGGGAGATAAGGCCGATCGTTGATAAGTATATGGGCCGTTGGTATTGGGCGGTGAACCCGGCGCTGGAGCGCACCTGGCATGGCCCGGATATCAAACAGGGCATAGGCTTTTCGCCCGCGGCCAAGCTTAGTTACGATTTCAGCCAGAAGATCAGTGGTGGTATCGAATACTATGCCGACTACGGGCGGCTGGGTGCATTTGATTCATTGCACAATCAGGAACAGCAGATCTTTGTGGTGACGGATCTGAACGTTTCCCCCAAGTGGGAGATCAACATCGGCGTAGGTGTCGGTCCCACGGCTGGCACGGATCATCTGATCATCAAAGGCATCCTCGGCCGCCACTTTAACTGGAAAAAGCCCTCCCTCCTCGACTAGCGAAGGGAGGACTCCATCCCGTCTGTCATCCAGCGTCCGGTGGTGTGGTGTTTCCCAAGTTGTCAAAGAACTCAATCAAAAGCGCGCCTGGGCGCACTTTGTCACGCGATTATTGTTGCTCTCCACCGTGGATACCCGGAGAGACGTGATTCGTCGCTGTCACATTCGTGTTTGCGAGCACTGAGCCATCATGCGGACAAGGGCTGATGCTTTCCCGGTGGTTGGCCGCCGACACACGGGCAGAGCGCGCCGGTGCGAGGCTAAGCAGGGCCGCAATTTGGCCCCGACGTCTGGATACTTACTCTTACTTCCACACTAGTACGGTTTTTGGGCCGCGTCGAGAGAGTTAGAGGATATTTTTGGTAATCGCCATAGATCGATTACCTCTCCCTGGTGTATTTGGGGAATTTCCTTCGGCGGGCGTGTAGCCGACCACGAGTAAGTCCTTTGTTTCATGAAGGTGCTCAAATTTTTTAATTAATTATTTGAGCATCTTGCTTCTTCATGGGTTGTTGCGGCGCAGGGTTGCGATCGCGATTTAAAAAAAACAGACGGTTACTATTGGCAGCCGCAATGTGACCTCCCATGCCATTTTTTCTATTCCTGCGAACATACTAATTCGCGCTCAGCATGGCGTCCAGAGGGGGTTTGAAATAAACATGAGGAAAGCGGGGCGGAACTCATTGGGCTTTTTCCCCGCCCTAATCGCCACGACAGCTTTGTCTCTCCCGCACTTAGAACCGCAATGACAAACAACTAAGACCGCCATCCATCTTCTGAAACTCCGACATATCCAACTCCAGCGGAAAAAACCCACGCTCCCTCAACTCCCCAATCAACCGCGGATATCCAGCCGCCACCAATACCCTGTCATTCACCTGAACGCAGTTAGCCGCATAGCTCTCTTCCTGCGCAACCACGATTTGTTCATAACCAGGAAACATCCCAGCCATCTCCCCGATCACCACCAGTGTGTTCTGCCCAACACAAGAAACCCCACTCTTAAGGTGAAGAATGCTCTGAATCCCCCGCACATCGACCACCTCAGACGTGAATCCCATCGAAGCCAGGTGTGCAGCAAGCTGCCGCGCACCCTCTTCATTCGTCCGTTGCGAAACCCCAAGAAAGAAATGCTCCCCAGCCTCGCAAATATCACCACCATCCAACGTGCCTGGCGTCTCAATCTCCGTGAGCGCAGGGAAAAATCGTTGCAAAATAGGCCGCATCGCCGTCACCTCGCCCTCGCGCGAGAGAGCCCCGGGCCGGGTAAGAATCGCGCTGCGCGCGGTCACCACCGCGGTGTCCTCGACAAACGTCGAGTCGGGATGATCAGGATCCGCCTCCAGCGTGGTAACGTTCAGCCCGCAACCGCGCAGCGCCGCGCAATACTCTGCGTGCTGCGTCAGCACCAGTTCAAAACGTGGAACTCCCAACTGGACCGTGGTAAGTCCCTGGTCAAAATTCCTGCCCGGAATGCGAACAATCGCCTCAGTGAACATGCTTCTCATAGACCAGTTGTGCCGCCGCGATATCCTCGACCGCAATGCCGACAGATTTGAAGACCACCGGTCGATCCCCGCGCTTGAGCGGCGCGCCGTTCAACAGTTCCCCAATCTCTGCCGTAATCTCTGCCTTTGCCAGAACAATGTCACCCGCCTCTTTCCCCGCTGCCACGCGTGACTCAACCACCACTGCGCCGCGCATGGCTTCCTCATCCAGTTCGCGGCGATCGGGCGTCGCGGCGCCAATAGCGCACACCATGGCATGCGGGCTCAGCCATTTTCCTTTGAGGATCGGCTGTGGCGAGCTGGTGAGGGCCAGCACCACGTCCGCGCCGGACACCGCTTCTTCCGCCGTCGTCACCCGTGCTCCAATCTCGCTGGCGAATGTCTGTGCATGCTGCTGCGACCTGCTCCACACCCGGACTTCGGTGAACCGGCGCACACCGGCGAGAGCCCGCATATGCGATCGTGCCTGCACGCCACTGCCTAGAACCGCCAGCACCTTCGCCTGCGGAGTAGCAAGCTGGTCAACCGCCACAGCAGACACGGCCGCGGTGCGCATTTCCGTGATCAGCCGGCCGTCCATGGTCGCCAGCGGCTCTCCTGTATCGGAGCGAAAGAGCTGGATAACCGCCATGTGCGTATGCTTTTTGAGCTCTGCATTGCCAGGATAGAAAGTGACCATTTTCGCGCCCATCACGCTGCCGTATACGGCCGGCATCACACCCAACCAGCCGCCATGCTCCGTCACGGGAATAATGGTGCGTACCGGTTGCTGCACTCGTCCGGCAGAAAAATCCATCAGCGCTTTCCGCATAGCGGGGATCAGGTCCTGGTAAGAAAGCACCGCCCGCACTTGTTCTTCAGTCAACATGAAATCTCTTTCTGGAGCGTTCATCGATGCTATCGCAGGCTACCATCGAAGCATGAATCTTGAGTCTAAGGATCCAATCGCACTCTTCAAAGAATGGCTGAAGGAAGCGGAGAGCAGCGAACCGAACGATCCCAACGCCGCGGCCCTGGCCACCGCGACTCCGGATGGCAGGCCCAGCGTGCGTATGGTCCTGGTGAAGCGGGTGGACGAGCGCGGGTTCTGTTTCTTCACCAATGCGGAAAGCAGGAAGGGCGTCGAGCTGCAATCGAATCCCTGGGCTGCGCTTGGTCTCCACTGGAAAACGCTCCGCCGCCAGGTACGGGTAGAAGGCCCGGTCAAAGAACTGGAGCCCGCCGACGTAGATGCGTACTTTCACAGCCGTTCGCGCGACAGCCAGATCGGAGCCGCCGTCTCCCAGCAAAGCCGCCCGCTCGGCAGTCGTGAGCAGTTGGAAGCCCAGTTCCGCCAATTTGCCGAGGAGCATCCGGGAGAAATACCCCGGCCCTCCTACTGGAAAGGTTATTGCGTATATCCCGAGCAGATCGAATTCTGGATCAATGGAGAAAACCGCCTGCACAACCGCTTCCTCTTCACACGCGAAAACGGTGGGTGGAAGACCGCACGCCTGTACCCTTAAAGGGCACTGCAGGGATGGTTGAGAGTTGCATGCTTACCCTGCGAGCTGTTTGCGAATAGGAAACTTCTATCTGTTTGAATGTATAGGTGTCGTGAGAGGCTGCGGAAAAATGAAGCAGGGTTCTCCTCGAGATTACGATGCTGAGACCGGCTGTTTAGAGCAGTGGGCTCAGAAATGTCTTTGTCCTGGGAACAAATGCAAAGAAGGGTATATTCTCTCGTGACCGGGAAAGCAATGGGAACTCGGCCTTAGGCCGGGTGTGTGCCTCGCTGCATTTTTCTCCCTCCCACGCTTCAGAGTTGCATCGGGTGAAAGGAAGAACCTGTGCTAAGTCTAAAACCTCGGATCGTCCTCCTTTGGCTTGTGGCCTCGATGTTCCTTGCTAGCTCGGCCATCGCCCAAACCAAGCTTCTTCGCTTTCCCGACATCCATGGCGACAAAGTCGCTTTTACCTATGCGGGTGACCTCTGGACTGCCTCCACATCAGGGGGAGTGGCAACCCGCCTCACCTCTCATCCAGGCGTGGAGCTCTTTGCAAAATTCTCTCCCGACGGCAAATGGATCGCCTTCACGGGTCAATACGACGGCGACGAGCAAGTGTATGTTATTCCCGTTGCCGGTGGGGTCCCGAAGCAGCTCACGTTTTATCCTTCTCGCGGCCCGCTTCCTGCCCGCTGGGGCTATGACAATCAGGTTTACGGCTGGACTCCCGACGGCAAATCGGTGGTCTTCCGGTCGCTGCGAGACTATTTCTCCGATGCGGACTCGCGCCTCTACACGGTTTCCATCGAGGGCGGTATGCCTCAGGTTCTGCCCATGCCCAAATCCGGTGCAGGGGATTTTTCGCCGGACAGCAAGCAGATCGTGTACTCCCCGCTTTTCCGCGACTTCCGCACGTGGAAGCGTTACTCCGGAGGGTGGGCGCAGCAGTTGTACATCTTTGACCTGAAGTCGCACGCGCAGGTGAAGATCACCAGCGACGTAAGGTGTCATCGCGATCCGATGTGGATCGGCGACAAGATCTACTATTCGTCGGACAAAGACGACACGCTGAATCTCTATTCCTACGATCCAAAGACCAAGACCACCGAGCAGTTGACCAAAAGCACGAAATGGGATGTTCGCTGGCCGAGCAGCGATCATAA
>CAZSUK010000267.1:0-10869 GCA_964609355.1 uncultured Acidobacteriaceae bacterium | reverse complement strand
CCGTCATGCCGGTTAGCATTTGTCCTCTGCTGGTCGCAACCAAATCTCCATGGAACTGCTTCTCGAGCAACATACGGCCCAGCGGGGTTAGGCCTTCAGGCTTCTCCTCGGATGGTTGCGGAATTATGTTCACTTCAAACGTTCCGTGGGCAGGTAGCGTCATTCACTGAACCTTTCTTGACGGCGCGATACTCTCATGAAGAATAACAGCGAGGAACTTTTACGATGTCTGAGCAAGCATTGGTCACAGCGGCACTGAGTTCATGGAAAACGAACATCGACAGAGCCGACCGTTTATTTTCCCCTCTCAATGAAGAACAACTGCAAAAAGAAGTAGCACCGGGAAAGAACCGGTTGATCTATCTGTGGGGCCATCTGACGGCCGTTCACGATCGCATGCTGCCTCTGTTGGGCCTGGGGGAACGGCTTCATCCAGAACTCGATCCTCTCTTTATCACCAGTCCCGATAGAACGTTCGCAAAGCTGCCGGCAGCCGAAGAGATTAAAAAGGCCTGGAATGACGTCAACGGCAAACTGTCCGCGGGGTTTGCAAGTCTTTCCCCGGCTCAATGGTTGCAGAAGCACAGCTCTGTTTCTGAGGAAGATTTTGCCAAGGATCCTTCACGCAATCGATTCGCGATTCTACTCAGCCGAACAGCGCATATTGCGTTCCACGTGGGGCAAACGGCTTTGATCCCGAAGTGAGGAGAGAGGGCGCGGACGAATTTCCGGCCAGGACTGATTGTGAGGAAAAACCCAGGTCTCAAAAGCGAGACCTGGGCCACCCACTCATTTTCGCTAACGCTAAATTTGCTAACGCTAAAAATGAAGCGTTCCGGTTTGTGCTCTTTCGTGCTCCAGAAGCCAGCGCTTTCGTTCCATACCGCCGCCGTAGCCGGTGAGGGAACCGTTGGCTCCGATGACGCGATGACACGGTACAACGATGCCGATTGGATTGGAACCATTGGCTAGTCCTACTGCGCGGACCGCGGTGGGGCGTCCTATCCGCTCTGCTAGCTTGCCGTAAGACTCCGTCGCACCTAGGGGTATCTCTCGCAGGGCACCCCATACAGCACGCTGAAAGGGCGTCCCGGCCGTCTTTACCGGTAGGCTATCGATCGCTCCCAGCTCTCCGGCAAAGTAGTTCTTCATTGCAGCCGAGAGATGGCTTGGACTCGCGGCCGGTTCCAGCCTGTATCCATCTTCTCCATAGTGGAGTCTCAGAAAACGGTGCATGCGGGGTTCATATTCGGCCCAATCGATAGCGCGTAGGTTCTTCTCGCGATCGGCAACAAGCAAGAGCTCGCCGATGGGCGTGTCGATCCGCTCAAGAAATAGTTGCAATCCATCAGCCATGCAGTCCTCCTTGATCGTGACTCGTGGTTGCGTTCGCGGCCCATAGATGCTGTGCCGCATAGGCACGCCACGGGCGCCAGGCCTCAGCACGGCTCAGCAGTTTGGCCGAGCTGGGCCGATTTCCATCGAAGATTTCCGCACCGCGCAGCAAGCCAATGTCAGAAGCTGGAAAGGCATCCATCTCACGCAGAGCGCGCAAGGCGATGTATTGGGCGGTCCATTCTCCCACTCCACGTATAGAGCGCAGGCGGACGATTGCCTCTTCAATGGTGCCAAATGGCCGGAACAGATTCGGATCCGCCACTGCCGCCTCTGCCAATGCCTGCAACGATGCTTGACGGGCCAGGGGCATGCCAAGCCCAATCGCCTTGGCGAGCGCGAGATGCTGTGCGAGAGGAAACACATGGGACAGTGCTGGATGACCGGCCTGCCCCGGTGGCACCGGCTTGCCATGCAGGGCCACGAGTTGTCCCGCCAGGCGCCGCGCGGCAACTACGGTAATCTGCTGACCAAGAATCGCCCTCACCGCCAGCTCAAAGCCATCCCATCCGCCAGGGGCGCGCAAGCCGGGACGCCTGGCTACCAGGAGCGCCAGCCTGGGATCGTGCGATAAGTGGGCATCAATGGTCTCGATATCCGCACCCACATCGAATACCCGCCTGACGCGGGAGACGATCGCCGGCAAAGAAGCAACGTTGGGAAAGCGGATGGTCACGCCAAGACTCTGCCGTTGGGGTAGATGGGTGACCTCCACACTTCCGGAAAAGCCATCCAGCTCGACGGTGCGGAGGTAGGTTCCCTTTTCCACCACTTCGATACCCGGAATCGCACGCGCTGACAGATAGGCGAGCATGGATTCCCAGTCATAGGGTGGCCGGTAACGCAACCGCAACGTTACCCCTGCTTCTGCACTTTCAACGCTGGCTTTGCTTTTGCGCCGCAAGGCACTCGGGGGACGATGAAACAGATGGCGGAAGATTTCGTTGAATCTTCGGACGCTCCCGAATCCTGCTGCCAGCGCGATTTCCGTCATCGGCATCTGGGTTTCATGGATAAGCTGCTTGGCAAAAAGAACGCGGCGAGTTTGCGCGACGGCAATCGGCGATGCTCCCAGGTGTTGTAAAAAGAGACGCCGGAGCTGGCGCTCCCCCAGGCCGAGACGCTCCGCCAGTCTTTCTACTCTCGCGCGTTCGCCATCGAGCGCTCCGTCGGTAATGAGAGCCAGGGCGCGCGATACGGTGTTGGATGTTCCGCGCCATGAGGCCATGTCGGGAGCCGTCTCAGGACGGCAACGCAGACAGGGACGAAAGCCAGCCTGCTGCGCGGCGGCGGCGGAAGGAAAGAAAATGCAGTTTTCAAATTTCGGTGTGCGTGCCGGGCATACCGGCCGGCAATAGATACCTGTCGAGGTCACACCGACAAACATAAAGCCGTCGAAGCGGTGATCCCGGCTCTGCAGCGCGCGATACGAGACGTGTCGATCAGGTAGTTCCATATGGGGATTCTCTCACTTGCCCTGGTCGAGGACTGGCGCTTTTCGGACATGGTCACTCGGGTTCGGTGGACGCGCCCCCGTCGAGATGACAAAGGGTAGGGAATGAAAGGCTGTGATGGGGCTTCGCCCATCGTTTCCGGCCCACGTACGCTGGGCGAACGTGGGGCACCCCGGTGGAGTTGTGGGACATGCGGGGGGCATGAGGGGGAGGCCTGCGGTATCCCACATCTCGCGAAAAACGAGCGAGATATGGGGCACCCGGCGATTGCGGCGGGGATAGAGCCCAAAGAGCGCGTTCGCCGGAACGTTATGCAGCGGGTTGTAGCTTTAACCTGGTGACCAGGTCCTGAAAGCGTTTGTCGACCCGGCAACCGTCGAAGATTGGATCAACACGCAACATATTCATACCCTTATCGCGATTGAGATAGGCGCGGTCCAGCCAACGCATCGCGGGCTCGGGTTGATTAAGCCCGCAGTAAATTTCAGCAATGTCTACACCCGAAACGTAGCTGTGGGTGGATCTGGCTTCCAACTGGCTGGCGATCTCAAGTGCCTGCTCGGACGCACCCGCAAGCGCAAGAGCGTGCCCCTGCAAGGCTTCTATGTTTGCACCGCCACCGAACAGCGCCAAGGCAATTTTGAATTCGGCCAGCGCCTGCTCGTACTGCCCTTCCTGTTCGTAGATTTTGCCCTTTACCTGGTGGGCTTCGGCAAAATATGGATCGCGTGCCAGAACCTCCTCCACACGAACCATCGCTTCACGCGGCTTACGGGCCCAATAGGCAGTCTCAGCAGCATCGGTGCTGATAATGGTCGATAGGGGATCGAGGGCGCGGGCACGCTGAATTTCGACTTCAGCCTCGTCGATCCTCCCCAGGCGGGAAAGATGCAGGCTGTACCAGTGGCGCGCGGTTGGGTACGAAGGATTCAGTTCGACCGCCCGCCGGTACTCGGTCTCGGCTCCCTTCCAATCCCAATCGCGGTCTGTTTTCACAGCACCCAGCACGGTATGCGCCTCGGCCAAGCTTCCTCCGAGTTGCAAGGCACTCTCTGCCGCCTGCTCCGCCTTTTCGAGTGAACCCGAGGGCCCCACGCCTCCATAACTGCTGAGCAGCACATAGGCGTCCCCCAGGGCAGCAAAAGCTTCCGCGTACTCTGGGTCTTTCGCGATGGCATCGTGGTAGTAGTCAATCGACTTGTTCAAGCCGTCGAGGGTGCGCTTATTCCATTGGAAACGGCCGCGCAGGTAGGCGTCACGTGCGCCGACATTTACCGGACGCAGCCTGGAGGCAGCCAAGCTGGTCCCCAGCGCCACGGCAACCTGGCGAATAATGTCGTTCGTCACCGGCCCTTGCATGCTCAGCAAGTCGTCCCCACTCTCTTCGTAGACTTGAGCCCAGAGGTGGCGATCATTTCTGACATCAATCAGGTTTGCAGTGATCCGCACCAGCTTGCCGGTGTGCAGGAAAGAGCCTTCCAGAATTGCGTCTACATGGAGCGCCTGTGCAATGTCAGCCACCGGCACATGGGTCCCTTTGTAATGCATCATGGAGCTGCGGGAGATGACGCGAAGAGGCGTGCCGTTCGCCAGGTCAGTGATGAGCTGGTCAGTCATTCCGTCCACGATGTAGTCCTGATCAGAGTTCTGAGCCAGGTTGACGAAGGGCAGGACCGCCAGAGAGCGGAATGCGCCAGTGGCCACCGCAGGCCGCGGTGGGCGGGACGAAATATGCACTAGATACGAGATGGCGGCTAAGGCAAAAAGGGCCCCTGCCATGATCAGCGCTATCGGTCTGCCCAGATTTTTATGTTCAATGGTTTCCGGTGGCAGCAAGGCCGGAGGCGGATTTTCTGGCTTCGGATTGGGTATTACTTTCTGAATTGACGCATCCACATCCGCGCTGGCGCCATTTAGCACGGGCGGGGCTACGACTGGATTTGCGGCGACCTTGGCGATGAAACGGTAACCCTGACCAACCACCGTCTGGATGAAGCGCGGATCCCGAGGATCATCACGAAGGATGTAGCGCAGCTTGTTGACCGCTGTGTTGACACTGTGCCCGGTGTCCTGGAAAGCATTCTCGCCCCAAAGCCGGTGGTTAATCACGTCCCGACGGACAAGCTTGCCCTCGCTCTGGAGCAGCAGGATGAGCAACTCCATGGGTATGCGTTCAAGCTTGAGCGGATAGCCGGAGCGGCGTAACTCGTATCGCTCGATGTCTAAATCAAATTCTTCAAACCGGATGGGTTCAGGCACAGACTTGCTTCTTGGTCGCGCTCATTTTATGGGGGCCGGTCGGAACGGATGACCGCAAGTCTACCTTCCACACAGTCGATGCGCAACAGGAATTCCGGTGTATCTAGAAGATAGAGCGAGCCTTAGGGGGTTAGACAATCTTTACATCGGCTTTAGAAGCGGTCTATTGACCGAATCGAGCGCCGGAGTGATGATTCAGCCCGATCCGAAGGAGCAATTGTTTATGGAAAGACCAAGAAGGAACGCTGGATGGTTCGCGGCGACTGCTCTGCTGGTTTCCGGAGCCCTGGCCCAGGGACCTTTGGCGGCAAAGATCAATGTGACACCCGTTGCCGTATACACCGGCACCAGCCCCTTACCGAAGCCGCAGAAGATTCTGGTCTACGACTATGCCGTCAACCCCGACGGTGTGCAGGTGGATAAATTGCAGGCACTTCGTCCCCGACATTTGATTACCGGAGACGAAAGCCCGGACAAAATCGCAGCCGGCGCGGGCAAGAAATACTATCTGGAATTGATCAAAGAGCTCAAGAAGACTGGTATTCCGGTTGAGCAGGTGACTACCGGCACCGCACCGCCCGACAACGCAATGCTCGTTCAAGGATCGTTTACCTCCCTGAAACAAGGGACGAAGGCGGAACGCGACACTATCGGCATGGACACCGGAAGCGCGGACTTCGAGACGAAGGTGGATGTGCACCTCAAAACCCCCGCCGCCACGATTCTGTTATCGCAATTTCAAACCGATACCAAGCCCGGCGAGGATGCAGGGTCAGCCCTGCCCGTGGCCGCCGGTCTGAACCCCGCCGCAGCTGTCACCAAGTCCACCATCACCGACGGCAAGAAGACGCTGAATGCCTATGCTTCCAAAACAGCGGACGCAACTGCCAAGGAGATCCTCAAGTCGATGGCCGCCCAGGGCTGGATCATGACCAACGACAAGGGCGAGGTGGCCGAGTAGATCGGCAGGAGAAAAAGCTATGAGAAGGATGGTGATGGCAGCGTGTGCCTTGTTTCTGGCAGCCAAGGCAAAACGTGGGTACAAAAAGGAGACCGAGCAGGCTGATAAAAAGGCCGACGCCGCTAAAAACCGCGTCGCAGCAGTCGCTCGACAACTTCAAGCGGTCGCTCTCGGCCTGCCTAGACTCTCGTGGTTATTCGGTCGAGTAAACGCAACGGCGGCGCTCGAAGCCACCGCACTCCAGCGATAGGAAGCAGAAAAATGACAAAGATTCTTCGTTCGCTCTCACTTTCCGTTGTTCTGGCGGCGCATTTGCACTTGGCATTTGCCGCCCTCCAGGATGCAGCCTCCAACCCGGCAAAAGATAAATTTCAAGAGGACATCAAGGCAGCTGTCTTAAACGGCAGCATAACCATCCCGCAACTTAAGGAGTTGCAGGCGAACGCAGAAATTCTCAAGGCGTACAAGGCGGGGCAGAAACCTGGCGCACCTGTTGACCTGATCACGCCCTGGAGGGCGGTGTCAAAGATGAAGGCCGTCATGGCCACGGTAAAACAGCCCGATCGCGACACGCTGGAGCAGGACATGCAGGTAATGATGCTCAATAAGCAGCCGACGCCTGCCTCCACCGAGGTTGCGCCGGATCCTGGCAAAAAGCTGGGGAAAGATATCTTCACCGCGGTGATGCACGGTAAACCGACAGAAGCCCAGGTAAAGACCTTGCAGGATAGTTTGAATGGGCTGCAGGGTATCAAGACCAGCGGCGAGGGCAAGCTGCAACAATTTATGGCGCTGAAGAGAGCGAAGGCCGATATTGAGCAAACCATGGACGCGGGAGAGTTTCGTCCCCAGGATCGGCAGGCTGTATTGAACGACTTGAATAGCCTGGGACCGCAAGGCGGAGGCGGAGGTTTGAGAGGGGGCAGATCGTAACAAAGGGGCCCCCCACAATCACCCATAATCGGCACATAATTGGTTCACCCTACTCTGACGGTCTAATTGATGATGCTAGGAAGGTATGTGAAGTCATTATCCTGGGCAGTTGCCGGGACTGCGTTGATGACTGGGATCATGCTGCTGGGGGAAGAACCCACCAGCGAGGTTCCGGTCCTCTCGTTGTCTCAGGCTATTCAGGTTGCCGTAGATAATAATCGGCCGGTGAATATGGCCAAGCTGGAGATCGTCAAATCGAAATGGGAGGTAGCGCAAACCAAGACCAAGCGCTTCCCCGCAATCACCACCTATTTGTTTGCTTCGGGAAATATCACCAATCCGAAATTCACCTTTCCCGCAAACCTTTTTGACAACCCACTCCCGCAGACGCTGAAGCTCTCCACCGGAATTACCGGGTTAGCCTCGGCGGAAGTTGCACAACCGCTTTCGCAGCTATACCAGATCCATCTCGCCATTCGGGAGCAGGAGCTATCCGCGGATCTTACGGCCGAGCAATATCAAGGACAGCGGCAGTCGGTCGTCGCCAGTGTAAAGCAGGCCTACTACGCCACGCTGCAAACGGAAAGCGCCTTGAACGCTACCCAGGCGCTGGTGAAGCAATACGAGGAGACAGACCGGGTGGCAACACAATATCTGACGCAGGAGTCGGTGCTCAAGTCCGACAGCCTCCAGGCTAAGGCGAAGCTGGCCCAGGCACGGTATCAGGTGATCCAATTGCGCGATACGCTGCAGACGCAAAAGGAGCAACTCAACGAATTGCTGGGGCGCGATCTTGACACGGCTTTTCGCACCGAGCAGGTACCGCCTATTTCGCCCGCCGAGATGGACTTGAAGATGGCCCGGCAAACCGCACTGCGCCAGCGGCCCGAGGTAAAAGAAGCAGAGATCGATACCCAGCGCGCCGAGTATGACCGCAAGCTGGCGAAGGCCAAGTACATTCCCGATGTCGCCGCAGCCGTCCACTATCTGGAGCCAATCAACACCTCATTTCTGCCGCAGAATATTGTTTCTGCCGGCCTCGAAATGAAGTGGGACCCCTTTGATTGGGGAGGACGCAAAGACGAGGTGAAACAAAAAGATGTGTCGCTCGAGCAGAGCCACTACCAACTGCAGGAAACACAGGCCCAGGTGATGCTCGATGTCGACAACAACTTCCGCAAGCTGGAGGAGAGCCGTTCGCTGCTCGAGGTCTCCCAGGCCGGCCGCGATGCGGCCAACGAGAAATTGCGGGAAATCAACGATCAATTCAAACATGCCGCGGTGTTGATGCGAGACGTGCTGCAACAACAGGCCTCGGTCGCCAATGCCGAACATGACTATGAACAGAGCCTGCTCGCCTTCTGGAACGCGAAGGCTGCGTTTGAGAAAGCTCTGGGGGAAGAGTGAAACATATGAATCCCGCGACCATGAAACGATCGCTCGCCCTGCTGGGCGCAACCCTTGTGGTTGGCCTGACCGCGTGCAAGCAACAAAATGTCGCCGAGACATTACCTCTGCCTGTGCATACGGCGCTGGTGCAACCGGTGGCCATAGGGAACGGCGCCAAATACTCAGCCAGCATCGTTCCTTACGCCCAGGTCAACCTGGCGTTCCAGTCCGGCGGTTATGTCGATAGTATTCGCCAGGTTAAAAGCCCCAGCGGAGGCATGCGCAACATCGATCAGGGGGACTGGGTACAAAAAGGAACCGTGCTGGCAGTGGTACGGCAGCAGGACTACCTGGACAAGGTGCAACAGGCCAAAGCTCAGCTGTCTCGGGCCCAGGCGGAGTACGAAAAGGCCAAACTCTCCTTCGATCGCGTCTCTGCGCTTTATGCTTCGCAGAGTGCAACCAAGCCAGACTACGACTCCGCGCAGGCTCAACTCGCCAGCACTACGGCATCTGTTTCGGGAGCCCAGGCTGAGCTTAACCAGGCTAACGTTGCGCTCGCGTATTGCTCCCTGCAAGCCCCATTCAATGGATGGATCGTGAGCCGTAACGTCGATCTAGGCACGCTGGTAGGGCCGGCAACCAATGGGTTTACCCTGGCCGATACGCAATCGGTGAAAGCAGTCTTCGGTGTTCCGGATATCTCCGTCAGCCGGGTACGGCTGGGCCAGCGTCTGGCCATCACAACGGACGCGTTCCCCACGCCATTCGCGGGCAGAGTAAGCGCAATTTCCCCGGCGGCGGATCCCAAGAGCCGCGTCTTCTCGGTAGAAGTGACGATTCCTAACCCCCACGACCGGTTGAAGTCGGGGATGATTGCGTCGCTTGCGATCGATGGTTCACAGTTACCGCAATCAGTACTGGCTGTTCCGCTGTCAGCGGTGATTCGTGATCCTGAACGTGCGAATAACTTTGCGGTGATGATTGCCGAGGGCAGTGGCGATACGCAGACAGCACGCTTGCGCGCGGTAGAACTAGGGGATATCTACGGGAATAAGATTGCCGCCAAGGGCGGCTTGAACCCTGGCGAATCCGTCATTACCAGCGGTGTTAACTTGATCAAGAACGGCGACAAAGTGCGCATCATTCCATGACCCATAAAGCAGAATCCGAATACATCGCGCACACGCACAATACAGCGCGGTTCTTTACCGAACATCGGCAGGTTTCGCTGATCCTGTTGATCGCGGTCTGCCTTTGGGGCTGGTATGGCTTCCAGCACATGCCCAAACGGAAAGATCCAAGCATTCCTGTGCGGGTCGCGGTTGCTTCGATCGCATGGCCTGGGGCGACGGCGCAAGAGGTGGAGCAGTTAGTGACCCGGCAGGTGGAACAGGTGATGGCGCAAAACGCCTTCATCAAGCCTCCGTCGGCCTCTGACTTTGGTATCCGCTCCCTTAGCTTCCCGGGACTCGCCCTGGTCTACGTTCAACTGGACGATACGGTGAACGATCCCAAGAAGCAGTTTTCCGATATCAACCTCAAGCTGAACGCGCTCAACAGCAAGCTGCCCCAGGGTGCGGGTCCGATCCAGTTCAATAGCGACTTTGGCGACACTGCTGCCCTGATGCTAACCATCGCCAGTCCACGGGCGGGTGACGTCGATATTGCTTTGCGCGCCAGGGCGATTCGCGAGGCCATTGTGGCCACGCGCGGGGCAGAAGGGGCACACTCTCCGCAGCCCCGGGTGAGCGTGGTATATGCCTTTCCACTCTCTGTTTCTCCGACCCTGGTGCGCGACGCTTTCCTCGCCGTGATGCAGGCCGGAAGCCAGAACAAGTACGTCTCTGATGCGCACTTCTTTGAAGGCAGCGGATTTATTGGCGCCGACGTCAACTCAGCTCTGAGCGACGACGCGTTGCGGACATTAGGCGATCGCCTGGTGATAGAGAAGTTGCACAGCTCGGAAATCCATCCCGACAGTTGGCCGGCCTTGTTCGTCCATGATCCCGCAGACACGGAAACGCGTTTAGCCGAGGTGGCCGGGGATAAGTATTCGTATCGAGAGTTGGATGATTTTACCGATCTGATTGGAAGGACCATTCAAGGCGCTCCGGAAGTGGCCAAGATCGAGCGCAAGGGCGTTCTGCCGGAACAGATTTACCTGGACTACTCGCAGCAACGGCTCGCCTCGTATGGGTACACTCCGTCGAATTTGAAGGATATATTAGGTGCGCGCAACATCACGCTTCCCGGTGGCCAACTCGAGGTCGGCCCGCAGAGTATCCAGATCGATCCTTCGGGAAAATTCACCAGCCCGCAACAAATAGGCGGCGTGATCATTGGCTCTTCGAAATCGGCTGCGCAAAGCCCGGTCTATTTGCGCGATCTGGTGGACATTTCCCGCGGCTACCAAAGCCCGGCGAAGTACTTGAATTACCTCACCTGGGCCGACAAACAAGGCAAGTGGCGACGCAG
>CAZSUK010000266.1:0-2705 GCA_964609355.1 uncultured Acidobacteriaceae bacterium | reverse complement strand
CGAGCTCCTCGACTACCACTTCTCGACGACTTCGCCGCCGCACCAGGTTGCGGGCATTTTCATCGAGCCGATCATGGCGGACGGCGGCGTCATCGTGCCGCCCCCGGGGTTTCTCGCGGCCATCCAGGAGCGCTGCCGGCGCCATGGCATCCTGATCATCGTCGACGAGGTCAAAGTGGGTCTCGGGCGCACCGGAAAGATGCACTGCTTCGAGCACGAGGGCTTGGAGCCCGACCTCGTCGTCTTCGGCAAAGGACTCGGCGGGGGGTTGCCGCTCTCGGCGGTGATCGGTCCGCGGCACATCATGGATCACGCGCCGGCTTTCGCCCTGCAGACGACGGCAGGCAATCCCGTCGCCGCCGCCGCGGGGCGGGCCGTGCTCGACACCATTGCCGTCGAGGGTCTGATCGAGCGGGCGAATCGAGTCGGTGAGCGACTGTCGAGCGGGCTGCGCGCTCTCCGCGCGCACCAGCCGCTGATCGGCGAGGTGCGCGGGCGCGGCCTCGCGGTGGGCGTCGATCTGGTGCGTGACCGCGCCGCGCGCGATCCGGTGACGGTGACAACCACGGCGAAGGTGATCTATCGCGCCTACCAGCTTGGCGCCGTCTTCTTTTATGTGGGCCTGCGGGGCAACGTGCTGGAGCTCACGCCGCCGCTGACCTTGTCCGAGGCCGAGGCCGAGGAGGGTGTCGCGATCATCGACCGCGCCTTGAGCGACGTGAGCCGAGGTCTGGTCACGGATGCGGATGTGGCGCCGTTCATGATGTGGTGACCGCGCCCCGTGGTCGCGGCGGCACCGTTGCTGGATTAACATACACAGATGAAATTCGCATGGGGCGTACTGCTCCTCGCGGCGGGTTGCGCCATCACCGCGGCGCGCGCGCTCGCGGCGGAGCCTACGGATTTGGACCCGGGCGCGCAGTTGCCGCTTGCCGAGGCGCACACCGTCGCCAAGCTCGACCCGACCAACTCCCGCCGCCTGTTCGTGCTCGACACCGCCTTCCCGGCGGCCGAGGCCGCCAAGACTTATGTGCTCGATGGCAGCACCGGCGCGATCCAGGGCATGTTCAATCAGGCGTATTGGCCGAACTTCGCGGTTTCGCCCGACGGCACCGAGCTTTACGCAGTCGACACGTACTGGGAGAAGCACACCCGCGGCAAGCGCAGCGATTACATCGTGGTGCGCGATGCCCGGACGCTCGATGTGAAGGAAGACATCCCGCTGCCCGCCGGCCGGCTGCTCATCGTTTCCAAGAAGTACAACTTCGACGTGACACCCGACGGCCATTATGGGTTGACCTACAATCTCGCGCCGTCAACGGCCGTGACGGTCACCGACCTGAAGGCGCGCAAGTCCGTGGGCTCCATTCCCATCCCGGGCTGCGGCCTCATCTTCGCGCAGGCGCCCAATCGATTCTCCTCGCTGTGCGCGGATGGCTCCATCGCGACCGTCACCTTCGACGAGTCTGCCCAGGGCAACATCAAGCGCGCCGACAAGGTGTTCGATGCCAAGAACGATCCGGCCTTCGAGCATTCGGCCTGGGACAAGAAGCATCAGATGCTCTATCTCGTCACGTACTCGGGCGACGTCGTGCCGGTGAGTCTCGCCGGGGAAGAGGCCGCTCCCGCCGCCAAATGGTCCCTCACCACGCCGGCCGAGCGCGCCGCGGGCTGGCGCCCGGGCGGCTGGCAGATCAGTCACTTTCATTCCGCGAATCGACGTCTGTACGTGCTCATGCACCAGGGTCATCCGTGGACTCACAAGAGCTCCGGCACCGAGGTCTGGGAGTTCGATGCGGCCGCCGGCAAGCGGCTGCAGCGGATCAAGCTCGCCGAGCCGGCGCAGGCCGTGGCCGTGTCGGGCGATGACAATCCCCTCGTCTACACGATCACCGACTCGGCGCGCATCGCGGCGTATCGCGTCGGCACCGGCAAGCTCCTGTATCAAACCAAGCCGCTCGGCTTCTCGCCGCAGCTTCTGACCGTGTGGGGCGACTGATGGATCCTCTCGTCGAGCTCACAGTCGCAGGATCGCTGGCGGTGCTGTTCGCCGCATCGACGCTGCACAAGCTCACCGCGCTCGGGGAATGGCCGGGCGTCGTGCGCAACTACCGGGTGCTGCCGGCGGCGCTCGCTCTGCCGGCGGCCGGCGTGCTCCTGATCGCCGGCGCACTCACGGCCGCCGCGCTTCTCTGGCCCGGCACGCGCCATATCGGCGCCTGCGCCGCTGCCGCGCAGCTCATCCTCTTCGCCGCAGCGATGGCGATCAACTTGCGGCGCGGGCGCGCGAGCATCGATTGCGGTTGCTTCGCCTCGCGCCTTCGCCAGGGAATCTCCGCGTGGATGGTGGTCCGGAATCTCGCCCTCGCACTGCTCGCGCTCGGCTTGCTGTTGCCGGCGAAATCGCGCGAGCTCGGCGTCCTCGACATCGCGACGGCCATCGCCGTCGTCGCGACCCTGAGCTTTCTTTACCCGGTGCTCGATGTGGTCTTGCGGCCGCCCGCAGCGACCTTCGCCGAGAATTTCGAGGCCGCCGCCGCGGCTCGGCAGGCGCACTGAAGGTCCGGCATGCAAGCGGCACTTCCCTACATCGTCGTCCTGCAACTGCTCCTGACGCTGGGCCTCGCCGTGCTGCTCTTCGGTCTCGCGCGGCAAGTGGGAATTCTGCACGAGCGCGTCGCCCCCATGGGGGCCATGGCGAGCGA
>CAZSUK010000265.1:0-6774 GCA_964609355.1 uncultured Acidobacteriaceae bacterium | reverse complement strand
TGACAGGAAGCGAAGTGCAATGTATCTTAAGGATTACTGTGGCGTACAGTTCGCGGAGGTTTGGTTGAAGTTAATTGGTGTTCTGGGGACGGGTGTGTTGTGGATGGGTTTGATGGTGGGCAGCATTGCGGAAGGGCAGGTAGTTCCGCCTGCGCAGACAATACCGGAAGCGCCCTCGCTGCAGAACGAGACGTTGAAACCTTTGGACTATCGCAATAAGTACGACGTCTATGGCGGTCTCGCCTCGTCTCACTTTAATGCCGGCCCGGCGTTGATCCCGGGCGCCAACCTGGGCGGCTTCGACATTCAGGGTACAGATTGGCTAACGATGCGTCTCGGCGTGACCGCCAATGTTCGCGGGTATTACGGCACCACCGGTGTGGTCCCCAACCCCTACAACATTCACGGACCTTTCATCATGGAGCACATGTTCATGGGTGGGGCTTCGTACCGCGGGCCGAAGAATGAACACGCGGCGCTCACTTTCCATGGTCTGGTCGGTGGATCTTATGGAGTGTTTGATTCCGCTACCAACGCAGGACCCGGCGGACCCCCACTCACCCCACAAAACCTGGGACTATTTGGCAATGGATTGACGTTGGCGGTTGCGGCGGGCGGGTCGCTCGATCTGAACCGGAGCCCCAAGTTTTCTCTGCGCATTTCTCCCGATTATCTTCTGACACGTTTTGGTGGCGTGTCGCAGAATGAGTTCGCTATTTCTATTGGTATCCTGTACCGGCTGAAGAAAATGCGCACCAACTAGCGCGAGCGTCGGGGTGTAGCCCCGGACTTTAGTCCGGGAAAGCGGGTTTTCAAACCCACTTAAAAACTGGGCTTTACAGGATGGGGAAAAACCATTTTGTATCAGGGCAAGACTTTACGGGCCCCACAAATGCTCTGTTTTGTATCAGGGCACGACTTTAGTCGGGCGTAAACAACTGAGAATATGACGGGCTTTAGCCCCTGCGGTCGCTGCGGGTACATTTCTCCTGCCGGTCCCGAGTTTTTCCGCAGCCCGTTTAGCCCTGGTGGCTTCTTCCTGAACGGTCCGAACTTTCCGCAGCCTGTAAAGCTAGACGTAGTGGGAATCGTTTACGGCACGACTAAAGTCGTGCCGTGATACAAAATGGATGGAAATTGCAGGCATATTTCTCGAGCTAAGGCCTTCCATTCGGCAGCCATTTCGGCTTCCATGAAGTTTGAGCAAGCCACTCGACTGGACCTACCATCGATTGAATTGCCCGAGTCATATGAGCAAAGTCAATGCGGCTGAGCTCATCGCCTGGCTGATGATAGTCCGCATGCAGCCCAAAGCTGGAAACGGTCTGGGCAACAATTCCCCGTTTGGCCAGACTGTAGTTATCAGATCGGGTAAAGAACTTCTGTTCCGGATGTGGATCGGCCACCAGGTTGGCGCCATGGCGAGCGAGCTCCGGGCCGAGATCGCTACGTTCGTACCCCGTGAGCCATAGTCCGTCGCGGGGTAAAGCGGAATCGCGACGGCCGATCATTTCAAACTCCAGGTTGGCAATGATGCGGTCAAGCGGTATTGGGGGATGCGCAAGGAAATATCGGTTTCCGTAACCTCCGAGCTCTTCCGAACCAAAGAGCACGAAGATCAGCGTGCGAACGGGCCGCGGCGCTGCGGCGAATACCCGTGCTAACTCAATGACCGCGGTGGTGCCAGAAGCATCGTCGTCGGCGCCGTTGTAAATCCGGTCTCCATTTTTCGCCGGGCCAATTCCTAAATGATCCAGGTGCGCAGTCAGCAGGATCGCTTCTTTGCCTGCATCCGTTCCCTGCAGAATGGCGACGACGTTCCAGGTCGTTTTTCTCGGTACCTGAGCGAAGCCGACGAGACGGCGAGCAATCTCGGGCGGAAAAGTTGCAGGCAGCGGCGCCTTCTGGAGGAAGGTTCCGTCGTCGCCACCCGGCTCGAGACCAAAGCTCGCGAACAGCGAGGCGGCGTAGAGTGCCGCCAGATGCTCGTCACGGGTACCGCTCCCGCGCCCCTGCAGTTCGTCGGAGGCAAGAAAGTTCATGTCTGCGTGGATGCAGGGTGCGCAAAGCTCTGCCGGAATGGGTTTCCTGATTTGACCCTCGCAGACGGCCACCACCCACATCGCATACAGAAGTGCCTTGGATAACGAACGCATCGGGAAAGTATAATGGAGTTCTTCTGAGTACTTTTACCGAGCGGATGCCAGCGCTTCATCGTCTGGTGGTTTGAGATTGCGTAAGGGACATTGATGCGCCGATTACTGGGTTTGTGTTGTTTTTTGCTGCTAGGGCTCTCGGGTTGTGGTGGTTTTTTTGTTCCTCAAACAAATAGCGGCGGTGGAGGCACCAACACAGGCGACTATCTTTACGTGGCCAACGGCAACGACACGTTCTTCGCCGGTTTCGGCGTCGCCAGTACCGGAGCTTTATCGGTCCTGAACGGTTCCCCTTACAACAACTCGGTCGCCGCGGCATCGCTTGCAGTAACTCCGGCGAACACTTTTCTCTATGCCGGAACGACCGCCGGCATATTTGTCTACGGGATTAATAGCAACGGTTCGATTACGGTTCAAAATGATGGCTCCGTGGCCGCAGACGATATGGTCGCCACGGCTATGCAGGTAGACAGCACGGGGAACTATTTGCTGGCGGTGGGCATTTCGACTGCGCAGCAGGTACAGGCCATCGGCATTTACACCATCGACACCTCGACCGGGCTCTTGACCGCGGTCGCCGGTTCCCCTCTGGCGCTTTACACTGGTAATGCTTCTACGCCAACAGTAGTTGTCCCTACGGGGTTGTTGATCACTCCGAATAACTCCTATGTTTACGCATCGCTCGGCGCGTTGGGCGTGCAGGTGCTGACGCTTGGTTCGGGCGGCGCGCTCTCCGCAGGCGCCACACCCACACTGCTTTTCCCGTTCAGCAAATCGACCAGTCCGGTTGACCAGGGGATCGCAAGTGATCCGAATTCTCAATTTCTGTTTGTGGCCGAGACCAATACCGGGCTGAGAGTTTTGAGTATCGGCAGCGGGGGATCGCTAAGCGAAACCAGCGGTTCGCCCTACGCGGTTGGCACAGGACCGAGAGCCGTGAGCCTGGACGCCACGGGAAGCTATGTCTATGTGGCTAACTTTGGCAGCAACAACATCAGCGCCTTCACCCTCACCGCGGCCTCGGGCAAATTGACCGCGGTTGCCGGATCCCCCTTCAGCTCCGGAGGGCTGCAGCCGATCGGCATCGTCAATGACAATTCGAAGCAATTTGTGGCGGTGATCAATTCCGGACAAAACGGCTCCGGCGGCAATAGCGACTTGCAGATGTTTAAATTCGACGCCACCGTGAACGGAAAGCTCGACCCGGTGGCGACCGCAACCACAGGCACGGATCCAACCCAACCGGCCGCGATCGCCGCCACTCACTAATTGTCCCAGGAGCTTCTCCACCATCGGGTCTTCGTCTCGACAGCGCCCTATCGCGATCCGCAGCTAAATGCAACGGCCGCTGATTCTCATCGGTGGTCGAGGAAGTCCAGTATTCAGGAGTAGCAGTGGGGCGGCTCAGGTTGGAATGGTTGCGGGATGGGAAAGACTAAGGTCGTACCCTGATACAAAATAGGTTTTTCAGCAGCCTGTTTAGCCCGCGAGGGCGTCTTTTTATTAGCTCATAAGAGAATTTACGGCTAAGCCAGGTATGGCCGTCTTATTCCGCCACGGCTGAAGCCGTGCCCTTCCAGGACTGAGTTCTCCCACGCGGCATGTAAAAGCCCGGAAATATTCTCAAGCAGATACAACCCACTCAACGTTCGTCCGCAGCATTTCATTTTTCTTAAGATGAGCCACAGGCCTGTCGCGTCTCTATGCCTTTCGTGTGATTGAAGAAGCACTCACCCGCACGTACGGTGGTAATCACTCCTTCGTGTGACTACCCAATGAAACGGCATACCCCACTCCCAAGAAAACACCAGGTTGCGCTCGCCCACGATTGGCTGACAGGGATGCGGGGCGGAGAAAAAGTCCTGGAACTGCTTTGCCGGCGATTTCCCGAGGCCCCCCTCTGGACATTGATCCACGATCCCGACACCGTCAGTGCGACCATCACCAGCCGGTCGATCCATACCAGTCTTCTGCAACAGTTACCGTTCGCTCGTAGGAAATATCGCCACTATCTGCCGTTCTTTCCCATATTCGCCGAAACGAATAAGGTGTCACACGCCGATATTGTGGTTTCGACATCCCACGCGGTGGCGAAGTCGATGGTGAGACGCGGACCCAAGCACTGCAGGCTGCACATCTGCTATATCCATACCCCCATGCGCTATGCCTGGGAACTGTTCGACGAATACTTTGGCCCCGAACGCGTAGGTTGGCTGAAATCTCGGCTGTTCTTCAAACCACTTCTACAATGGGTGAAGTGGTACGATCGGGCGACAATCGAGCGAGTCGATCTATTCATTGCGAATTCAAGTTATGTAGCTGAACGTGTGCGCAGATGCTATGGCAGGGAGGCCGCGGTGTTGGCGCCTCCGGTCGATCTAAACCGTTTTGCCGGCGTTCGCCGTCAACCGGAAGATTGGTTCCTTGTCGTCTCGGCACTGGTGCCCTATAAACGAGTGGATCAGGCCATCCGGGCCTGTGCCCGCCTCGATCGCCCACTCAAGATTGTGGGATCTGGCCCGGAAACAGAAAAACTACGGCGACTGGCCCGCGACCTCGGAGCAACGGTGGATTTCGTCGGCTTCACCGACGACAAGCAGCTAGTTGACTTCTACCTTCGCGCAAAAGCTCTGCTCTTTCCTGGAGTCGAAGACTTCGGCATCGTACCGGTGGAAGCAATTGCTGCCGGTTGCCCGGTGATCGCCATTAAGAAGGGTGGCATATTGGATTCGATGACCGAGCAGACAGCGGTTTTCTACAAAGAACAAACCGAGGACGGCCTAAGCGAGGGAATCCAAAGGTTTGAAGCTACCCAGTCCCGATTTGATGAAGCAACCCTGCGCCAGCGCGCAACTCTGTTCAGTGAGGCAGCCTTTCTCAAAGGGTTTGAACGACTTCTCGATCAAGCCCTCAGCCTGCATAGTATGCCTCCATCAAACCCCGGCCATGGGCAAACCACAGCGAGGCGCGCATCCTTTTACCAAGACACAGCATAACGAATGCCCGGCCGAAGTCATAACCGAGGAAGGCCAACCACAGCCACAACAGGCTGTGCTTGCCTTGCACTCTTCCCATGCCTAATCCGTAACTGTAGAAGCGCTCTTCTGTGATTCCGCCGTGGCGTACGTCCTTACAGGGATGCACTATATGCCAGCCGGCGATGAAACGCCCCTTCATCCCGCGATGCATTGCCGTCAGCAGGAAATCAGTGTCTTCGCCCGATCCGAAGCGCGTCTTCGAACCAATGCCAAGCCCCTCATCAAAGAGAAGGGACTGCGACTGCCAGGTCCTCTTTACAAAATACGTGTAACTTTGCGAAGTCCTGAAGATATTGATGGGCGCCAGGTCGCAGATGTCGGAATACCACTTGTTTCCGCTTGGAACCCCGGAATGATCTCGGGAGCCGAGACTCAGGATGTGATAGCCGGGATGGCTGCGGAACCATGCATCCACGTTCAACAGGGTGTCCGCGGGGTACAGGCAATCATCATCCGGAAACGCGACGATTTCTCCGCTGCAATGCCGCAGGCCCACATTCCTGGCTCGTGACAGACCGCGGTCGCTGCGCACATGCAGTACTTTAGTGTCATTCAACCGCGCCAACCATCTTGCGAGAATAGGAACCAGCCGGTCGTCTTCGTTCTGGTCCACCACGATGAGCTCAACATCCGCAATCGCCTGGGCTTCGAGCGAGGCCAGGAACTGATCAACTTCCGTTGTTCGCTCTACCGTGGCCAATACGAGGCTAAAACGTGGCATACACCAAAAGTACTGTCAACTTAGGTCAGCAACCATCACACTTCCGAGTTAAGGCAGAACGAGTCCTCTTTATTGATTTGGGCTCGCACTACGGTGGCGTTGAGACTTACCTCGATGGCCTGGCCGGCATTCTCGGCCCCAGCATCCAGGGTTATGCCGTTTGTTCCCTGCCAAGGCTAACCTCGCAGTTGCGAGCGCGCGGGATGACCGTCGTTTCGCTGCCCCTGCTGGGCTCAAAATGGTTCAAGGGCCTGCGCTTCCTGCTGGCCTGCTTCATCGTTCCCTACTTGCTGTTGCGCTTCAGGATCCGCAAGGTACAACTGAACGGATACTTCGAATCCTTACTGTTGGGACCGCTGCGCGTGGCGGGCTGCGAAACGATCTATACCATGCATGGCCCTTTTGAGACGGAACTCTACTCCTGGTTTCGCAACCCGGCGCGATTTTTTCCGCGGTTCTTTTCTCGCCAGTCCTTGCGCTTCGCCTCCCACGTGGTGTGTGTTTCTGAAACGGTAGGCGAGATCGCTCGAAAGACCCTTCCCGCGGCGCGGGTCAGAGTTATCGCCAATTGGGTTCAGCCTCCTTTGACCTTCCGGCAGAATTTTTCGGTAAGTGAGCGCCCCAGACTTCTTTTCGTCGGCCGGCTGGAAGAATACAAAGGGGTGCAGTTTATTCTGCGGGCAATCGAACAGGTTGGCGATGTGTCGCTGACGATTGTTGGCGAGGGGCCGTACCGGGCGCAGCTCGAGCGAGAAGCCGGACAAATGGATGTTCATTTCGCCGGTTTTCAGGCAGATCCTTCGCGCTTCTACCGGGACTCGACTGTCTTTATTAATCCATCGTTGGGCCCTGAGGGTTT
>CAZSUK010000264.1:0-4591 GCA_964609355.1 uncultured Acidobacteriaceae bacterium | reverse complement strand
CGCTCGAGACCGACGACTTTGTAGCCGGCGGCAGCCAACTCCTTGGCGACGATGCTGCCGACCATGCCGACCCCGATCACCACCACATCGACTTCCTTGAGGCGTTGTGCCACGGTCCTTCCTCGATTTACGTCCGCTGGGACGATGCGATGGACTATTACAGGTGCGCAGGAATGTTGGGGTCAGGATGAATATGGCGCTCAGCGTCTTCCCCGAGGCTCATGGGTTCCCGTTCGAACTTCACGCCATGGCGATCGATCGATTCGTAGTAGTCAGCATAGGCGCCCGGGAAACCGATCATCCGCCAAGCCACCATGTCGCGATTGCCGCCATAGACGGGATCGCTGAAGAAGCCCTCGATCGTCATTTCCAGCAACATGGCGAAGAACACGCCGGACGGAACGCCGTTGAGGTCTGCGTTCCCGCCTTCGAGGGATTTGAGGTACGCATCTTGCGCCTCCGCGGTCATCTTGGAAAAAGGAGTGCCGCGAGAATCCAGGTCGTGATTGACGGCGCGCAGCGCTTGGTGAAAGAGCTCCCCCGGCGTGAAGGGTAACTGGTAGCCCTGCGATGCGGTTCCGGGGATCCAGGGCCCACTGCGGTACAAGCGTTCGCCGGCACCCCAGGCGCCCCCCAGTTGCTTATCCAGATAGTTGGGAACACCCGCGGCGTGGGCGCCTGCGCCGTGCTCATCGGCCGGGATGAGGCGCTCGCAGGCCGCTTCGATGAAGGCGGCCTCGCTCGCGTTGAAAAACAGGTACACCACGGGCGCAGCGTCTCGGCTCCCGAGCGGAGTATGAGACAAGCGCGGTGCTTCGGCGGGCGCCTGTTCCTCGGACAGAGCCGATGCCGCGGGTACCATCGAGGCTGCGCCGATGCCGGCAACAAACGAACGGCGAGTAACCTTGTTCATGCCCTGCCTCCGTAGCAACTATCGTTGGCTCTCGTCCCTAGGCGCCCCAATCATATCTCAGTTTTCTTTGCTGCGCTGATAGCACGTTGATATCGGGTGGACACTTGCTATCAGCTTGCCCCCCGCGCTGATACTTAAGTGCCGGTCGATACCATCGTTCAATATCTTCGCCTTGCCGGATCCGGTTTGATCGGCGCCGTATGCATTCTTCTTTATAAGGAGCAAGTACGAACTGCGTGCTTTACCTGGATCGTTACGCAGGGAATTCCTTCGCCTGTCGGAAGATTCCGACATCCGGATACTCGATAGCATCGGCGACCCGTCCGGCGCTAGGTCGAGTAGCATGTCGGCGGCAGGGAAACTCATCTGGGATAGGTGTGTCGTACAGGCATCGCTCAGCATGTCGTGCGGCTGAGGCAGGACGTGCGCCGTTGCATGGCCTCTTTGATGAAGACACGACTGAGGTGACATCGATGGACTCTGCGTACACCACACATCTGACCCACGAATTCGCGGAATTGACGCAGTTGTTCCGCGCAGTCCGACAATCAAGCCAAGCGTTGATCGCACCCCTGTCGGATGCTGATGCCACGGTGCAATCCATGCCTGACGCCAGCCCGGCGAAATGGCATCTGGCTCATACGACGTGGTTCTTCGAGAGCTTCGTGCTCGTACCTCATCTGTCTGGGTACCGGATATTCGACGAGCATTTTAATTTCTTGTTCAACTCCTACTATGAGACGGTCGGCGCACGCCATCCTCGCCCACGCCGAGGCCTGCTGACTCGGCCAACGCTCGAGACGATCCTTACCTATCGTCAGCATGTCGATGCGGGCATTGAGAAGCTGTTGCAAGAAAATGCTTCCGCGGGAATCACGCAACTCGTGGAATTGGGCTGTCATCACGAGCAGCAACACCAGGAGCTGCTCCTCACAGACATTTTGCATTTATTTGCGCAAAACCCATTGAAGCCTGCCTACAAACTACCCGAGCCGCTTCTGTTCGAGCGCCAGGCGGTACGCGCACCGGTCTATTTGCCCTTTGACGGCGGGCTCGTCGAGATCGGACATGAGGGCAACGGTTTTGCCTTCGACTGCGAAGGACCGCGCCATAGCGTATTCATCGAGCCGTATCGCCTTGCGGACCGACCGGTCACCAATCGCGAGTGGATCGAGTTCATCGTGGACGGAGGCTATCGAGATCCGTTGCTATGGCTCTCCGAGGGATGGGCAGCCTTGCGCGATCAGGGATGGACAATGCCTCTTTATTGGGAGCAGCGTGACGATGTGTACTGGACGATGACGCTTCGCGGTGCCCAGCCACTCGACCTCGACGCGCCCGTTACCCATGTGAGCTATTTTGAGGCCGACGCCTTTGCCACCTGGTCGCATCGGCGGCTACCAACGGAGATGGAGTGGGAAAACGCGACGCGCGGAGTCACGCTTGCGGGAAATTTCGCCGACTCCGGTTACCTGCGCCCGAGGCCGGCGAGCGTCAGCGCCGAGCTGCCACGTCAAATGTTCGGCGATGCGTGGGAATGGACCCGTAGCGCCTTCCTGCCGTATCCCCGCTTTCGCCCGGCCGCGGGTGCGGTAGGCGAATACAACGGCAAATTCATGTCGGGACAATTCGTCTTGCGCGGCGGGTCCTGTGTAACTCCGCGCGGTCACATCCGCCGGAGCTACCGGAATTTCTTTCCGCCCGCGATGCGTTGGCAATTCGCCGGCGTGCGACTGGCTGACGATGTTGTGTTCACTCCATGAGCTCCCCAAATCTGGCCTCGACCAATCGTTGAATTACAGCGAAAATCATCGCGGTCGATACGCCGAATAGCAGCATTCCGTCTGCCGTTTCCAGGGGGCCCAGCAATTTCCAGGTGGGACTCATGATGATGTCGCCATACCCCAAGGATGTGTAATTAACCGCGGAATGGTAGAAGGCGGTGGCGAAGTCCGAAAATTCCCCGCATACCACGAACAATGCGGCCCAGAGAGCCATCTCTATGAGGTGTGCCACGAACGCATACAATATAGTCCGCATGACAACCCCCATATCCTTCCAGAAGGTGAGGCCGAGATGGCCGAGTTTTTTTTCGCGGCGGACAAAGGAGATTGTCGCGCTCAAGGGCAACGCGTGAATGAGGAACGTGCAGATCACGGCGGCGAAGCCAACCGCGATGGGAACGAGGAGCAGAATCGGATGAGCGTCCTTCATACTGGCTGGCGTGCTTGAAGCAGGTGAATTGCAAACAGCTTCTCGGGATCTTCCCAGAAGCCGACGGAACTCCAGCCGGCGGCTGCGGCGATCGATAGGAACCGCTCTTTTCCGTATTTGTAGCTGATTCCGGTCTGGATTTTCTCACCCTCGGCAAAGCGGATCGAACGCCCTGCGATCCGCGCGCTCTGTGCGAAGCGACTTTCAAGATACATTTCCACTCGTTCTTCGCGAGGATTCCACAGCACCTTGCGTCCGAAGCTGTTCAGATCCAGATCGCCGCCGGCCAATCGGTTGATATGCGCCAATATGTTGAGGTTGAACGCTCTGCTGACGCCGGCGGAGTCGTCATAGGCGGGTAACACGCGTCCAACATCCCTGCATTGGTCAGTGCCGATCACGAAGGCTGGCCGGGTCGCACCCGTAAGAGCGCGTCGGACATTCTCTAGAAATTGAATGACGGCGTCGGGGGTTAATTGACCGACGGTGCTTCCCGGCAGGAACCCGACCATATGCATTTCACTGAAGCTTCCCGGGATCGCCAAGGGCTGCAAAAAGTCGGCGAGCAAAGTTTCCACCTTGATGTGGGGATGACTCAGCTGCATGCGCGTGCGGATGGGTCCGAGAACGCTCGGGGAAATGTCAATTGCAAGATACGTTGAAAAATGACTCCCCGCGGCATCGAGTAGCGAGACTGCTTTACGTTCGTCGCTGGCCCCGAATTCCACCAGTACGCGCTCGCGACCGGCCTCAAGAGGCACTGCGGCTACGATGTCGGCCGCGCGCACCCCGAGCAACTTCTTTTCAGTTCGCGTCAGGTAGTACTCGGGTAGTTCGGTAATGCGTTGGAACAGCTCGGACCCGGTCGCATCGTAGAGCAGTTTGGACGGCAGCGTCTTTTTCTCACTGGTAAGCCCAAGTAGAATTTCATTCAGCAAACGGGCATCGGCTTCTGGAGGATCGATGGCAGTGCTGTCAGGAGAATCGCTCATATAAGATCAATTGCTCGCAGGGTGGATTCCAATGTCGCTGGCGACTTCGACCCGGAAGGCGTAATGCTCGAGCGCACAACGGATGCGGTTCACCAGCTCCTCTCGATTCGACTCATCGCTCCGCAGGACAACGCAGAAGGCGCCGCCGTGTTCGGTAACATCTATTGTCACGCCCTCGCACGGTCCGATCTGGCTCATGACGCGATGGACGCAGCGCTCGCTGGCATCCCGGCGCAGCGCGGGCTTGAAGATCTTGCCAACCGCGGTCAGGGGCATGACTTCGATGACCCGGACGTGTCGCGGTGTGGCAGCCGCCTCGCTGATTTCGCGTCGGCAATGGGCGAGCAGCTCGCACTCGGTCGCGGACGTACCGGGTCTGAGCTGCACGTAGGCCACCGGCAGCTCGCCCTTATCTCGATCCGGCTCGCCGACGGCAGCCGCCATTAATACGGCAGGATGAGTAACAAGCACC
>CAZSUK010000263.1:0-4627 GCA_964609355.1 uncultured Acidobacteriaceae bacterium | reverse complement strand
GTCAGTGGGACGCCCAACCCTGACCCGGCAACCCAGAAGCAAACCCCATTCCTAACAGCGACGACCTCAGTTCCCTGCACCGGCAGCGCCACCGCTGCAGGCGTGTTCACCGATACCAGTACAGATCCGGCATCGGATTATGAAAACTGCTACGGTTACCAAATTACTGTCACCGGATCGGGAAGCTCTCTGACTACCACTCCGAATTATTATGGAGTGCTCTCGACCGCCGACAACGCCACTGCACCCGCCTTCGCGGCCACCCCGGGCTATGATCTCGCCACCGGCTTGGGCACCCCCAACGTCTACGCCCTGGTGAACGCGCCGCAATGGTCAACGCTGTCGATCATCACGACCACTCTGGCTCCGGGCACAGTGGGCATTGGGTACTCGCAAACACTTGCGGCCACGGGCAGAATCGCACCCTACACGTGGAGCGTCACCTCCGGCAGCCTGCCTGCGGGGTTATCTTTGGCCCCCGGCACCGGGGTGATCTCTGGAACTCCCACAACCGCCGGCACTTCCACCTTCACGGTTCAGGTTGCCGACGCAGAGAGCACACCGGTGACCGCAACCGCGTCCTTCTCTTTGACCGTGGCGCCAGGGGTGTCGAAGGTTGCGAGCACCACGGTACTTACTTCTTCCGCGGAAAACGTGGGAATCGGGACGAGCGTTACCTTCATCGCCACCGTTTCAGGCGCCGGAGGAGTGCCGACGGGCACGGTAACCTTCTATAACGGAACCGCCTCCATCGGAACCGGCACGCTCGCCAACGGCGTGGCCACTCTCGCTACCTCTTTCAGCACGACCGGAGCTTTTACGATCACGGCGGTTTATGCCGGAGACGCACACTATACGGGAAGCACCTCGCAGCCATTGACGGAAACAATTGCCAGCCCAGGGTTCACCACGACCGTAAACCCGAGCAATCTTTCCATTGAATTTGCCGGCACGGGAACAGTGACCGTAAACGTCACACCGCAAGGCGGGTTCACTGGCCCGGTGAATTTTTCCTGTGGAACTCTACCGCAGTTTTTTTCCTGTACCTTCGCCCCGTCGTCCATCACTCTGAACTCATCCGGCGCGGCTGTTAACAGCACACTTACGATCAACAGTGCCGCGGTTCCGGCGACGACGATGGCGGCCGCATTTTGGGTACCTGCTTTTGCTGGACTGTTGGCCCTTGGACGCCGTAAGCGGCGGCTGGCATTATTTTGTGTCTGTTTTGCCTTCATCGCTGCGCTGGGTGGATGCGGCGGTCGCGGGGATCACGACGCTCCGCTGGGGAATTACACTGTTCCCGTTGTCGTCAGCTCACAAGGCGCGGCAAGCCAGACTGTTAACGTAGCGGTGACGGTTACGGTTCAGTAGAGAACAGCAGATCCCTTCACCGAAAACAATTTCTCTAGACACGGAGAGATGAGTGGGTGGCCCAGGTCTCGCTTCTGGGACCTGGGTTTTCCGGTAGCAACGCCGGTCTCGGAGAAACCCAGGTCTCAAAAGCGAGACCTGGGCCACCCACTCATTTGTTTACGGTCGAGAGTTTGATTTTTGAGAGAACGCACGTAGTTAAGGTCTGAAGTTCATTTTTGTGAGAACGGAGCTTTGCCCTCAAAGCACCTTCATCCGCCAGAGGGTGTAACTGAACATTTCATGCATCAGCCGCCTGGCGGAATCCCAGAACCCCAGAGGCCGAGCCTCGGCACGAGGCGAAGTGAATACCGTCAACCCCATGCTGGTGGAAAGAGCACGGATGCGGAACAAATGAGTCCCATCGGAGACAGCAAGAATCCGGTTGAGATGATTCTCGCGCGCGATCGCAGCCAGCCGAGCCGCGGACTCTTCGGTATTCGTGCTCTGCGTCTCGGCAATAATCTGGTCCTCCGGGACCTCGTGGGCAAGAAGATAATCATGGCCCACGCCCCCTTCAGAATCGTGGGCGTCGCCGCCACCTCCCAGCGTAATCACCAGCGGCGCCAGGCGTTCGCGATAAAGAGCCAACGCATGATCAAGACGGGCTCGCAACACCGGCGAGGGACGACCGTCGTATTCCGCCGCGCCAAATACCGCGATCGCGTCCGCGGGACGCGCCTCATCATGGGTGGCGTAGAAATGAATCTGCCCGTAGACCCAAAGAAACCAGCCGACTATGCAAAACAAGCCCGCGGCCAGCAGCCAGCGAAGCAGACGCCGGGTGGTGGGCAATGCTCCGTTCTTGGTGGTCGACGGCATCGCATCCGCTCAGCGCTGGAGTGTTAGGGCAATCTCGTGGGTAGGGATAGCACCCTCGCGCAGGATCTGCCAGGGACCGTCAACGGAAAGGTCGACAATCGTCGTCGCCACACTACGACCGGTGGCACCGCCATCGACGATCAACGGAATGCGATCCCCAATCTGATCGCGCACACAGGAAGCGTAGTTGCATTCGGGTAAGCCCTGCAGGTTAGCGGAAGTCGCAGTGATGGGCAAGCCTAACTTTTCGACAATCGCCCGCGGTATCGCAGCGTCGGGAACGCGCAGGGCCACGTTGCCCGTATTGGCCGTAGAACGCAAGGGCAGCCGCGAGCCGGCGCGGACAATCAAGGTCAACGGACCAGGCCAGAAACGGTCGGCCAAAAGGTCAAATCGGGTATCGAGATCCCGCGCCAGACCATAGGCCTGGGCCGCGCTTGCGATCAGAAGAGACAATGGCTTGTGCTTGAGCCGGGTCTTGATCTCGTAAATCCGCTCGACCGCACGCAGATTGACGGGGTCGACCGCTAAACCATAGAACGTATCGGTGGGAATCCCCACCACCTTGCCGCTTTGCAGGCAGCCGGCGATGTAGTCGACCCGATCCTGCTCCGGTTCGTCCGGATGCACACGCAGTAGCTCTGCTAACAAGATAACCCCACCCAGGACAGATTTGGTGCAATCTCATCGAGACTACCAGAACCGCGTCCCGGGGTGGACACCTTCTGCGGTGCCTCACTCTAAAGCCTTTTCTGTATAGTGCTTGCATCGGATATATGGGGGAAAGGTTCCGCTCGATGAATCGCTCCCGTTTTCTGCTGACACTGCTGGCCTGCCTTGTTTTCAGTCCCGTTGCCTCTGCTCAAACGGATCAGCCTGCCTGAGTCCATTGCCTCCGTGCCCGGTGCCCGGGTGCAGGAATAGCTGCAGTCGCGGCTGACCGCATCCAAGCTGGCGGCTACAGCACAAAGCTTTGGCCAGCAGGACGACATCAGTGTGATCGCGGTAACGCGCACGGCGAGTCTGGTTCCGGCCTAAGCGA
The DNA here is from genome assembly GCA_964609355.1 of uncultured Acidobacteriaceae bacterium. Classification (GTDB taxonomy): domain Bacteria; phylum Acidobacteriota; class Terriglobia; order Terriglobales; family Acidobacteriaceae; genus PALSA-350. The sequence goes on along the minus strand of CAZSUK010000263.1, from coordinate 1,353 downwards.
CCGCTTGGCTGGTCGCGGTTACAATCGCGGAGAGCTCACCAACGATGAAGTCTCTTGCTCCGCGACGAGTCGAAAGCCGGCAGAATAGCCGCATTAAAGAGTTGCGCGCGGGCCTGGCACGCGGTGTCAAGTCTCCCCATATCGCGGTCGAGGGCTTGCACCTAACCGAGGAAGCAGTAAAGAGCGGCCTCAGACTGCACACCGTATTTGTGCGTGACGGAAGCGAGGGCTTACTGGAACACCTGGCGGTCGGGGATGCCGAAGTCCTGATGGTGACGGAGGAGGTCTTTCAGAGTGCCACCCTAACCGAACATCCCCAGGGGATCGCCGCCCTGGTGGAAGCGCCGCAGTTCACAGTCGAGGCAATGTTGAACGGCGTGCCACTGGTGGTGATCGCGGCCGGCCTGCAGGATCCAGGAAACCTGGGAACGTTGGTGCGCTCGGCGGAAGCGTTTGGCGCCACCGGGATGATCCTCCTCCCCGGCACCGTGAGCCTGTGGAACGCCAAGACGTTGCGTGCGTCTTCAGGATCTGCCTTCCGGCTGCCGGTGGTAACGCTGACCGCTGAGGAGGCTTTTGCCACCCTGCGTGGGCATGGGGTACGGATTTTCGCCGCGGTGGCGCGGGATGGCGACAGCGAAGCCGATCTGCGCGGCCCAAGTGCCCTGTTGGTAGGGAACGAGGGCTCCGGGCTGCCCGACGACTGGATCGCCCAAGCCGATGCACGCGTGACCATTCCCCTTCCCGGAGCGGTGGAAAGCCTGAATGCGGCCATCGCGGGAAGTGTACTGCTGTACGAAGCCATGCGTCAGCGCAAAATAGATACATGAGCCTGTTTAGCCAGATTCCCGACGAAAGCACCCTGAAGACTTCCCGTGGGGCTCCGCTCGCCGAGCGAATGCGTCCTCGCACCCTGGACGACTATGTAGGCCAGGAGCACCTGCTCGGTCCAGGCAAACCTCTGCGGGTGGAAATCGAGCGGGACGACGCAGGATCCATGATTTTGTGGGGACCTCCCGGTGTGGGCAAGACGACGCTGGCCAAGATCATCGCTGAGGTTACCCGGGCCAGCTTCATTGAATTCTCCGCAGTGATGGGCGGCATCAAGGAAATCAAGCAAGTGATGGTGGACGCGGAGAAGGCTGCCGGCTTCGGGTCGCGCACCATTCTCTTCATCGATGAGATTCACCGTTTCAACAAGGCCCAGCAGGATGCGTTCTTGCCTTATGTGGAACGGGGCACCATCCGCCTGATCGGGGCAACCACCGAGAACCCGTCTTTTGAAGTGATCGCCGCACTACTTTCCCGCTGCCGCGTTTACCGGCTCAACCCGCTCAGCGAAAAGGAACTGGT
>CAZSUK010000262.1:0-2633 GCA_964609355.1 uncultured Acidobacteriaceae bacterium | reverse complement strand
CAGCGGATCGACGGCGGGATAGATACCCAGCTCGGAGATCTGGCGCGACAACACGGTGGTCGCATCCAGGTGAGCGAAGGTCGTGGCCGGCGCCGGATCGGTCAAGTCGTCGGCAGGCACGTAAATCGCCTGCACCGAGGTCACCGAGCCTTTCTTGGTCGAAGTAATGCGCCCCCGCCACTCGCCCATTTCCGTTGCGAGGTTCGGCTGGTATCCCACGGCCGAAGGCATGCGGCCCAGCAGCGTCGATACTTCCGAACCCGCCTGGGTGAAGCGGAAGATGTTGTCGATGAAGAGCAGCGTGTCGGAACCCTCTTCGTCGCGAAAGTACTCGGCGACGGTCAGGGCTGTCAACGCCACGCGCAGACGCGCTCCGGGCGGCTCGGTCATCTGGCCATAAATCAGGGCAGCCTTCGACTTCGACGGCTCCTTGATGTTGACCACGCCCGACTCCTGCATTTCCAGCCAGAGATCGTTGCCCTCACGGGTACGCTCACCCACGCCGGCGAACACGGAAAATCCACCATGCTTCAGCGCGACGTTATTGATGAGCTCCATAATGATGACGGTCTTGCCCACGCCGGCGCCGCCGAACAGGCCGATCTTGCCGCCCTTCAGGAAGGGCTGGATGAGGTCGATGACCTTCACCCCGGTTTCGAACATTTCCATCTCTGTGGACTGTTCGTCGAATGCCGGCGCCTGGCGATGAATGGGATTACGCTTGGCGGCGTTCACCGGACCAAGCTTGTCCACCGGGTTGCCGATGACATTCAGCACGCGGCCCAGCGTCTCGCGACCCACGGGAACAGTGATGGGGCCGCCGAGATCGATGGCCTTCATGCCGCGCACCATGCCCTCGGTGGGCTCCATGGCGTCGCAGCGCACACGGCCTTCGCCCAGCTGCTGTTCGACTTCCAGAATGACGTCCAGCGGATGCGGGACAGTGAAGCCTTCGCTGGTGACGCGCAGCGCCGAATAAATGGGCGGCAGCGCCGACTCTGAAAATTGCACGTCCACCGCGGGACCTGCGATCTGAATAACGTGTCCGATGTTCTCTGCCATAAGAAGTTGTCCGTTGTCAGTTGTCGGTTGTCAGTTTTGCCGAACAGCCGCTGGCTTCAGCGATGCGATCAGCGCGTTGAGCATGCGGCCAAGTTCCGTCGATTCTTCTAACAAACAATCCCGATCTGACCGTTCTATGTAGCCAAGTCTTGCCGCAATTACCCGTTTGGGTCTCCAGTTCATACAGCGAACCGCGTGCGTGACCCAAAAACTGGTGAAATTCCCCTCGAGTCGAGCGACCCTGCCCCTCGGCGATGTTGCTCGACACCGATACAGCACAACGCCGCATCTGACTTTTCAACCCATGCATCTCCGACTGCGGCAGAGTCGAGGTTACTGCATACACTCGTTCGGCCAACTCAATCGCGCGTTGCCACGCCCTAAGATCCTGATAACGATTGGCCGCCACAGGCCATACCTCAGTTTCTTGGGCGCGTTCTGACAACTGGCAACCGACAACTGCTCTAAAGCGCGGCGGCTCCGCTGACGATCTCGATAATTTCCTTCGTAATCGTCGCCTGGCGGGCTCGGTTCATGGTCAGCGTCAGGGAGTCGATGACGTCGTTGGCGTTGTTGCTCGCCGACTCCATCGCCGTCATGCGGGCTGCGTTCTCAGCCGCAACCGACTCCAGCAATCCCTGAAAAATCTCGAACGTGATGTAACGTGGCAGCAGGTCGGCGAAAATTTCTGCCGGCGGCTGCTCGTAGATGTAATCGACCGGCTGCGTCGCAAACTGGCTGGCGTCTGTCTCCGCCGGTGTCGGCTCCGGAGCCTTGGTGCTGATGCCTGCGCTGCGAGCGGCTTCGCCCATGCGCTCCCGCTCTTCCACGGTGAACTCTTCTGTTAACGCGACTTCGCGGCGTCCCAGCTCCTGCACCGGCAGAATGCGCTGCGCAATCAAGCGTTGCGCGATCACCGACTTGAACTCATTGAAGACCAGGTATACGGAGTCAAACTTTTCTTCCATGTACTCCTTGGCAATGCGTTCGCCAATTTCGTTGACCGATTCGTAGTCCACTTTGGCCAGCATGCTCAGGTGCTCGCCCACAATCTGCACGCGTCCAGCGCGCTCCTGGCCCATCTTGCCGGCAGGATAGCGGCGGCGCAGGAAGTCGCGGCCTTTGCGGCCGATGGCTAGCACGTCGATGTTCTTGTCGCCGAAGTAATCGATGAACTTCGTGGTCGCCTTCAGCACGTTGGAGTTGAAGGCGCCAGCCAGTCCGCGATCGCCCGTAACCAGCACCAGCAGAATATTCTGCTCCGGGCGGACCGCCAGCAGAGGATTGCAAGGCCGTCCGGTCTTGGGATCGTTGACGTCCGCGCGACTCATGGTCGAGCGCAGAACGTTGACCAGCATCTGCGCATAGGAGCGCGATGCCAGCGCCCGCTCCTGGGCGCGGCGCAGCTTGGCCGCAGCCACCATCTTCATGGCCTTGGTGATTTGCCGCGTGCTCTTCACGCTGCGGATGCGGGTTCGGATGTCGCGTATGTTCGGCATTGCGTCTCTAGTTGATCTCCGGCCCGCTACTCACGGGAGGAGCACGCCTTCAGGCGTGCATACCTGCCTGCA
>CAZSUK010000261.1:0-7504 GCA_964609355.1 uncultured Acidobacteriaceae bacterium | reverse complement strand
CACCACTTGACCGCGGTATTCACCAAGCTCAAGGTCGAAGATCGACTCGGCCTTGCCGCCTTCGCCTTCTCGCATCGGCCCGCTCTCGCTGCTGCCCAGTCTCATTCTGCATCGGGTCCACGGGTGGTGAAACTCTTCCCGCCAGGTGGCTTGCCCTATTCACAAGCGGCTAACGGCTGACTGGGGAAGTAAAAGTACCAGGGTTAAAGCCCCAACTTTATACCGAGCGTTCTCGCGGGTTGCAAAACCCCCTCCCCCGGGCTGAAGTCCGGGGCTACGCAGCGGATTGGCATAGCCGCAGCCTGCAACAAAGGTTTGGCGCTCAAAAAACGTTGAAAACTCGAGGGTACGCCCTGACTAAAGTAATGCAGGTTCTTTAAACCCACCCGTTCTATTGCTTAACCCCGAACTATCACCCCACCAGTCCCGGCGGCACTACACCTAGGCACCCATCACCTTCCCACAGAAGCGCAATTCCAGCACGCCCTGCTGGGGACCTATACTCCTGGCGTCACGGCAAAAAAGGAATACAAACACGCGCCGTGAAAGCATCGCCTGAATTGCGAATACTGGAAGGAATCGCATGCACTTCAGCCCTGCCCTGTCGAATGCCTCCGCTGCTGAGTTACCTCAGCGCATGGATCCACCGATTCTGTTGGTCCTTGGTTCTGCTGCCCCCTCTGCCGCCCAATTCTCCACCGATCTGTTCGTGGGTGTTGAGCAGATCCTGTCCATCAAGCAGGAACTGCACCAACTACGCCTGCGCTGCCACCAACAAGACGACATCACCACCGATATCGACTATTTCCTGGCTTGCAAAGACCCCCAGAATCGCCGTCCCGTTGTGGTGGTTTTTCGCGCCGAGTCGGAACTGGTCGCGGCGGCCTTCTTCCACCAGGTGTGCTTTGCAGGGGTCGGTTCCGGGCTCGCCTGTGCCGGAGATCCCATGGGAGAGGGGCTGGTGATTGCACCAGTGCAGGAGCGAGAAACCTTTCTTCGTTGCGCCATCGAAGAACTGGTCAACGTGCAGAAGAAATTTCATACCGTTCGAGTTCGAGCGAAGACCTCAAGAATTGCGCTGCTGGTCGACTTCGAAACGTCCGGTCTACGCAGCAAGTTTGTCGAGCGGACTGTACAGCACCGGCTGGTGCTAGCGGAAACCTACGAGGAAATGCTCGCAAGCTTTGGACTACGCACCAGAAGGAGCCTGAGGGCAAAACGACGACAGCTCGAAAACAACCTGCGGCCAGACTTCTTCCCCGGCGTCGCGCCCGAAGAGGCGTTCGCGGCCATGTGCTACTTACGCTCCCGATCCTCCATGCCCGCGAGGTCCACGTGGTACTTCGAAGGCCTGAGAAAAATGCTGCACACCCACGAAGGTGCGTTTGCCATGGGCCTCAGATCGAAGGACGGCACCTGGCTCAGCATTCTGAGTGGATGGCGGCGAAACGGAACCACCTACATCGATGTGCAGCTGAACCACTCCACGTTTATGCGCGAGTCGCTGTCAGCAGTGATGAGGGCTTTTTTACTCGAGTATGAAATTAGCGTAGGTCAGAAATACATTGTTTTTGTCGGCGGATGCTCGGCGCTCCTCGAGCGCTATTGCAGTCCGCGCGAAGCGTTCGCCGATCTGGTGGTTACCCGCCCGTCCATCAGCGGCTGGTTCCTCAAGAAGGCGGTTGGGATGTTCTGCGATCCAAGCTTCAAACAATGGGTCTACTTATAGGCAACCCGAATAACTCTACTTAGCTCTTAAGTTATGCTCAGATTCCAGCGCAGCAGGAAAACCACGGTCCCACAGTAAGACCCATTGGTAATTAAACGCGCTTAATCTTGGCGGATTGCGCACGCTTTTATCGCATGAAAATTGCATTCTGTAGCGGTCGCAAAGGTACAATAATTCCACAGGGCCACCCCGTGCTATTCTGACGGAGTCAAGTTACGGTCGACAAGTAGTTGCAACCTCGATCCTGGTGATCGCTGCTCCCGCCGCTGTTTGTGGATGGGGAGCCCGTGGAGCGCACCGGAAGCAAAACTAAGGCCTTTAGCAATTTTCCCGCGACTCGTCTGTACATCGGTTGGCCTGCGCATCATCTGCGCAAGACAATGCCGAGGGCCCCAACACACGCCAAGTGCCTCCGCAGAGGCTACCTCCCCTTGAGCTATGCTTCGGCATACCCAAGGGCGGTGCTCCGCGAACCAGCAGTCAATGTTCCCACAGCTCGGGTCGAGTTGTGGAGAAGAGGACCCCCACACATGACCGCCCTTGAATACTACAAACTGAAGGAACAGCCTTTCGGCGTCACACCCGATTCCCGCTACCTTTTTCTGACCTCGACGCAGAAAGACGCCCTCAGCTCAGTCATCTACGGTATCGAGTCCGGATGCGGGTTTGTCGCGCTCATTGCAAGGCCGGGATTGGGCAAGACCACACTGCTCTTTCAAACGCTGGATATTCTTCGGGAAAGAGCCCGCCTCGTATTTTTATTTCAAACCATCTCCACTCCAGTGGATCTTTTGCGCGCTCTGCTCTCTGGCCTGGGCGCTCCGGACATGCGCGCAAGCCTGGTGGAAATGCAAATCAGGCTCAAGAATCTGCTGGCTGAGCAGTACAGCGCGGGCAGGAGGGTGGTGCTGGTCATCGACGAGGCGCAAAATCTCGATGACTCCGTTCTCGAGCTGGTGCGGATGTTGTCGAATTTTGAGACCGCCAGCGATAAGCTAATCCAGATCATTCTTGCCGGTCAGCCGCAGCTCGCAGAGAACATAGGTTCACCAGAATTGGTGCAACTGCGGCAGCGGGTTTCCATATTCGCTCGTCTAAATCCCTTTACTGCAGAAGAGACAGCGCTTTATGTAGCACACAGGCTGCGGGTAGCTGGATATGCCTCCGATACGCCGCTGTTTACGAAAGACGCGCTGGCCCTCATCACGCAAGCGAGCGAGGGTATTCCGCGGAATATCAACAACCTTTGCTTCAATGCTCTATCGTTGGGAGCGGCACTGCAGGAGCAACCAATCGACCGCGAGATCATTCGCCAAGTTACGGCTGATCTGGATATTGGGCAATTACGGCCACGGTTTTCGCACCCTCAGCCCACGCATGAGAGGGTTACCCTCCAGGCTGTCCCAACTTTCTCTTCATCGAGGTCTGCCTCTCCGTCTGCAAAGTGGCTGCCGAAGGTGGCAGTCGCCGCCGTAGTTTTGCTTGCCGTCGGCGTGGCGTTATTGGCGGCTCGTCAATGGGCGGTTCAACCGGCCGCTGCGCAACCCGCAGCTGTGACTTCCGTGCCCGCAGGCCCGGCCGCAACGGCTCCTGAGCCCCCCGTCTCTATGGCCTCCGAGCCACCACTTTCTGCAACCGTCGACACCCCTACGCCGGTACCGGCGCCGCGGGCCGCTTTGCCCGCGGGCCAGCCGCCCGCCGTGCAAGCAGACACAACGGCGTCTCTGGCCCTCCCCCGTTCTTCACCTTTATTCAGTGAGCGAACCCCACAGTGGACGGATTCTGCCGACCTGGTGAATGTGACTCCGGGGCAAACCCTGCTGGGGATCTGTGCCGAAAAATTCGGCAATTGCACGGCACAGATCTTGCGGCAAATTCAGCAGCTCAACCCCAACCTCAGCGATCCTGATCACATCGAGACAGGTCAGCAACTCCGCATCCCTGTTCTGGCGGCCCAAACAAATAGTCCATCGTCAGAGAAAAGCACGCACGAGTAGTTCGTCGTTGAACCTGTAGACGCTCTCCCATCTGCCTCGGCGCCTTCCTGCTGTTGCTGACGGCGCGCCCGCCGCAGTTTGCCTGCTAAAATCAGGGCTGAGTCTAAAGAGCCAGAAAACAGGAGACGCAGCATGTCCCTCAGAATCAATGACACAGCCCCCGATTTTTCGGCTGAAACGACCCAGGGTACGATCCGCTTTCATGAGTGGATCGGCGACGGCTGGGCCATTCTTTTTTCTCACCCCAAAGACTTCACCCCGGTCTGCACCACAGAACTCGGGAGCGTAGCCGGCCTGGAAGGCGAATTCCGCAAGCGCAACACCAAAGTGATTGGCTTGAGCGTTGACCCGGTCAGCAGCCACGGTAAATGGGCCGTCGATATCGAAGAAACTGGCGGCTTCAAGGTGAACTACCCCATGATCGGGGATACCGAGCTGAAGGTGGCCAAGCTGTACGACATGTTGCCCGGCGATTCCGGAGAGACATCAGAAGGCAGGACGGCTGCCAACAATGCCACGGTGCGCACCGTCTTCATCATCGGTCCGGACAAGAAGATCAAGCTCCACCTCAGCTATCCCATGACCACTGGCCGCAACTTTCCAGAACTGCTGCGGGTCATCGACTCCATGCAGCTTACCGCCAGGCACAAGGTGGCCACTCCTGCGGACTGGAAGCAGGGCGACGATGTCATCATCCTGCCTTCGGTCACGGACGAGGAAGCCAAACTGAAATATGCCGACGGCTGGAAATCACCTAAACCCTACCTTCGCCTTGTTCCCCAACCGGATTAATGCAAAGGGTCGCGTTCCTTCTACATCTGCGCCCCGGCACGGAAGAGGCGTATGACAAAGCTCATGCTGAAGTGTGGCCGGAGATGCTGGCGCTGCTCAAGCGCGCCGGTATCTCCGAGTACTCCATCTTCCGCCGCGACCAGCTTCTCATCCTGAGTATGCGTGTAGAGAATTTCGAGGAGACCTGGGCGCGCATCGAAGCCGATCCGGTCAATACTCGCTGGCAGCAGGCAATGGCTCCATACTTTGCGCCTCTGGATCCGCTGCGCCCTGGGGAGCGTTTTCCCATGCTGCGCGAAGTTTTCTACATGCCGTAGGCGTCAGGCGGCGAACTGATCTAAAAGCAGATGAAGCGCCTGCCGTAGCTGCTTCTTATCGTTTCCGGCTGCCGGGGCCACGCGAAGTGCGCTCTCCAGCGTCAGGCTGGCGTAGCCGTGAACGATGCTCCAGGCTGCAGCCACCAAGGCTTGCTGGCGTCCTGGTGACGCCCCCGGCAGGAGGTCGATCGCCGCTTTTTCTAAAAGCAAATACGCTTCGTGTCCGGCCTTTCCCACATCTGGATATTGCTCCTTGGGAATTCCGCTCTCCCACATCACCTTGAAGTGGGACCGGTGTTCGAGCGCGAAGTCGACATAGGCAACGCCCATCTCCACCAGGCGTTGGACCTTATCTTTGGGATTGCTCTGCGCCGCCCGCGCCAGCGCATCGCGGAATAAGACAAAGCCTTCCGCGGCAATTTCGGCCAACAACGCCTCTTTGTCTTTGAAGTGACGGTAGGGGGCAGCCACGCTCACACCGGCCTGCCGCGCCGCATCGCTCAAAGCCAGGCCCTTCACGCCGTGCTCCTCGACCAGCGAAAGCGCGGCCTCGATCAGGGCGGTTCGCAGATCTCCGTGATGGTAAGGGCGCTTCCTGGAGGGGGTCACGATCGTAATTCTACATTGATGTGAATCTTTTTAACATCTATGTTAATCTCTTTCACATGGATATCTTGCTGACAAGGTTGCGAAGGGCAGCACCGGCGCTCACCATCGTGGGCTTCGTCATGGCAGTCGATTTGGTTTTCTGCCTTGTTGGCCTGGTCGTGGACCGCCGGATGATTTCGGGAGTACCGGCCTGGCTCAAGCCGGCAAAATTCGCGCTCTCCACCATGATCGCCTCCTGGAGTTTTGCCTACTGCATTGCATCGATCACCATCTGGCCGCGTTTCGTGCGTGCGCTGGACATCCTGCTCGCCGCGGGATTGTTTTTGGAGATTGCTCTGATCGACATGCAAGCGGCGCGTGGAACCACGAGTCACTTCAACAACGGCACCCACTTTGACGCCATGGTCTATGCCGTTATGGGGTTGAGCATTGCCTGCATCTGGCTGTCGATGCTGCTGCTGACGATCGTTCTTTTCCGCCAGCCTTTTGCCGGCTCTGCCTGGGGATGGTCGCTTCGGCTGGGCATGGTGCTGGCACTATTTGGCACCGGATCAGGGGGACTGATGACCATGCCGAGTTCGCGGCAACTGGCAGAAGCGCACGCCACTGGCCGGATGCCGATTGTGGGGGCGCATACCGTGGGTGCTCCGGATGGGGGCCGCGGATTACCGGTGATCGGCTGGAGCGTTGAACACGGCGATCTGCGCATCGCGCACTTTATTGGTATGCATGGTTTGCAGGTGTTGCCGCTGCTGGCCTGGTGGATAGCCCGTCGAGGTTTGCCGCAGGGGATGCAACGTCATCTTGTTTTTTCGCTCGCGGCCAGCTATCTGATGCTTTTTTTGCTGCTGCTCTGGCAGGCATTTCGAGGGCAGCCGATTGTGCAGCCAGATCGTTTAACCGTCGAAAGCTTTGCTTTGTGGCTTATGCTTACAGCGGTTGCCGTGGTCATTTTCAAACGTAAGGAAGGGTACTCATGACTGCAGATTCGCTCTTTCGGCTTGCGAACAGCATGGCGCTGGCAGGCTGGCTTTTGTTGGCGGTCACCGGGTTTTCTGCTCGTGCCTCGCGTATGATCTCATCGCTCATCACGGGACTGCTGGTTCCGGCTCTTCTGTGTGGCCTCTACACGGTCCTGATCGCGACCCACTGGGGTGGTCACCGGGGCGGATTCAACTCTCTCAGCAACGTAATGCTGCTGTTTACTGATCGCTGGCTGGTGTTAGCGGGATGGGTCCATTACCTGGCCTTTGACCTTTTCATCGGCAGCTGGCAAGTGCGGGATGCACGGCGCAATGGGGTGCCGTTTATTGTTGTACTTCCGTGTTTGGTGTTGACGTTTCTCTTTGGGCCCATCGGGTTGCTGCTGTATTTGATGGTTGCGGCACTCGTTTCGCGGGGCAAAGCGTGGCCTGGCCATCCTGCGGTTGTGACCTAACGGTTCGAAGAGAAGAGTAGGTCGGTACAGCGATTGCGTTTCGGAAGGGTGGAGGGATCTGCAGTTGCTGCGGCTATCAACTCGCCGTAATCTTGAGGTCATTCACAGCCCGGTAGGCCTGGTTAATGGCACAGTCGGTATACGCGTAAGCGTCAGCATCAGCATTGGCAATCGCTATGCGTCCAAAGGGCTTGCGCGCTTCAACGCAGGGCAACGGGCCGCCCTCCAACCAGAATGGATCCCATAGCGAGTTGTATTGATACGCGTAGCCATGCGGCCAGCGATTGACCGTGATTGCGGCGATGTCCTGCGCAGGATCCAAGCCGCCAGCGCCCATGCTGCGGGCAAGCTGCTCCCTGATATTCCTCTCGAACGTCTCAAACGAAGTTGCATAAAGATTTGCTCTTCCGGCACGGTGCTGGGCCCGCGCCGGCAATCCAGGCTGGCAAGGATAGCGCGCCATGGTCAGCACGATCGGCTCCTCCGGCTTCGTCGTGCAGTGATAGTTGCCAATACTCACACGATGATCAAGACCAAACTCGGTAAAGTAGCATCCTGGCGCAGAGACACCAGAAGTTTGCAGCTGGACAAAACTCTTCCAGTTTTTCAGTGCCACATTTGT
>CAZSUK010000260.1:0-6458 GCA_964609355.1 uncultured Acidobacteriaceae bacterium | reverse complement strand
GACTGGGCCAAGTAGTTGATCTGTTTTAGGGCCACTGGTTTCGGAGCCGTATAAGTCGCTCGATCATCTATGGGACGCTCTCTTCTTCGGCTTAAGGGTGGTTATAATTCAGAATTTTCCTGGGTTTGTGAGCGTATTTCGGCGCCACGTCGAGCCCACATTCGTCGCCGTGCTTACACTGGTGGTCTACTGGCCTATCCTTCTCTGAATGTTCGGAAGATTTTCCTCCACATTTGAGGCAGAATCGGATGGAATGGTGATCCATGATGGCGGAAGGGATGCTGGCAGCGACGAAAGACTGAGAAGCGGAGGGAGAGGCGAGTGATCGATCTTAACGGGCGCGTAGCCATCATCACGGGGGCGGGCGGCGGCTTGGGGCGGGCGCATGCACGGCTTCTAGCCCAGCGAGGAGCGCGGGTGGTCATAAACGACCTGGGCAGCGGTGCAGAGTCGCTGGCACAGGAGATTGCCGAGTCCGGTGGCCAGGCTCGAGCCTTTCTGGGCTCCGTTACGGATGCGGCGCGCATGCAGGAAATGGTCGCCGAGACGCTGGAATGCTGGAACCGCATCGACATTCTCGTTAACAACGCCGGCATTCTCCGCGACAAGAGCTTCGCCAAGATGAGCCTCGACGATTTTCGTTTTGTGATGGAGGTGCACCTGATGGGCGCCGTCCATTGCACCAAGGCGGTCTGGGAGACCATGCGCAAGCAGAACTATGGGCGCATTGTCATGACGACGTCTTCCTCCGGTCTCTATGGCAATTTTGGTCAGTCAAATTACTCGGCCGCCAAGCTGGCGCTCGTCGGGCTCATGCAGACGCTCGCGCTTGAGGGCGCGAAGTACGACATCCGAGTGAACTGTATAGCGCCCACCGCGGCCACGCAGATGATGGAAGGCATTCTACCCCCGGAGCAGCTGGCAATGCTGCGGCCTGAACTTGTGAGTCCGGCAGTGCTGGCTCTTGTTTCAGAAAATGCCCCCACCCGTGCGATCCTCTGCGCAGGCGCCGGCGGTTTCGAAATTGCCAACATCACGTTGACCGAGGGGATCCACATCCCCGGGGATTCTCCATCGGCCGAGACACTTCTGGAGCGGTGGACCGAAGTCGCAGATCGGACCGGCGAAGCCGTGCCAAACCAGGGCTTCGTCCAGAGCGAACGCGAGTTGAAAAAGGCGGGGTTCGTCGCCCCGCGGACTTCGACCGGCTAACGAGCTTCGCTATGGCGTGATCGCCGCGACCGCTCATTCTCTGAAGCCCCGGCAGTCAGCATGGATACATATTCACACACGCGATAGTGAGCGTTGACGAGCCCAGGGTCGCAGCGTATCCTGCGTCTGATCGCGAGATGATTGGCGAGCGAACATCGAAATGGAAGTCTGTGCGCATGAAAATATGGCGAGCCTTCATTGCGCCCGTCGCAACCCACACGCCCGAATCATCTCAGCAGGCTAGCGGGCGATGCGCGCATCACGCCCGGCCTCGAAAAGAGGTCCGCACGCGTGCCGGCAACGCTGCCTAACTCACTCGCCCGAGAAGAACGGCCATCCGCACCTCTGCCCACGTTCGCTGGCGTGCGGGCCTGGATTGTTCTGGGCATGCTGTGGTTTGTCTACGTGCTCAACTTCCTCGACCGGCAGCTGCTGGCCATTCTGGCCAAGCCAATCCAAGATTCCCTGCAGGTTTCCGATCGCGAGCTAGGCCTCATTGGCGGCCTCTATTTCGCGCTCTTCTACTGCTTCATCGCGATACCGGTGGGCTGGCTGGCTGACAAAACGAACCGGGTGAAAGTTCTGTCGCTGAGCTGCGCGATCTGGAGCGCAGCCACGATGGGCTGCGGCCTCTCAGCCAGTTACCCGCAGCTTGTAACAGCAAGGATGATCGTTGGTTTCGGCGAAGCCGGAGGCGTTCCGCCTTCCTACTCCATCCTCTCTGACTATTTCCCGACGGGGCGCCGCGGTACCGCTTTCGGCATCTACAACCTGGGACCGCCCATCGGCGCAGCGCTTGGAATCGCGTTCGGCGCCACCATCGCTGCCGCGTTCAGTTGGCGCCGCGCGTTCCTGGTTGTCGGCGCCACCGGCCTTGTCGTGGCCCTCGCCATACTTTTCATCGTTCAGGAACCCCGCCGCGGGGGCCTCGATTACCGGGAGCTTGATCGTGGCGGCCGGGCGGCAGCAAGTCAAGCAGGCTTCTGGCAAACCTTTGCCATGTTCTTTGCCCGGCCCACCATCGTACTTACCGCGCTTGGGAGCGGAGCCACGCAGTTCATCACCTACGGTCTGGGCAACTTCGCAACCCTCTTTCTTATGCGCGAGAAGGGAATGTCCCTCAGGCAAGTCGCGGTGTATTACGCACTCGCCGTCGGCATTCCGATGACCGGGGGCATCTTCGTTTCCGGACGATTGATCGACCGGTTTACCCGGAACGCGAAGCAGGCCTACGGACTGATTCCCGCCACATCGCTCGCCCTTGCGGCCCCATTCTACGCAGGTTTTGTCTGGGCGGATTCCTGGGCTGTTGCATTGCTCTTTCTTCTCTTTCCGATGTTTCTCAACTTTTTTTATCTTTCGTCCTCCGTCGCCCTCGTTCAGGAGGAGGTTCGGCCCGACCAGCGCGCTATGTCGGGCGCCTTGTTATTGCTGGTCATGAACTTCATCGGACTAGGGCTCGGCCCAACCTACGTGGGCGCGGCCAGCGATTTTTTCCGCGCTGCTCATCCCGGGCACTCGCTGCAGTTTGCCTTGTACACGCTGCTGCCGTTCTACTTCTTGGCCATCATTCTCTTCTTGTGGTTGGCGCGCGTGCTGCGACTCGAGAGTCAAACACAGGAAGGCGCGGTCAATGCAATTGCTTCGTAGCTTGTACGCAAGCTTCGCTGTTACTTGTTTAGTGGTACTACCTTCATCGTTAGGCGGTAAACTTATGCCATCTTCCTCTCACGTTGCCACCGCCCCCATCGTGACGACTTCTGCCGGCTTGGTAGAAGGACTAAGCGAACGCGATCTGCGCATCTTCAGAGGTATCCCCTACGCGTCTCCGCCTGTCGGGCAGGCGCGATGGAAAGCGCCCAGCAAGGTGAAGCCGTGGTCCGGCGTCCGCCCTGCGACTGAGTTTGGGCCGGCCTGCGCCCAGCCGTCGGGCCGCGATGGGAGCATCTATTCGAATGACCTGGGCCCAACCAGCGAAGATTGCCTGACGCTGAATGTCTGGGCCCCGGTTACCGCGAGCAAAGCTCCGGTCTTTGTCTGGATTCACGGCGGCGCACTGGTATCGGGATCGAGTAAAGAGAAGGTTTATGACGGCGCACGACTGGCCGCGCAGGGCATCATCGTCGTCTCCATCAATTATCGTCTCGGCGTCTTTGGCTATCTGGCGCATCCCGAGCTCAGCGCAGAGTCGCCTCTCGGGATATCCGGCAATTACGGCCTGCTTGATCAGATCGAGGCGCTGCGATGGATCCGGCAGAACATCGGCTCCTTCGGCGGCGATCCCTCAAATGTAACCATCGCAGGCGAATCGGCCGGCGGCCTCAGCGTGATGTATCTGATGGCTTCGCCCATGGCACGAGGACTGTTCTCGAAGGCGATCGCGCAAAGCGCCTACATGATCTCGACTCCTGAGCTGAAGCAGCGCAAGTTCGGGGCGCCGGCCGCCGAAGAAGCCGGTACCGCCCTCGCCGCTGCTGTGCACGCGCCGAATATCACGGCGTTGCGGGCGATGGATGCCAGCGCCCTGAGCGTCGCCGCAGCGGCAGCGAATTTCTCGCCCTTCGGCAACATCGATGGGCACGTATTGACGGGGCAGCTTGTCGATGTCTTCGATCGGGGTGAACAGGCGCCCGTGCCGCTGCTGGCCGGTTTCAACAGCGGCGAGATCCGCTCACTGACGTTCCTGGTTCTCCCCGATCCCGCGAGCCCGGCAGACTACGAACGGATCATCCAAGAGCGCTATGGCGATCTCGCGAACGAATTCCTGCGGCTCTATCCGAGTGATAACGTGCACGAGAGCATTCTTGCGACCACCCGGGACGCCCTCTATGGCTGGACGGCGGAGCGGCTGGTAAAGAAGCAGGCAGCGCTGGGACAGCCGTCGTTTCTCTACCTTTTCGATCATGGCTATCCGACGGCCGACGCAGCGGGCCTGCACGGTTTCCATGCCAGCGAACTACCTTACGTTTTCTGCACACCGAATCGCACCCCGCCGCGCTGGCCCAGAATTCCCGCTACGCCAGAAGAAGAAAAGTTCTCTGACGCGATGATGCAGTATTGGAGCAGCTTTGCCCGCACCGGTCAGCCCCGCGCCTCCCACCAGCCAGATTGGCCCTCCTACTCGCCGGAGGAAGCCTACATGGCCTTCAGGAATGTCCCGCAACCGTCGTCTCAACTCTTCCCCGGCATGTATGCCCTTCACGAAGAGGCGGTTTGCCGGCGCAAATCCAGCGGGGACCAGCCCTGGAACTGGAACGTGGGCATTGGTTCGCCTAAGCTCTCAGCCAAAAACTCGCACTGCCCTGCCCGGTAGCTATTTGAGGGTAAGAAAACCCGCAGCCACCAGCAAAGATTCGTAGCGCCATTTTTTCGCCTTTTGCCACGTAAAGGCATGGCGATCATTCTCGCTGTGATCCATCAGAATGACATGTTCGATGGTCGGACAAAGCGGCGCCAACTCCATCACCAGCGGTACCGGTCGGAGGCGACAGCAAGTGCGCGATCCTCGGCCTCATTGATCATCGAGGCCAGATGGGCCACGGCTACACGCGTATTGAGAGTGTGACATACCAGACCCGCACCGGCGAGTGCGTAATACATTTCCAGATGGTGCTGCGTGTTCCAGCCGAACGTGCCGATCCGATGGCCGAAACCAATCCCCAGCGCCCGAAGTGCGCCCGACAGGCGATTGCTGCGCGCCCTGAGGCCGGCATAATCAACCCGCATCGTCGACCGTCCCGCTTCGGCTGTAACAATCTCGCGATCGCCCGACCACTTGGCTGCATGTTCGAGAAACTTGTCGACGGTGAGTGAGTAGGGCTGCATGCGGTCTGAGCAGATGCGGGGACTTGAGAACTGGGCCATCGACACCCGAAACCCGGATCTGATGGAACCTGGTTGCCCCCCAGGCAGCCACACGGATTGATTCCAAATGATTTGTATCGCACAGTCGACGGGATACCCCGTTTTATACCCCAACATTCTTGCGGATGAAATCGGCTCCTTTCAGCGCCCTGAGGAACCCGTGGTAACCGTTAGCGTGTCCTTATTGTGCCCGCGACCTTTGCCCTGCTGACCTCTGCCTCGATGCGAATCTGCTTCAAATTGAGGATCGACCGAGGGTGGGCGATTCCCTGCTTCAACATACCGAAAGCCCCGTAGCAGGAGATACTTTTGAAGTCACCACTCGCTCGTTACGAGCATCCGGTTAACAGCCGAAGGTTCAGCCCCGGAGTATACATGTCTTCAATGGAGGAGAGATGAGCCGAGAGGAGCAATTGGAGCCTCTTCGGCACGCAACCGGACCAAATTCTGGACCAAGTTTATCAAGCCAGCCCGGTTCTCGATACCTGATCGTGGAAGAACCGGAAGTACCGTACAGCAGCTAGACGGGGTCAATCTATATATCCGCCGATGTCGTCCCATCCGGTCACTGTGGCCTTCCCGGTACTGCTGTAGCGCACCGATCTATCGCCGCTCTGATCTCCAGAGAAACTGCCGATAGCTTCGCCGTGGCAACGGTATTTGTCGTAAGAGCGCGTGCGTCGAATGGAATCCTGTGCAGCTTTCCGTCGCTCGCGGTACAAGTCTTGGACAGGTCCGAATGATGCTGGCAGCCGATGTGTGTGGTTTTCAGCGAAAATGTCCACGCGTTTCTGCAATGGATGCAACTATCTCCGATCACAGGGCCGCCTCACTGGCGACAGGCCGGCAGATCCCGAACCGCTCCAACTTGTAAATCAGTGTAGTGCGCTTCAGGCCAGTCCTCGTGCTCGAGCCGCCGGAGACTCTGCGGAGACGGCTGTTCAGCGGCCTAGGGCCACTGCCAAAACCGGCGTTTGGTTGCCGCGTTCTCGGTCGCGGTAAAGTGTGAAGTCCGCGCAGTCTTGAGGGCACGAAGTAGCCTGGAGGCCCCGAGACAGAGGATATTTTCGTCGCCACCGACGTGCGACCTCGGTGGATTGATTTTGACGCGAGGCGAGGGAGGGCGTCAATTTCAATGACGATGACCCTGATCATCCCGCATGCGCTGCGCCAGAGAAAACCGCTTCGGTGCTTCGTAGCTGCTTTTCGCGGGAACGCGGTCTCCATTTCTGTCACCCCAGTCTAAGGGATGCTAATTCGAACCATGCCCGTCCCTGACTAAACAGCAATTCTCACTGTAATGAGTCAGCGTCCGACGCTTTTGTCGAAATCCTGGGCACAAAGTCAACTTTTCGTCAGTCCGGAGGAAGCCGGCCACGCAA
>CAZSUK010000259.1:0-5191 GCA_964609355.1 uncultured Acidobacteriaceae bacterium | reverse complement strand
TTGTCAGACGGGACTGGAACTTTGCTAAGAGCGGCATGGCCGCCTTTCTTCCCTAAGTGAAAGCCCCGTCTGACCATCACACTCCCATGACCACCAAACTCCACTTCGGCAAAGTTCCAGTCCCGTCTGACGACAAATCTTTCATGACGACAAATCTTTCAGAGTGCCAGTTCCGTCTGGAAGATGTGAAAAAAAAATCGATTTGGCTGAAATTTCGTCTGAACCCAAATGTATGCCAAAGGCCCATCGGTCGCCTATAGGGCATCCTGGCGCGAAGTTTTTCAAGGCGGAAATTGGTCCACGTTTCTAAATCAATTTTTTCACATCGTCCTGTCCACGAAAACTGCCTGATACCTAGTCAGCATGGCCTCATGGCTTCTCATCGCCCGCTGCCGGAGCACTCGCTTTTCGAAGATTGAACGACAGCCCGAACATTCCAAGCGCAATCGTAAACATCAGCCCGATGAACCACTGCGTAAGCGTGAAGAGACGCCCGATCTCTCCTCTGATTGCATCCAGATCGCTGTGGGTCCGGTCCTGAAGGCTATCTACTTCCTGTTTCAGCATAGGAACGGCCACCGCCTTTTCAGGAGAGGTCATCAGAGCACTCTCCAGTGCGGATAATCGCTCGTTTAACTTTGATTGCGTCGAGCCGATTTGATCTATACGTTGCCGATCAGCCGGATCGAGGACGGCAAACTTCACTGGTTTTCCTGAATGCCTCACGGATTCAATAGCTTCTTGTATTGCACGATTTGACGCCTCAAGTTCTTTAAGCTTTGCCTCAGTATCCTGAGCGCGCCCGTCAGACCTCACGATGAATCTATCGATCAGTTGCGACCTTTCCCATTGATAGTTTCCGTTGATGTTTTGCTCATGCGAAGAGAGCAGTGCAGCGATCAAACCGATCATCGTGGCCAAGCCAGTAATAAACGCCAGCCTACTTGCCGCTTTCGACAAAGTTGCCCTAAAGTTTCCTGCAATAATTGACATTTCGCCACCTAAGGAGTTTCGAGGAGTTTCGGGGACAGACGAAGTAACCACCATCGGAAATGCCGCGCACTTGCAAAAGCTGATCTGATGGGCTCGATCGACCTGTTCGTCCAGCTCAACCGCTTCAGTTCAAATAAGACATGAATTCATCTACTGCGTCGCGCCTTAGCCATGCGTCAATGTGGTGTCCCCCGACAGGCCCATTGTGGGTGACACTATGCCGGAGTAGCCGAGCAATGTATTCCATCGCCAGGCTGTGGTCGCTCTTCATTGCGGTCTGGAATGTCGTTGGGTCGTCCGCGCCGGCGGTGGCCAATACAAGGGCTCCTAGCTCGGGAGCAATCTCCATAGAATCCGCACTAACCTGCCAAGCGCCCGCCTCCCATGTTTCGGGCAGCTCAGGATGTGCGGTGTCTGGATCCATTCCTTCTTGCCAGTCCCAAGACGACTCGAACCCAGCCAGCACGCGCATTACTTCCAACATTGCCGCGCGTCGGTGTTTTAGCCCTTCCCACGGCCCCAGGATGGCGACGGTTTGGGCATAGATGTTCTTACCTGGATTTTGCGCAAAGATATCGTCCGGCGCGGTCTTTCCCCAAGCAATAAGCTGGTCCAAAAATGTGTCGGGAGGAACGCCTCGATTGAGAACAGCTTGTTTGATGGCTCTGTAGCTCATTTCGCAAACCTCGCTGCCACACTATCACCGCAGCGCACAGGCTGTCACAGTTTGATGACAGAATGCGTGCGTATGGCCCGGGCCGAGCGGGAGTTTCGGGGGAGTTTCAGGGGGAGTTTCAGGACAGACGAAGCAACCACCATCGGAAATGCTACCCCCAGCGAAGGATGGACGAGTGGTTCGATTGGGGACAAATAATCGACTAAGGACCAAAGGAAAGTGTCTCCTGGTTCTCGCTGCTATCGGCTTTCTTCTTGGGTCCGCGTTTTTGCGGCGTCAGGCGGCGCTTGGTCTCTTTTTCCAGTACCCAGGTAAATTCCTGTGAGCCCAGCGGGCCGCCGCTATAGGTACTGCGGCGAATGGCTGCCAATTGGGACTCGGTCACGCCTGCATCCAGATATGCACACCAATCGACAGCGGACCATCGACCACGCCACAAGTGCATCGCCAGCCATGCTCCTGTTGAGTCCGCACCGCAATGAGCAGCCGCACTGGACCAGTCCCAGCACTCCGCTCTCGGGACCAGAGAGGCACGTACCGGATTCAGTTCCGTGTAGCGCAAGGCCTCCCACAGATGGGGTTCACCCAGAGGACAGGAATAGTATCGCCCCTGCCAAACATGCCCCGTCGAATGGTGTACTGCGTTCCAGTAGGAAGCGAACCGGCCGTGTGTCTCCTTCAACGCGCGTGCCAGTACATCGCCCTTTGCCGGGATGGCGATAAGGTGGACGTGGTTTGTCATCAGGCAGTAGCCGACTACTGCTATGCCGTGAAAGTCCGTACTCTCCCGCAGCAAATCGAGGTAGACTTTCCGATCCGACTCTTCTTGCAGGATAAAACGCCGAGCGTTGCCGCGCTGAGTTACGTGGTGGGGAACTCCGACCGCGATTACACGAGCGAGCCGCGCCATCGATTCGCTCCTTTTGCATGCTTACGCGCGAAGAGGTCCACCTAGTCACCGTGCACCCGGGTTTAAGCATGCACCAGGGTGGTTGAATTTCTCCTGTGGGGCAGATTAAGGAAACTTAAGAAGAACTGTTTCCAATCGAGAGGTGACCGCTTTTAGGGCGGCCTTGGCCACACAAATCCACGCAATTCCGCAGCTCAGAAGATGGGGGTTACTTCGTCTGTCCCGAATCATCCCCCGTGGCCAAAAGGGACAAATAGAACCTCTCCCTGATAGAGTTCTTTCATCATTGCCCTCATGAAAGAACTTCGAATCCGGAGCTTGCCACCGCGCAGGCTTAAGGCCGAG
Source organism: uncultured Acidobacteriaceae bacterium (assembly GCA_964609355.1). GTDB lineage: Bacteria > Acidobacteriota > Terriglobia > Terriglobales > Acidobacteriaceae > PALSA-350. Next base: position 2,267 of record CAZSUK010000259.1, on the reverse strand, counting down.
AAACCAGAATGGCAAAACTCCTAAAAGCGGGTCGATTGTTCGAGACTCCTTGGGCCGAGCTGGCGCTGATTCTCATCGTTGCGCTCATATCTTTCCAGGCCCCTGCCCAGACGGGCAAGGCCCAAGCAGCGGATTCATCGCAGGTCGAGGCACAGGTCCGCTCAATCCGCGGTGAAGCCGAACGCATCGATGCGGCTATCGATGCCCCCGCCGCGGCAGGCTTTTCCCGGATTACAAAACAACTGCCCCACTGGGACCTGCTGGGACTCTTCCAAAACTCCGTTCCGGTGTTCCTGAGTGCACGCTTCTTAGAAGGACAATTGGTACGAGACGAGACATACTACTTCCACGAAGGCCAACCCATCCTGGTGAGAGTTGAAAAGTGGTGGGACATCGATGAACCGGCACGGGCACCCCAGCCCCGGACCCAGCAAGAGTTCTACCTCCATAACGATCAGATCCTCCGCCACAGGATCCGCGTAGGCTCGACTCCGCCAGTCACTCATTTGGGAAATACCGACCGTTCTTCCGACTGGCTGATCAGACGCTCGAGTGCAATCGCACAGATCTTGTTAGGCGGTTCAACGGCGGGCACGATCGAGCCATTGAAGGTATTCCCCTCCGTGGACTAGCCAAACCGGCCACGGAGAAAGATCAGCAAATTAATCGGGATTGGAGTATCTTTGCCTACAGTTCCTAGGGCACAATAATCAAATCTGACTCATGGCTATCTAATGGCCCCCTGGCGCTATCCCGGACCACAATGCCAATATCGTCTCCTAGACGAGTTGGATCGCGGCACCTCTTGTCGCAGCTGTTCCCGTCCGCCCTGTTTCACAGGAAACCTCTCTCTAATCCCGGATTTTCACTCTCCCGGGTTCATCCAGGCTGCTCTGGGCAATCCGGCCGTGATCACGGACGCCGACAAGGCAGAGTTCGCTATCGTCAAGAAGATGCCCGTGATGGATAGAAGGCGCCGTGCCTATCGCACCATCAACAATTACGTGTCGGATCGTACACTCTATTTTGGTTCGCCCAGCACCTATCAATTGTTCGCTCTGGAGTCCGATACGGAACTGGCCACTACCGAGTGGAAGTATAGAAAGAAGACCCAAACGCTTGGTTCAACCCTCCCTCCGGAGTTCAGCCACAAGCTCAAACAGCAGCAGATCTTTTATCGGTGGGTCCGCAAGGCCTACAAGCTGAAATATGGAGATGATGCCGATGTTCCTTCGCTAATACACAAGGGCATGTCAAAGGAATTGGAGAAGAGGATTCAGGAAGTCCGAGGTAGCATCAGAGTTAAGAAGATTCACGACGAGGGATTCCACGCGGGAGGCTTCAACCCTCGCCCGATCAAGTTCAATCATCACTATCTATTCGGTACGCTCAGCGATCATGCGACTGGTATGGCCGTGGACATTGACGATAAGAAAAATCCCCAGCTCACGTTGGAGGAATGGAATTTCATCGAGCAACTGGTTGGAAAGGACATCAAACGATCTGGTCGCTGGGAAACAGAGGAGGACGCCGAGGGGCTGTGGGATGACATTAGCGAAATGAGCAATCTTTTCGTGAAGAGGGTTGCGGCCGAGGTTAACCGCATCGAGAAAGAGCGTGCCGAAAAGGCAAAGGCCGATAAAGAGAAGGCGGCGAAGCAAATGCTCGATAAAAGTGAGCCGACGCATGCGGAGAAGTCGACGAAGGTGGTCCCCCCGCTTCACGAGATTCTCGGGCCACACCTCAAGAATCTCTCTCCGTGGGTCAATTCCGGCTTCTTCCATCTGCCTCTCGATTTGGTTCTGGAACTACACGCCCACGGGTTCACTTGGGGGGCAACTTTCAGTACGAATGTAGATCTACACCACTTCCAGATCGATGAATAACTGCGCAGCGTTTGACGAACAATCCTGACGGGGACAGGTAGCTTAACCCCCATCCGACGGACGGGTCCCGGGGACGGGCAGGAAGTTCACCAATCATTCAACAGTTGCAACAAAACGACAAAACGCCTCGCTTTGGGGCGTGTGGCGGGGACAGCCCGTCCTCGTTTTCGTCGGAGATTTGTCGCCCGGAGTTTTGGTGTGGACCCCAAACTTGAGACACTGAAAATAGGGACAAACTGCAGCGAACGGAGGTTCGGATGGCAGTCCGAGTATTCAGTGTGGAGTTTCGCAGCGCCATCGCCCAGCGGATTCTGAACGGGGAGAGCGTGCTGGCTTTGAGCACGGAGTTCAAGATCAAGCGAAGCATACTTTACCGCTGGC
>CAZSUK010000258.1:0-11019 GCA_964609355.1 uncultured Acidobacteriaceae bacterium | reverse complement strand
CGGCGGCTACTCTTCTGCGGTGGGCATTGACGCCACTCGGCCGTTTGGAGTCGAATTTCCCGAGGTCTCAGAAGTACCAGACTGGCAGAAGTTCGATTTGCCAGAAATCAAGAACGGCTGACTTACCTGGCGTGCCTGGCTGCTCGCCGCATCTGCCGCGGCTGTTTCCGACCACAACGGGATTTCCAGCGCGCTCTTCGGCTGCGTCTAGTCTTGTTCGAAACCGTCCGTGGCGGCGTTCGAGGAAAAGCTGGTAAGCGCGAAGTCGGTTGGACTCCACACTCAATCGAAAGCTGGCATGTACTTAGATTGCAGTCTGGAGTGCCACATAATTCGAACAGAAGTGCGTCAAATAGCAAGCAAGTACCATAAAGGCATAGATAGGTTTCCGGTGAGACGTCATAGGGCACAAGTTCCGTTCGCAATTTACGTTCCTCGAAAACAGGTAGTGTCCTAATTTGAAACCTAGAACGGCATTACGGTGTAGGTTTGGTCGCCAATCGAGATGGTTACGGAATGAATGTCGTCCACAACTGTGTGCCTCTGGAGAGCAAACCGATAATAAATTTCGTCCCATCCGCCCATCGAAATCGCTCCAGGCATAAGTTCCGCCGAGCCTTCAATAGTAGAGTCCCCGCTCCACAAAACCTTAAGTCGAACGGCCGGTAGTGAAGAGCGGGCGTAGGACCCGGTTTTTCGGGGAATATCAATTGTGAGAAATCGGTTATCAGCCGCATCAATTTTAATGGCGAAACTCAGACCGTTGTGTTCAACGTGGGCGATTAGACCATCCTTGGAACGAGGAGCTTGTGCAATTTGCGCTGTTCCGGCGGGAGTGACGTAAGTTATTGAGACAATGATTGCCACCAAGACAAATAGCTTCATTGTTGAGTTAGCCATCTGTATATCTTATCGGGTGTCCCCGACCGGATGCACTCGGAAATCATCCTTCACCGCTAGAACGGAGCAGACACCCCTGGAACCCGTCTGACCAACGGACATTCGCAAGTCGAAATCGGAGGGACATGCCAAGCCTTCCGAAACGGAGTTTAGTCCATACTCATCGCTGCATGCCCGAAAGCACTTCTGCTGTGCTGAACGTCATTACCTCCCCCGTATCCTTCAAGGTGGCTAGGGAACGCTCCTTCAACTCGGGCGTTTTTGAGCCACAAGCATCTGTAACTACGATTGGAAGGTAGTTCAAATCCAGGCTTTACCTAGCCGTGGGCTCGATCCCGACCTCGAGTGCGATACCCGCAATCACAAACGATTGCAAATGAGAATCCCTCATCGCAATGTTGAGGAATGCCGCATTCAGGAATCGCATGTTACAAAGCTGCACATCCCGTGGGACCCGATGCAGGTCGCCCCGGGCGAGGAAGACGTAATCGGATGAACCGGGCCGTCACGCGGGAACGTGTGCTCGCGAAAATAGATCCGGTTGCTTATCAAATTTCTGTTTGCAACCTGCGCAACAGAAATAGAAGTTCTTACCTTCGTATTGCGATTTATATTTGGTTGCACTGACATTCACGGTCATCCCGCAGACCGGATCTTTGGCTTGCTGCTGTTCCATAGCTGGTATCGCCGGTTTCTCCCGCTCAACCGTTCTAGCTCGATTCAACTGGACGATCTGGGCAATGATGCTTACCGCAATCTCTTCCGGCGAGCTCGCACCGATGTCCATTCCAGCCGGAGCCTTCACCTGCTTCAATCTTTCGGCGCTAACTCCCCGTTCGCCGAGATACTCAAGAACCTTGGCTGCCTTTGCCTTGCTGGCAACAAACGCCACATAGGCAGCATCGGTTCGTAGCGCATTTTCAAGCGCTTCCTCATCGCACTCGCCTTGCGTGGATACGACGATGAAGGTGTGAGCGCTAACCTTCAGGTCTTTCAGCTCAAGATCTGCCTGCACCCGGTCCACTTCCGGGTATTGCTCCCTGCTTGCCTCAGGAGCAGACACCGATACCGTGTAATGGATCACTTTGGCGAGGCTCGCCAATGATTGTCCGACTGGAGAGCGACCCACGATCAGAACATGCGGCTTCGGAAGCACTGGCTCGATATAGACATCCAGCGTGCCGCCACTATGGCAACTCATGTTGTAGGCCACGATGCCCTCCTCCTCGGTCGGGGTTGGACTAATGTGGACCAGCCGGGGACGGCCATCCTTGAGCGCCTTGAGCGCTTCTTTTACCACTGCCGGTCGCGCACAACCTCCGCCGATCCAACCCCAAACCTCTCCGTCGGCGAAAATGATCGCTTTGTCTCCCGGTTTGCCGGAGATGGGCGCTTCATAGCGAACGACGGTGGCCATAGCAAACGACTCGCCGAGCATGACCAGCTCATCAGCTTTCTTCAGAAATTCGTCGAACATCCGGCATGCTCCTTCCTGGCTAAAGGTGCCTCTCCAACGCGAGTAGACTCTCGAGATTATGTGCTGGAGCGAAAACATCCACATACGGCAGCGCTGCGACCATCCCTCGAGTGAGGGGTTGATAACCCTTCACTCCCAGCAGCGGATTCAGCCAAAGAACTTTTCGCACTCGACCCTTGGTCATTCGTAACTGTGACGCCAGCAGTTCCGGCTCGCCGGTATCCCAACCATCACTCAGAATGATGAAGATGGTGTCGCGTGAGAGCAACTTCCTTCCATAGCCCTGGTTGAATTGGCGAAGTGATTCGCCGATCCGTGTGCCCCCAGACCAACCCGCTGCCCGCTGGGAGAGTTTCCGCAGCGCCTCTGGCAGATACCGGGTTCGCAGCAGGTCGCTGATTTCTACCACATTGGTGCTAAACAGAAAGGTGTGAACGCGCTCAAAGCGCGCCTGCAGTGCATAGGCAAACCGCACCAGGAACAGGCTATAAAAGTTCATCGAACCGCTGATATCAAGCAGGATCACCAGCTTGTTCTTTCTGGGCTTCTTCCCTTTGTAAGCCAGGACGAAAGGCTCCCCGCCACGAGCGATGTTTTGCCGAATACTTCTGCGCAGATCGATGCGGGTTGCGCGATTGCTGATAGTGAGCCTGCGTGAGAGGCGCAGGCTCATGCGCCGCAGAAGGCGTAAAGATATCTCTTCCAGAAGCGCCAGGTCGTCGCACGGCAATTGGGAGAAATCAACCTGCTTCAGCCGCTGTTGTGTACTCGCGCCATAGACCGCTTTGCTGTTTCCCTCCGCCGCTCCAGTCTGCTTACCGGGCCGATCGAGGAAGAGGGAAGAGCCTTCCTTTTGTTCCGGAGATTCACCTTTGGAAGGTCCCTTGTATTCGCCGGAAGCCGATCGCGGTCGCCCCTGTGATTCTCCCCAGAAGGACTCAAAGAGCGGCGGAAACCTTTGCCACTCCTCCATGGTGGAGCATAGGGTCGTCTGCAGAGTGGGGGCGAAGAACTGCCGGTTTCTGGCATCGATCGTTTTTGCTGCTTCGAGCGCAGTCATCGTCTGCCGAATGTCAGCGGAGAATTCATGTTTCCGCAGGAAACGGCAGAAGTCCACGATGGAGGCGGCGAGCTGTTCGGAATGTTCTTGACGCATCGCAACCTCACTACATCATCAAGGGTACGGGTTCGCCCGTACATAAGCCGATGATAATCATTTGCGCTTTAGCCCCTGAGGGACGATTTTCGCCGCCTTTCCGGCTGTCCACATAGGCTGAAGCCGATATCCTTCACATCACGTGGTCTGCGAGAGCAGCTGATCGATCCCTGCAGCTCTCAGTCTCACTCCATCTTCCATGGATTTCGCCACGCAGCCCATGGTTTCCTCGACCACATCTGCGCTTAGCCGACGCTCTCCCAGCAAAGCCACAGCCTGCACGCAATCCAGCGTTTCTGCTACTCCAGGCGGCTTCTCCAAATTCAACTTACGCACAGCCTGAACGAAACGCACCGTTTGCTTTCTCAGTTCGTCTTCGATATCCGGCAATCGAGCGCGCACAATCCTCATTTCCTTTTCGAAGGTTGGGTAGTCAATCCAGTGGTAGAGGCATCTCCGCTTCAACGCGTCACTCAATTCACGCGTGCGATTCGAGGTAAGAATGACATAGGGAATGTGTCTGGCCTGGATGGTGCCCATCTCAGGAATGCTGATCTGAAAATCGGAGAGCAGTTCGAGCAGAAATGCCTCGAACGCCTCATCGGCGCGATCGATCTCGTCGATTAGCAACACCGGCGAAGCTTCCTGGGCAAGAATGGACTTGAGCAATGGCCGCTCCAGCAGGAAATCCCGGCTAAAGATATACCGCTCTTTCTCTTCAACCGTTTGCGTTATTCCTTCCTGGATTTTGATGGCCAGCAATTGCTTCTGATAGTTCCACTCGTAGACTGAGGAGTTGCTGTCGAGTCCTTCATAGCACTGTAAGCGGATGAGTTCGGCCCCCAGCATGGTGGCCAGCACCTTGGCCACTTCGGTCTTCCCCAGACCCGCGTGACCCTCGATCAGAAGCGGCTTGCGTAATTTGGTGATGAGATAGATTGAGGTCGCCAGAGAACGGTCAGCAATATACCCCAATCGCTCGAAGTTCCGCATGAGAGCATCTGGATCTGTCACGGATTCATCTTCGGGCTGCACTGCTGACATGATAGGTCGGTCCTGTTACTCCGGGGTTCTCAGGAGTCGCCGCGGTGAAACGCTCCCTTTGCCGCCGCCCATGCCAGCGAAGCTGCACTAATAGGCTTGGCTTCCTCCGATGCTGCGTCGGCCGGGTGCTCCAGCTGAGCCTGGAAGTTCTTGATGAACTGAGCAAACATGATGTTTGAGACCTCGTTGATCATCCGCGCGCCCATTTGGGCCAGGATGCCGACGACGTTAATTTCGGCGAGACTGGTGACCTCCGTGCCCCCATTTTCAAGAGATCGCGCTTTGCTCGTCATTCTCATCGATGCGCTGCCCCGGCCCTTCACATCCTGTCCCTTCCCAATCATCTCCAGCTCGTGGGTCTCCGCATCCTGGCGAACAATCTGCAATTCGCCTTTATAGTCCGTCGCGCTCGGCCCCACCTTCACGCTGATCGTGCCCTTATAAGTCTTTTCATCCACCTGCTCGGTGATCTTTGCTCCGGGCACGCAGGTGGCGACCCGCTTGGGATCGCTCAGCAGACTCCACACTTGCTCTACCGGTTCTTTCACCTGAAATGTCTTTTCGATCGGTATCGCCATGGACTAATTCACCACCCCTTTCTCCTTGAGGATGTTCCATACCTTCCAGGGCGCGATCGGCATATCGATGTGCTTTACGCCCAGGTGGGAAAGAGAGTCCACCACCGCATTGACAAAGGCTGCCGGCGAACCGACATTGGGCGACTCGCCGACGCCCTTGGCGCCGAACGGGTGGTGCGGCGAAGGTGTGCAGGTCTTGCCTGTCTCCCAATGAGGCGTCTCGACGGATGTCGGAATGAGGTAGTCCATGAAAGTTCCGCCCTGCACATTTCCATTATCGTCGTAGCTAATCTCCTGCATGTAGGCGATGGCCATACCTTCCGTAAGTCCTCCGTGAATCTGGCCTTCGACAATCATCGGATTGATAATGTTGCCGCAGTCATCCACCGCGACGAAACGGCGAACCTTGATCTCACCCGTGCCCTTGTCAATGTCAACCACGCAAATGTAGGTGCCAAACGGGAACGTCAGATTGGGCGGATCATAGTAATCGACCGCCTCAAGGCCGGGCTCCATACCCTGCGGCATGTTGGTATACGCCGCAAAGGCGATGTCTTGTATGCTTTTGGACTTGCCGGGCGCCCCCTTCACGGAAAACTTGCCCGGCTCCCACTCCAGATCTTCTTCACTGCATTCCACCAGATGCGCCGCAATCTTTTTCGCCTTCTCGCGGATCTTGCGTGCTGCCATGGCCGTAGCCGCACCAGAGACGGGCGTGCTCCGGCTGGCGTAGGTCCCCAAGCCATAGGGAGCGGTGTCCGTGTCCCCCTCCTCCACCGTCACATCGGCGGCCGGAATGCCTAACTCCTCAGCGACAATCTGTGCGTAAGTCGTCTCGTGTCCCTGACCCTGGCTCTTGGTTCCCATGCGGCAAATAGCCTTGCCAGTGGGATGAACGCGAATCTCGGCGCTGTCAAACATCTTGATGCCGGCGATGTCGAAGGTGTGGGAAGGTCCGGCGCCCACCACTTCGACGAAGCTTGAGACTCCAATGCCCATGAACTCGCCCTTCTCACGTTTCTCCGCCTGCTCTTTGCGCAAAGCGTCATAACCGACCGTGTCCAGGGCCACTTGCATCGCTGCATCGTAATTCCCGCTATCGTAGGACCAGCCCAGCGGTGATGCGTATGGAAACTTGTGTGGAGCAATGAAGTTCTTTCTCCGCAGCTCGACGGGATCCATCTTCAGCTCCAGCGCCAGCACATCCACCGCCCTCTCGATCAAATAGGCGGCTTCTGTCACCCGGAATGAACAGCGGTAAGCGATTCCGCCGGGCGCCTTGTTGGTATAGACGCCATCGACTTCACAGAAAGCTGTGGGATAGTCATAAGCTCCGGTACAGATGCTGAACAAACCCGCGGGAAACTTGGTTGGCTGGGCGGCTGCGTTGAAAGCGCCATGGTCGGCGAGCGTCTTAACCCGCATCGCCTGGATCTTACCTGCCTTCGTGGCGGCGAGTTCTGCCGTCATGTGGTAATCGCGCGCGAACCCGGTAGATTGCAAATTCTCAGAACGCGTCTCGATCCACTTAACCGGGCGCTTGAGGGTGAGGGACGCGACCACCGCGCAAACATATCCTGGATAGAGGGGAACCTTGTTCCCAAAACCGCCGCCAATATCCGGTGAGATAACACGGATATTGTTTTCCGGGATACCGCCTACGATGGCAAAGAGCGTGCGGTGCGCATGGGGTGCCTGTGAAGTCAGGTGAATAGTCAGCCGTTCCGTCGAAGGACTGAAGTCCGCCACACAGCCACAGGTCTCGAGCGGCGAAGGATGACAACGCGGGAAAAATGCATGCACTTTGGCTTTGATTTCTGCCTCTTCAAATGCCTTGTCTGTGGCCGGCCTGTCACCGACTTCCCAGTGAAAAATATGGTTATCTTTTTGTTCTCGATCTTCGCGCAAGAGAGGAGCACCGGGATCAAGTGCCTTGTGTGGATCGACCAGCACCGGCAGCTCTTCGTACTCGACCTCCACTAATTCAGCTGCGTCTGCGGCAATATATGGATCTTCTGCTACCACGAAGGCGACCTCCTGCGCCTGGAACAGCACTTTGCCTGTTGCGAGCACCATTTGCTTGTCAAAGAAGAGAGTGGGCATCCAGGCCAGGTTTGCCTTGGCCAGGTCTTCACCCGTGATCACAGCCAAAACACCCGGCAGCTTCAAGGCTTCTGCCGTGTTGATGCCCTTCAGACGGGCATGGGCGTAGGGACTGCGCACGATGTGGCCATACACCATGTCGGGCAGCTGAACATCGTCTACATAGTTCCCCTTGCCCTGTAGAAACCGTAGATCTTCCTTCCGTTTGATGGGGTGGCCCATTCCACCAATTTCAGGCGATGTTCGGCAGCCCATCGTTGGCTCCTTTGTCCATCTTGTTGGCGGCAAACTGCACCGCCTTGACGATGTTCTGGTAACCCGTACAACGGCACAGGTTGCCGGAAATTCCCCAGCGAATCTCTTCCTCCGTGGGGTTGGGATTCTTCTCAAGCAGTGCGTACGACGACATCAGCATGCCGGGCGTGCAGAAGCCGCATTGCAGACCGTGCTCTTCTTTAAACCCTTGCTGAAGGGGATGAAACTTTCCGTCTTGCATCAGGCCTTCCACCGTCATCAATTCAAGGCCGTCGGCCTGGACCGCGAACATGGTGCACGATTTGACTGTTTTTCCATCGAGGATAACCGTGCACGCCCCGCAGTGAGTGGTGTCGCAACCTATGTGCGTACCAGTCAATCCGGGAATATTGCGGATAAAGTGGACCAGCAACATCCTGGGTTCAACCGTGGCCTCGCGAAGACGCCCATTTACTTTGATTTGAACTAACTGTTTTCCCGCCATCTCAGGTCCTCTGCCGCGAATTTCCTCTGCGGCGAATTTATTGATTAGCTCGTTCATATGCCCGAACAAGAGCCCGGCGTGTTAGTTCCTTCACCAACCCTCGTTTGTACTCTTCGGGTCCGCGCAGATCGGAACTGGGTTGAGCTGCCTCAGCAGCAAGTTGCGCGGCCTGGGTAATGTTGGCTTCATCCAACTTCTTGCCCCGTAAAAACTCCTCTCCCTTCGCGACCTTGATCGGGACGGCACCGACATTCGTTAGCGCGATGCCTGCCTTCTGACAAGTCCCTTCCTGGTTCACCGTCAACTGGGCAGCGACCGCAGCCGTCGCAAAGTCGCCGACCTTCCTTTCCAGTTTCAGGTAGGCGCCTCCGCTTCTCGCGGGAGGTGTGGGAATGCGAATCTCGGTCACGATTTCGTCATGCTGCAGATCGGTGGTGAACAGCGTAAGGAAGAAGCTCTCAACATCTATGACTCTCTCCCCCTGCGGCCCGATAGCAACAATCTTCGCTCCCAATGCCATCATGGTGGCTGGGTGATCGTTAGCCGGATCGCCGTGCGCAAGATTGCCCGCCAATGTCGCCCTATTCCTTATTTGTGGATCGGCGATCACCCGTGACGTATCGAAAAGGATCGGATACTTCTGGCGAATAAGAGGAGAATCTTCCAGCTCCGCTTCGCGCACCAGGCCGCCAATCTTCAGGTATCCGCCCTCCTCCTTAATGTAGGAGAGACCGGAAATCCGATTGATGTCGATCAGATGGCTTGGCCGGGCCAGCCGGAATTTCATCATTGGGATGAGACTCTGGCCGCCGCTCAGGATCTTGGCGTCATCCCCGTACTGCTGCAGAAAGGCGATTGCTTCAGGAAGGGTATTCGGTCTGAGATACTCAAAGGCCGGTGGGATCATCGGCGACTACCTCCCAGTCCAGATTTCTGGACGGTGACAAAAAAACCGTGAGTCGGCGCTCACAGGCCACGCCACTTTATAGCCCTCATGAGCTAAAAGGGTCAAACGCGGCAGTAATATTGTTGCAAGCACCTGTCATGCTTGAACGGATCAGCGACCGGAGCATATGATTGCGCCCGGGAGTTTGCCCCATGTTCACGGATTTGTATAACAAGGCGGCCGAACTCGTCTCTCTGGGAATACCCTATGCCGTTGCCACGGTAGTCCGTGTCGAGGGCTCCTCATCCGCCCGGCGCGGATCAAAAGCCATTATCGATCCTTTTGGCAAGCTCCTTCTGGGATGGGTGGGTGGAGGTTGCGCTGAAAGCGCCGTCAAAAGCGAAGCGCTCAAGTCCATAGAAACCGGGAAGCCACGGATGATTACCGTGGACATGACCGATGAGCAACTGGGTGTCGGAATGCCCTGCGGTGGAATCATGGACATTTTCGTTGAACCCGTTCTTCCCAAACCTGAACTTCTGCTCATTGGCCATGGACGCATCACGGAGACACTTGCCACTTTGGGGCACTTGATGGGCTTTTCCGTTACTGTCAACGATCCCGCTGCTGAGAGGGATTCTTTCCCCCAGGCAGATAGGCTGGTCACGGAGGACTTTGATCTCACGGAAACCCCGGTGGGGCCGAATAGCTTTGTCGTGATTGCGACCCAGCATAAGCGGGATCATCTTTGGCTGCAGAAAGCACTGCAAGGCAATGCGGCCTATATTGCTCTCATAGCGAGCCATCACCGGGCCGCATTGGTGGTCGACTTTCTTCGTGCCGAGGGACTATCCGAAGATAAGGTCGGGAGGGTTCGGTCGCCCGCTGGCCTGGACCTGGGAGCGTCCACCCCCGAAGAGATTGCTCTCAGCGTCATGAGCCAGATCATTGCATTAAAGCGCGGCGGCCAAGGCCGCTCTCTCCATCCTCGGGAAGCTAATCTTCTTGAACGTGCCGGTGCCGATGCCGTGATCCGCCAGTGCGAAGCAGATGTCACGCGAGTTCCCCGTAAACGTGGATTGCTGTAACTGTCCCGTCCAGAACTCGCCTCCGGTGGGATTTGCCGAAACGCGACTTTTCCGGCATTTGTCCGATAAGCCGGTTCGGCAACTTGTCGAGGCATCGCCCGAATTGGAAAGATCAGTGCGTGCGTTGGCTAGTTTATCGTCAACTGCGAATCAAATTCAGATCTGATGGTTGGGCATGGGCCATACGTGCTCACTGTCGCGGCTTGGGGAACTCCTCGATGTGCTGTCCGCCTTTCCGGCCGAAGTAGATCACCCTTTTGCCGGTCAGGAGGGCCCAATAGCCGATCACGCCTGCTGCGGTCGACCGCTTCACAAACTCGGGGTACCGCACCGTGTCTGCCTGGGCGCCACGAATCGCCGCCACCAAATCGGCGCTGTTAAACTCCTCCGCTATTGGACCAGGGTCCAGGATCATGGGCACTGTGTGCGTAGTTCCATCCGCCAGGTAGTGGGTCTTCTGCTTTACCGCGAAGTCCACGAGGTACGATTCCACTCCGGCTCCGAGAAGCCCTTTGACGACATCAGGAAACGTCATCTTGCCCTGCTGTGTTGCTATGGCCAGTTCGTGAATTATCTGCTTGCTCATTTCTTCTCCATTACTCCGTTGGTAGTGTCTGCAGGCCGTGTGCCTGCACCAGCTTCTTCATCGTTGCAATTAGCGCCGCGCGCTCTAGGGTTGAGAGCGGATGGAAGAACTCCTCGTCGTTCTGGTCTGCAAGGGTCGCTAGTTGGGGAATCAGGCGTCGCCCCGCTACTGTGAGCGCAATCGACTGGAACCGGCGGTCATCGCTGCGTTCCCGGCGGGTGATGAGCTTCTTGCTCACGAGCCGGTCCACAAGTTTAGAAACACCGCCGCGCGTCATCCCGATCCGCTCCGCCAGAACGCCTGGCGAAGTCTCCTCGTCGTCGAACATTTCCCTCATCACCACCCACTCGGCCACGGTCACTCCGCTGTCCAGGAGCTTGCGGGCAAAGGCCTGCGAGACGTGATTTGAGACGAAGCGGAGCCAGAAGCCTACGTGCTTTTTCAGATCGCTGACGCTCAGAT
>CAZSUK010000257.1:0-3399 GCA_964609355.1 uncultured Acidobacteriaceae bacterium | reverse complement strand
GTCGTCCACGAACCGTGACCTTTTAACTCTCAATGCCTTTGCCAGTTCCGAAGCTTCATACCGATCCAGCGTACCGGAGGGCGGGGGGAACTTACCTGTAACACGACTTTGCGGGCAGGTCCGATCCAAGAGAGAATATTGTGCTGAATCACCGCAGCTATGGAAAACTTGCCGATCTCACCCGGATGGGTCTTTTTGATAGCAGGAATTGCCGGTATGGTCACAGTGATCCGCGCCAAAACGTTTGCGTGGAAGAACTATGAATTTCTTACCAGCGAGGAAGACCTCAAGCAGGAAGTCCCTATGACTATGGCCAAACGATGGGTTTTGATAGCAATTTGCTTCGGGCTTGCCGTGTATGGCGGGACACGAGTTCATCAGGATCGTGATTGGAATCCATTTCACAAAGGTGGGGTGAGCGTTCCGTTCAGTGAATACTGACAGACCGAGGGAGAATTAGACGCACTTAGGGCCGCTCGCTGGCGGGAGCACGTTACCGATAACGAGACTTTGCAGGCGATTCGGAGAGTTTGGCGCAAGAGGACTGGATGCAACCGTATAGAGCTATACTGGCCACCTACACGTACGAGGAAGTATGGCTACGAGACGACAGGAAGATCCGCAGAGCTTGCCGTCATCTCCGTCGATGCCCGAAGCCGGGCATGACCTTGCCTCCAGCCTGTATCAGGAGTTGCATCGTCTGGCAGTGGGCAAAATGCGCTTCGAGCGCGGGAACCACACTCTTCAACCGAGTGCACTGGTGAATGAGGCGTACCTGCGGCTGGTTGATTGCTCCGATTCGATGTGGGTGGACCGGAGCCGGGTGTTGGGCGTTGCCGCCAATGTTATGCGTCACATCCTGGTCGATCATGCCCGGGCCCATAACGCTGGAAAGCGCGGAGACGGGCAGCTTCAAGTGACGCTCGTCGAAGACATGGCCGGTGGCACAACCAGCTCGACCGCCGATGTATTAGCTGTCGATGAAGCACTTACCCGCCTGGCTGAGTTTGATTCCAGGCAAGCGAAGATCCTTGAAATGCATTTCTTTGGAGGTCTGACCTTCGAAGAGATCGCGCTGCAACTCGATGTATCGACACGTACCGTAAAACGCGACTGGACAATGGCCCGCGCATGGCTGCGTCAGGAATTGTCCCCGAATGACAAATGACTCCTGAACTCTGGCAGCGACTGAAGCCGTTGTTCCAGGCCGCTCTGGAAGAGACCACACAGGACCGCGCGGCATTCATCGAGGCTGCGTGTGGCGGCGATCTCGAACTCAAGATGCACCTCAAGCGGCTTCTCGATGCCCATCACCAAAGCGCCGACTCGCGAGACGCTCCACTCGCCCACATTAACAATTTCCCGGATGGCAACGGCGCTCCTCTTCCGGCAGGCGACCTGGCGGCTGGCGTGATTCGCCCCATCGTTCGCCCAATGATCGGCCAAACCGTCTCTCACTATCGAATTCTCGAAACCCTGGGTGGCGGCGGTATGGGCGTTGTCTACAAGGCCGAGGATTTCTCGCTCGGCCGGTTCGCCGCCCTTAAATTTCTTCCCGACGAGCTGGCCCAGGTTCCCCAGGCTCTGGAACGTTTTCGCAGAGAGGCGCGCGCAGCATCCGCGCTCAATCATCCCCACATTTGCACGATCTATGAGATTGGCGAGCAAGACGGTCAAACGTTTATTGCCATGGAATTCATGGAGGGCACTACGCTCAAGCATCGCATTGCCGGCAAACCGCTGCCCCTCGATGAAGTGCTTGAGTGGGGGACCGAGATTGCGGATGCACTGGGCGCCGCCCACACCAAGGGAATCGTTCACCGCGACATCAAGCCTGCGAACATCTTTGTAACCGACCGCGGCCACGTCAAAATTTTGGACTTTGGTCTGGCCAAGTTGTTGCCCACTGCGGCGATGCCGACAGACGCCGAATCAGAACGGCTCACGCAAACCGGCGCGGCCATGGGCACCGTGGCTTATATGTCGCCCGAACAGGTGCGCTGCGAAGAGATGGACGCCCGCACGGACCTGTTTTCCTTTGGAGTGGTGCTCTATGAGATGGTCACAGGATTTGTGCCATTCCGGGGCGAGAGCATAGGCGTGGTGGCGGAAGCAATTTTGAATCGCACCCCGGTCGCGCCCGTGCGGCTGAATCCGGGCATTCCCTCCAAGCTCGAAGACGTCATCAGTAAGGCGCTGGAGAAAGACCGCAAGCTGCGCTACCAAAATGCCGCCGATATGCAAACGGATCTGCGACGGTTAGCGCGAGACAGCGGCCAAAGCCAATGGGCAACATCCTCTTCAAGACAGGGACAACAAGAGACAACAGAGCAACAGCTAGTAAAGACGAAAGCACGGAAAGCCTACTACTACGTTGCGGCTGCGGCTCTTGTTCTGGCGGTTGCGGCCGCCTTTCTGTATCGACATTCCTCGTCAGGCCATGTGGCAACGAGCAAAGAGTGGGAGCAACTGACGTTTTTTAGAGATTCGGTGGTGTATCCTGCTCTATCCTCGGACGGACGAATGCTCGCTTTCATTCGAGGAGACAATTCTTTCCTCCCACTGGGAGAGCTGAATTCACTCTTTCCACTCGGAGAGATCTACGTTAAGTTGTTGCCGGGAGGCGAGCCGGTCCAGCTCACCCACGACTCGACGACAAAACTAGCGCCGTCGTTCTCTCCGGATAATTCGCAAATTGCCTATAGTATCGTCATTCCATTTGACACCTGGGAGGTACCTGTTCTCGGCGGGGAACCTCATATGCTGCTGCCCAACGCTTCCTCTTTGACATGGATTGAAGGCGGAAAGCGGCTGCTCTTCTCTGAAATCAAAGAAGGGATACATATGGTTGTGGTGACCACAGATGAGGGCCGAGGGAATAGCCGGGACGTCTACGTGCCCACGGGCGAACGCAGCATGGCCCATCTTTCCTACCTTTCGCCGGATGGCAGATGGGTCCTCGTGGTTGAGATGAGCAGTCGAGGTGAAATTCTGCCCTGCCGGATCGTTCCATTCCAGGGCACAAACGACATTAAGGTTGTTGGCCCTCCGAATGGGCCCTGTATCTCGGGCGCGTGGTCACCTGACGGTGAATGGATCTATCTCACTGCCAGGACCGATGACTTCCATATCTGGCGTCAGCGCTTTCCAGATGGAGACCCGGAGCAGTTGACCTTTGGCCCAACGTCTCAGGAAGGAATAGCGATGGCGCCTGACGGAAAGTCTCTTATAACCTCCGTCGGCTCTCAGGACCTCACAGTTTGGCTGCACGACAAGGACGGAGACCACCAGATATCCTCTGAAGGAAACACTTCATCCCCGGCGTTCTCTGCGGATGGACGCAAACTCTACTTCCTTAAGGCCAATGGCCAAACGCGCGCCAATGAGTTGTGGAGCAAA
>CAZSUK010000256.1:0-3237 GCA_964609355.1 uncultured Acidobacteriaceae bacterium | reverse complement strand
CTCTTTCATTGTGTCGATGATGACTCGCGCTACCTTCTTACTCATAGTTGAGCTCCGTTGGATCCGGGGATGTTAGTTCGACGAGGGTCTGGCGTGGTCGTCCGAGGGGCGCAACGCAGCGACTTTCGGCGCTTCGATGGGCTTGGCGTCGTTACCCCAGCTGCCACGAATGAAGCTGATGATATCGGCCGCATCTTGATCGCTCAGACGCCATGCAAATGCGGGCATGGCAAATTGTGCCGGCGTGGTGGACGTCCTGGAGGTTTGCGAGCCGAGCAACACGATGGAAATGAGCGACAGCGGATTGTCAGTCTCTACCACCGGATTACCGGCCAGGCTGGGAAACACCCCCTCGTAGCCACGTCCGTCCGGGCGGTGACAGGCCGCGCAGTTGTCCAAATACAGCAGGGCGCCACGCTTCGTCGCATCGCCGGCAGCGAGCTCGCGGTCCGTCCGCCCATCGTACGCGAAGCGGGCTCGAGCGTTCGCCTGCGGGTCCTGAAGTGTCTTTAGATACTTGGCAGTCGCCGCGGCATCTTCCGCGGACAGGAACTGGGTGCTGTCGACTATGACATCACTCATGGAGCCGAACGCGATGTCCGAGTGATTCGCGCCACTTTGCAAGAACTGGGCGATTTGCGCTTCAGGCCACGCGGCTATGGTATCCGGACCACCACTGCGAAGACTGGGGGCATACCAGTTTTCGACCGGACCCCCTCGCAGAAATGCGTCGCCGTCCCTGCCGTTCTGCGCTTTCACCTGAAGAGCCAGGCCGCGCGGGGTGTGACATTCTCCGCAATGACCAAGCCCCTCCACGAAATACGCGCCGCGCGCTACCGCGGCGTCGGCAAACGTCGTGGCATCGAACGGCTTCGGCTTTGGCGCAAACGCCCAGCGCCAATAGGTCAATGGCCAGCGCATCGACAAAGGGAACACAATGTCGCTCTTCTTATTGGGAACCGCAGCGGGCGACACGCCGAATTCAAAGTACGCGTAGAGAGCCTTGATGTCGTCAGGCGTGACAATCGCGTACGATGCGAACGGCATGGCGGGATAAAGAGTATGTCCATTCGCAACGCCAAAGCGCAGTGCGCGATCAAAATCGGCCGGAGTAAAACGGCCGATGCCGTAGGTCTTATCCGGTGTGATATTTGTCGTGTAGATCGCGCCGATCGGCAGCGCCATCTTTAATCCCCCGGAGAAGGGCGCTTTGCCGGGCGTGCTGTGACAGGCGCCGCAATCGCCCAGTTTGGCGAGATATTCGCCGCGGATAATGAGTCCTCGATCGATATTAGCGGAGAGCCTGGCCGCCTCCGCCGAATAGAATGAATCCTTCTCATCGGCCGTCGAATCCGACCATTGCGAAATGCCGACCAACAGCACCAGGGCTGCGAGCATCACCGCGAGAATTCGGACGGTGAGTCTTCGCCAGATCATGCATCCACCAAGGGGCGGGGCGACTTCAAATAGCTCTCGCGAATCTTGTCGGCAGAGAAATAGGCCAAGCCGGCGAGAAGCCCTGTCGGGTTATAACCGATGTTCTGCGGGAACGCGGAAGCACCCATCACGAATAGATTGGGCACGTCCCAACTTTGGGAATAGCGGTTGATCACGCTGTTGGACGGGTTTGATCCCGTGATCGCTCCGCCGGTGGTATGCGTCGATTGATAGATTCGAGTGTCGTAGTGAGTGCCGGGCTGGAACATTTCGGTGGCAAAGCTATCCGGTTTCATCGTCTTGACGATCTCTTCGAGTCGGGCAGCCGAGTACGCCGCCATCTTGTACTCGTTGTCGTGCCAGTCGAACGTCATCCGCAGCAGCGGCAGGCCGTGGCTGTCCTTGTAGGTTGGATCGAGGTCCAGATAGCGGTCGCGATACGACATGACCGACCCTTGAGCGATGAAAATGGCGCTGTGACGATAGTGTTTTTTCACGGCCTCCTTCCAGCCACTGCCCCATCGCGGGGTGTTGGGGGGCACGAGCATCTGCGCGATGGGCCGGCCGCCGGTGCCCCCTGCGAAGATGACTGACCCGCCAATGAAACCATGCGCGGAATGATCGAAATGATCGGAGTTGAACTCATCGATCGCCGACATTCCGGCCGCGCCCGCGCCAATAAAGGGATTGATCTCGACGTCTTCCTTGAAAAATGCCGCCGTGCCTGCCACCATTTGATAGGCATAGTTCTTGCCCACGACTCCTTGACCGGTCGTTGGGTCATAGGGTTTTCCCACGCCTGACATGAGCAACAGGCGTACGTTGTGAAACTGAAACGCGGACAAGACCACGAGGTCCGCCGGTTGTTCCACCTCTTGGCCGCCCTCATCGACGTATAGAACCCCGGTTGCCCGTGTGCGGGATTTGTCCAGCAAAATGCGCGTGACGTAGGAGTTCGTCCGCACCTCGAGATTGGATCGATTGGCCAGGATCGGAAGGATGGTCGTTTGCGGAGCGGCCTTCGAGTACAGAAAGCAGCCGAAGCGCTCGCAAAACCCGCACATGTTGCAAGGCCCCAGTCGTACGCCGTACGGGTTGGTGTAGGCGCGTGAGCTATTGGCGGACGGCAGGGGAAATGGCCTGTAACCGAGCTCACTCGATGCTTTCGCGAATAGTTGCGAACTGTACACCGGGGGCAGCGGGGGGCTTGGGAATTCATCACTTCTGGCCCCTTCGAAGGCATTGCCGCCCGCCTGGATAGTTCCACGAAGGTTGCCCGCGGTACCCGTGGCACCGCAGACTTTCTCGAAATGGTCGAAGTGCGGCTCGAGCTCCTCGAACGTCACCGGGTAATCCTGGATCGTCATGTCCTCGGGAATGAATTTCTTGCCGTAACGCTGCTCGATGTGGCTGCGCAGCCGCAAATCCTCGGGGGATGCGCGCCAGAGCTGGCCGTTCCAGTGGACACCCGCGCCTCCGACACCCGTGCCGAGAACGAACGACCCGTACTGCCGGTAAGGCGACGCCACCTCGTTGGTCGAATGCCGGATGGTCATCGTCTCTTTGGCGAGCGGCTGCCACAAATCACCCCGAATCCCGTATTTGAGTTCATCGATGATCCGCGGATATTCGAAATCCGGAGCCGTATCGCGCGCAGGACCGCGCTCGAGGGCGACGACCGACAATCCTGCGTCGGTCAACGTCTTCGCCATGATCGCACCGGTCCAGCCGTAGCCGATGATGACCGCATCCACCGGTTTCTTGCGAGTGGCCATCAGGATCGAGACCCATTGATTGCAG
>CAZSUK010000255.1:0-11597 GCA_964609355.1 uncultured Acidobacteriaceae bacterium | reverse complement strand
TCTAGCCAGCGGGCAACCCTGATGCCCAGCAAACCCTCCTTGTCGTCATTGAAGACGACCCGCTCAAAGGCGTGCAAGGTGACTATCAGGTCGATGATTCTTTCATCATTGTGCTGGGAAAAGATGTAGCGAGTTTTCTGCTCCAGGAGGTTTTCCCCGGTGCCCGCGGTCCATATCGATTCGACAACTAATTCTCCCCGATCTCCGCTTTTGGTGGAGAGGATTTTTTGTTGGTGGATCGTGCCCATCTTCTCGCGATCGGCGGGCTTAATCGCGTCGCTGTTATTCCAAAAGTCGAAGTTGTTTACGTTACCGTAATTGAACCAAATTCCTGCGTGGTGGGGATGATCGACACGCTCACCTGGCCGCGGCGCCAATGGAAAGCCACGGACGACATCAATGCCCTCCGATGTGATCAGTGGAAAGAGGACCGGCTTCTTGAGCGTCGTTGGCCAGACATACGACGTAAAAGGCTTGCCGTCGACGGTGATGTCGACGCGCTGATGCGCCTCGTCTGCTGTTACTTTAACGGCCGCCATTGCGTGCAGCGCACAGGCTGCCAACAGGCAGCCCACGAGCCACCTATTCATAGACCTTGTCCCCGGCCATTACGCGCTGAGACTTGTCGTCGAACGTGACCCGTTGGCCAGTCTGGATGGCGGCAATGTTCATGCACAATGCCACCGAATGACTGTAGCCGGCATCGATGCTCGCATTGGGTGTCTTGCGGGAGCGGACACACTCCATCCAGTTGCGCATATTGGCTGAGGTCATCGGATCGTTGCCAGTGTTGGCCGAGGTCTCTGCTTTCACGACGGTATCGCTCAGAGAATAATCACCCAGCAGATTTTGCTTCATGCCCATTTCAGCCGCGGCTTTGGCAGTCATTCCGCCTTCGGAGTTGACGCACTGCTTATCCATATCGAGCATGCCGCCGTTGGAGTAGTAGATCTCTTTCACTCCTCCCGCAGAGTTGGTCATGCGCGAGGAATAGATGACCTGGAAGCCTTTTGTTGGATCATCGAGGGGACCGTAGTCGAAGACAGCAGTCATGGTATCCCAGTTCTTGCGGCCGTCCTTCCATAGGTACACACCACCATTGGCGACCACGCTGCGCGGGTGAGGATAGCCGGTGAACCAGTGCACGGTGTCGATCTGATGCACCAGCCATTGATCGGGAATTCCGGAGGAATACGGCCAGAAGAGACGGAACTCGAGATACTTGCGGGCATCGAAGGGCTCGTAGGGACGGTTAAGGAGGTAGCGCTTCCAGTCTGTGTCTTGTTCTTTCAGCAAAGGCACGACTCCGGGACGGCGCCAGCGGCCTGGCTGATTAACGTTCCAGGTCATTTCGACGGCGACAATATCGCCAAATTTTCCCGACTGGATATATTCGTAGGCCTTCTGATAGCTGGGCGTGCTGCGGCGCTGGGTGCCGACCGCGACTACTTTTCCAGTTTGCTTGACCGCATCGCGGAAGGCACGCGCGTCTTCCATGGTGTGGGCGGTGGGTTTCTCCACGTAAGCATCGCGGCCGGCCTGGACGGCTTCGACTCCATGCAAGGCATGCTGAAAGTCGGCGGTGGCGACGATGACGGCATCGACATCTTTGCGGGCGTAGAGCTCGTCGTTGTTGCGGACGCTGGCAACGGGACCTCCCCCGCATTGTTTCTGGATGAACGCAGCGCCTTCGTCACGACGGCGGTTCCAGATATCAGACACTGCTACGAATTCGAAGTTAAGCTCCTTGGCGTGGTCCTGGAAGGCAGGCACCAGGGCTCCCTTGGCTCGATCACCGGCGCCGATCAAGGCTACGCGAACGCGGTCGTTGGCGCCGACAATAGCCGCGTAACTGGTGGCAGTCCACGGTATGGCAGATCCGGCTAAGACGGTACCGGTCATCTTGACAAAGTCCCTGCGGTTATTCATTTCCCACCTCGAGCTGTCGCCAGTGAGTTTACTAGGGCGGCAGCTCGATCGTCACCTTTACCACATAGCAGGACGCTACGCGGAGGGTTTCCTGGTTCGGTCTCCGTCGACCAGGCGCATAATTCCCAGCGGGTTGGCGCCTTTCAGCTCATCCGGCAGCGCAGCATCGGGGAAAGACTGGTAGCAGAACAGACGGGTAAAGCGGTAGATAGCCTGGGTGCCTACCGAAGTGGAGCGGCCATCGCTGGTGGCGGGGAAAGGACCGCCGTGGACCTGGGCGTGGCAGACCTCTACGCCGGTGGGATAGGCGTTCAGGATCAGGCGGCCTACTTTGCGGGTGAGAATGTCGATCAGGTCAGAGTATTCTGCCAGTTCGCTCTCGTCCGCCTGCAGGGTCGCGGTCAGGTGGCCTTCCAACTGCTCGGCGACGGCCAGTAATTGCTTTCGGTCCTGGTAACCGACGACGACGGTGGTTGGGCCAAAGATCTCCTGCGCCAGATCCTGGTTTTCGACCAGATCTTTGTAGTCCGCAACGAACAGCGACGCCTGTACGGTCGCAGAGCCAGGGCTACCTTCGGTTTTGGCTCCTTCGGCCAGAACGGTGGCGTCGCGACCCTTGACGGCCGAGGTGTAACGGTCAGCGATGGCTTTCGTCAACAGAGTTTGTGATGGGGTGGTGCTGACCTTGTCGCTTAATTCCTTCATGAAGGCGGGCGTGCCGTCTTGCTGGGGAACCAGCACCAGGCCCGGTTTGGTGCAGAATTGCCCGGCGCCCAGCGTGAAAGAGCCCTGGAGACCGCCGGCGATGGCGATTGCGCGCTTGTTCAGGGCGCCGGGAAGCACAAAGACCGGGTTCACGCTGCCCATCTCGGAATAACACGGGATCGGCTCCGGCCGTCCCGCCGCTAACTTCATCAGGGCGGTGCCGCCGGCGAAGGATCCGGTAAAGGCGACGGCCTTGATGGCGGGGTGCTTCACCAGCTGAATGCCTACATCCACACCGTTATCGAAGAGCATGGAGAATACGCCTTCCGGCAAGCCGTTCGCCTTTACGGCCTCACGAATGGCGTGGCCGACCAGGAGGCTGGTTCCGGGATGCGCAGGATGGGCCTTCACGATGACGGGATTCCCGGCGGCCAGGGCGGATGCCGTGTCACCTCCGGCGACGGAAAAGGCTAAGGGGAAATTACTTGCTCCAAAAACGGCGACCGGCCCCAGGGGCTTGTGCATTGAACGGATGGAGGGCTTGGGCAGGGGCTTGCGGTTGGCATCCGCGGAATCGATGCGGGCGTCGACCCACGAACCTTCTTCCACTAATTCTGCAAAGAGTCTGAGCTGATTACAGGCTCTTCCCACCTCGCCTTGCAGGCGGGCTTCGGGCAAGGCTGTTTCCAGGTTGGCCCGCTGGATGATTGCAGGAGCGGCTGCCTCGATGCCTTCGGCGATGCGGCGAAGGAAGGCTCCCTTTTTTTTGCCGGATAGATTGCCGTAAATGGGAAAGGCATTTTTCGCGAGCGTTGCCGCGCGCTCCAGATCATCTGCAGTTGCGGAGAAAAATTTTGGCTCTAACGCGGAGCCGGTTGCTGGGTTCATCCCGGTAAATGCGGCTCCTTCGGCTCCGTCTCTAAAGCCGATCAGCGATACGGGTTTCTGTTCTGTTGCGAGCTGCATTGTTTATTTCCTCAAAAGCGGTTTATGTGCCAGCCCCGGACTTTCGTCCGGGGAAGCGGGTTTTTAAACCCGCGAGAACGTTCCGTTGTATGAGTTGAGGGCTTTAGCCCTGGTGTACGTAATCTTCTAAACAGCAACCGGGTTTAGAGTTTGCATAAGAACTTGGTTTTGTATCAGGACACGACTTTAGTCGTGCCGTAACGGCTTGAAAAAATCCCGGGCTTTAGAGTCTGCGTGAGAACTGACTTTGTCTTGGGGGACAGCTTTACGGGTTGCGGAAAGCTCTGTTTTGTATCAGGGCACGACTTTAGTCGGGCCGTAAATGCTTGAGAATATGTCGGGCTTTAGCCCCTG
This sequence comes from uncultured Acidobacteriaceae bacterium, assembly GCA_964609355.1. Taxonomy (GTDB): domain Bacteria; phylum Acidobacteriota; class Terriglobia; order Terriglobales; family Acidobacteriaceae; genus PALSA-350. The sequence continues at coordinate 7,643 of CAZSUK010000255.1, read as the reverse complement.
AGGTACGTCTTTCTTCTCCGGTCCCGAGTTTTTCCGCAGCCTGTTTAGCCCCTGCAACTCCCGCACCTACATCTATCCTGCCCGGTTACGAATTTCACCCCTCCAGAAGCATGGCGTTTTTCAGCAGACCGTAAGCGCGCGCCTAACCCAGTTTAACCTTGATCCTCTTTCAGAGTCGATCGTGAGGGCAGGTAGGGGGCAATTGGAATCGCGGGTGTTCTGCCTGCAATCAGGTCTGCCAGCAGTTGGGCTGTGGCCAAGGATGTGGTGATACCCAGGCCTTCATGTCCGGTGGCGAGAAAGACGGTTTCATCGTTGATTGAGGGCCCGATCAATGGGAGCTTGTCTGGTGTCGCTGAGCGAAAACCAGTCCAGGTGCGATCGATCAAGAGCGACGGCAGCGACGGCAGATATTCTGTAGCACGCTCAAACATGCGAGCCATGATGCCCTGTTCCACTTCCCTGCTCTTTACGCCGAACTGGCGCGAGGAGCCGATGAGCAGTTGCCCGTTCTGCCTTGGCTGCACGTTGAAGGCTACGGTATCCGTGGTGGTTACATGCGCGCTCTTCAGGTATCCAAGTTCGACCACCTGGTAGCGGAGAAATCCCGGATAGGGTTGGGTGATTGCCAAATGACCCTTTCGCCTGGCCACGGGAAGCCCCGGTGTCAATGCGGGCGCCCCTTCCCCGGCGGCGTTGATGAGGATGGGCGATTGTAATTCGTCACCGTTAGAGAGCGTTACTCTGCCGCTGCCCATGGCAGTCGCTTTCTCTCTTACCAGGGTTGCGTTTGCCTGCTGCAGTAGAAAGCGGGCCGTCGGCTGAGGAGACACAACCACGTCCTCGGGCATCAACAGTCCGCCGGCGAGACCCGGACGCAACGCAGGCTCGATGCCGGCGATCGATTGCGCGTCGATCAACTCGGAGGGGATGCCGGCTTCCTGATAGGCACTGTGCTTGCGACAGATCTGCTGCATTTCCTCATCGTCCGCGGCTACCCAAAGCGTGCCGCGTGCGGTGTATTCCGCATCCGGTGGCAGGGTTGCCGCCAGTTGCCGCCAAAGTGATTGCGAGTAGCGAGTCAAAGCCAGCTGCGCGAGTGAATCATCCAGGACGACGATGTGGCCCATCGCAGCAGCGGTGGCGCCTCCTCCTGGTTCTCCGTGTTCTACCAACGCCACGCGCATGCCTTGCTGAGAAAGAGATCGCGCGCAGGCAGCGCCGACGATGCCTCCGCCAACGATCACAGCGTCAAAGGATCGGGTCATGCCGGGATGCCCCAGCAAAAGGTGTCCCTGGGATCGAGGATGAGGGTCGAATCGGCGGTGATGAACGCAGAGCCCGTGATGCTGGGGATCAGCTGTCCATCCCTCTCGTGCAGGCGTCCTTCGAAGACGCTGCCGATGATGCTTTCCTGACGCCATACTTGACCGGGAGCGAGGATGCCCTCCGCATGCAGGCACGCTAACTTCGCGCTGGTGCCCGTGCCGCAAGGAGAGCGGTCGTATTCTCTGCCGGGACAGAGCACGAAGTTACGACTGTCAATGTTTGGAGAAGACCCAGGGCCGTGGAGTTCGATGTGGTCTATCTCCGCCTGGTCCGCACCGCAAATCTTGTTCGCGGTGAGCGCCTGGCGAACAGCCCAGGTGTAGCTAATGAGTTGGTCGATGTGGTCGCGGTCGAGGCTATAGGGAGAATCCTTTACCAGAAAAAACCAATTACCACCCCAGGCAATGTCGCCCGTGACTGGACCAAATCCGGGCACGTCTACTTTGACTGCGGAGGCATAGCGATAGCTTGGTACGTTTTCGATGGTCACGGTACCGTCTTCGTTGAGCGTCGCTCCCACGATACCGACTGGGGTCTCGATTCGATGGCGGCCGGGTTTGATTTTGCCCAGATAGGCGAGGGTGACCACCACGCCCATGGTTCCGTGGCCGCACATGCCGAGGCATCCGCTGTTGTTGAAGAAAATTACGCCAGTGATGCAGTCAGCCTGGGAGGGTTCGCAGAGTAACGCACCTACCATCGCCTCAGAGCTGCGCGGCTCCGTGACCAGCGCGCGACGGAATGCTTCGTGGTTCCTTTGAAAAATTTGCCGCCTCTGCTGAAGATCGCCATTGCCGAGATCCGGGCCCCCTTCGATGACGGTGCGGGTGGGTTCTCCCCCGGTGTGTGAATCGATAACGTGAACTCTATTCAGGAGACACTCCTCTTTTGCTTTCTGAGGAGATTTTACGGGTGCAGGGTAAGTGAGAACGAGAATTTGATATGATTCTGGTAATCGTAGGACTCTGTCTCCTGGGTATCTCGTGCTCCGCTTGAAATTGAAACCACGCTTGCAGAATCGAAGAGCATTGCTCTTTGGGCTTCTATGCATAGCCCTGGTCTTCATCGGCGCAACCATCCAGGTCGCCCACACTCACTCTTTTGAAAATCTGGCCCACCCAGATTGTGCCGTCTGCGTGGTTGCGCATGCCGGCATTTCCCCCACAGCTCTGGTCACCCTTCCTGCGCCGCAACACTACACGACGGCAATCGAGATTGAACCCTCGGCAGGCGGACCTCGCTCCTTCTTTACCCTAACCCACCACATACGGCCTCCACCTGTAGACCCTGCTATCTCGTAATCCGGGTCAAAATTCAGGTTAAATTCAGGAGGTCGCCTCTATGCACTCGTCTCTACGACGTGCGTTTCGCCATTCTCTATTTTCTGTCGTATTTTTCTCGACCATTCCCGCTTTGCTTGCTCAATCGAATTCCGGCACAGTCATCGGCACCGTGACCGATCCGTCCGGCGCCGTTGTTGCCGGTGCATCTGTATCCATCTCCAACCCAGTCAGCGAATACTCGCGGACAGTCACGACCGACAAAGCTGGGCATTATCAATTGACCAGCCTTCCATTCAATCCATACCACTTGACTGTAAGCGCGACTGGGTTCGCTTCCCTGTCCCAGGACGTAGATGTGCGCTCTACCGTACCGGTCAGTCTGACTACCATTCTGAAAGTTGGCGTGGCCTCCAGTACGGTAACCGTCGAAGGCGGCGGAGATCTGGTCGAGGATGATTCCACGTTCCACACCGACGTTGACCGCGGCCTTTTTCAGAGGGTTCCTCTGGAGAGCCAGTCTTCGTCGCTCAGTTCCCTGGTTACGCTCACCTCACCGGGAGTCGCCGCGGATTCCAATGGCCTCTTCCACGGGCTTGGCGACCATGCGTCCAACTCCTTTTCGATCGATGGGCAGCCGATTACCGACCAGCAGAGCAAGGTTTTTTCGAACCAGTTTCCGTCGAACTCGATTCAATCCATCGAAGTTATTTCCGGAGCGCCACCGGCAGAGTTCGGCGGCAAAACCAGCCTGGTGATCGTGGCCACGACCCGGTCTGGGCAGGGGCTAACCACGCCCACCGGCAGCATCAGCACTTCCTATGGCGCGTTTGGGTCGGTCACCGGAGGCATTGATGTGGGGTACGGTGGGCAAAACTGGGGCAACTTCTTTGAGGCAGACGGATTGAACACCGGGCGATTCCTCGATCCTCCTGAATTCGTGGTCTTCCACGACAAGGGAAACGAGCAAAATATTTTCGACCGGGTGGATCGTCAATTTACGCCAGTCGACTCGATTCACGTCAACCTGAATTACAGCCGTTCATGGTTCCAAACGCCCAACTCCTATGACAACTTGAACGTGCAGAATGTGGTGAGCGGCGGAAGCAGCGCCGACCCCATTTTCTCAAGCGTAGGCAACGCGGATCAACGCTCAAAGATCGAAACCTTCGATATTGCTCCGACTTACACCCGCACCATTGGCGCCAACTCCATCTTCAACTTCGGCCCCTACATCCGGAAGGACGCGTACAACTATTACCCTAGCGGCAATCCCCTGGCCGACCTTGGACCTTCCAATCTACAGACCTCCTCGATTGCTCAGTCCAGAAGTCTGACCGACGCCGGCGTGCATGCGGATTTCTCCTATGTAAAAGGGATCAATAACATCAAGCTGGGTGCAAACTATTCGCAGACTTTCCTGCGCGAACACGACAGTCTTGGCGTCGTTGAGGCCACCTACAACTCGCCTTGCGTCGATAATCTTACCGACAATGCCCCGCAGGCTGGGTTCTCCAGTCCAACTCAGTGCGCAGCGTTTGGCCTGGCGTCGAATGATCCGGCGGTCAACCCTAACGGCACCTACAATGCGGTACTGGCTCCCTACGACCTGACACGCGGCGGCAGTTCCTACTTCTATTTCGGCCACACCGACGTTAAGGAGATGGCCCTCTACATCGAAGATCAAGTCAAGAAGGGAGGCTGGCTGTTCAACGTCGGTATCCGTGGAGATCTCTACAACGGGCTGACGACGGCCCGCCAGGCAGAGCCCCGCGTCGGGATTGCATACAACATAAAGCAATCCAATACCGTGCTGCGCGTTTCCTATGCTCGTACTTTGGAAACGCCGTTTAATGAAAACCTGGTGTTATCAAGCTCCGGATGCACCAATCCCGTGCTTTCGCCGCTCCTCCTCTGTTCGCCTGGGGTTTCAGGAACGCTTCAACCTGGTTACCGCAATGAGTTCCACGCCGGCTTCCAACAAGCTGCCGGCAAGAACTTTGTGTTCAGCGGCGACTATATCTGGAAATACACACACAACGCCTTTGACTTCAGTGTGCTCGGCAATACACCCATAACCTTTCCCATCGACTGGCACAATTCAAAGATCCCGGGCTTTGCCCTGCGCGCGGATGTCCCCAACTATCACAACTTCAGTGCGTTTGTTGTCATGTCATCGGTTGCTGCCCGCTTCTTCCCGCCGCAGTCTGCAGGCGCTGGAGCGACGGTGGGAGGCAGCGGATATCCCTTCCGTATCGACCATGACGAGAGGTTCAACCAGACCACGCATGTGCAATATCAAATACCCGGGAACAAATTCCTGAGGCCCTGGATAGGTTTCAACTGGCGATTCGACAGTGGTCTTGTTGCCGGATCAGTTCCCTGCTATAACCCCGCTTCGAATGATCCGAACACCGCCTGTGGGGATACCTCGACTACGCTCAATGGCCAGCCGGCAGTTGATCTGAGCGGATTGACGGCGGATGAGGAATTTGAAGCAGGACTGACCTGCGATGGAATTAGAGCGACTCCCACGACTCCTTTGCCTACTCCTTGCCCGGCTTCGGGGTATAGCTCAACCCTGGTAAGCATTCCGGCTCCGGGGACGGGCAACAACGACCATAATCCTCCACGCATCCAGCACAGAAATCTCTTCGACGCGTCGATTGGAGACGATAACCTTTTCAAGGGAGACACATACAAATGGAGCTTGCGCCTGACCGGCGTCAACATCACCAATAAGTATGCGCTTTACAACTTCCTGTCGACGTTCAGCGGTACACACTACGTGACACCGCGAGCGTTAACTGCAGAAGTGGCTTTCCACTTCTAAGTTCGAACGCTGATTATTTGTTGCCGCTCCCTGGGGTTGAGTACAGCTGAACCGCTGATCTCAGCCCAGGCGTGGCTTGGGATGCTTTCCAGTAAGTGCACAGTGTAAGGTGCACCTCGCTTGTGAGTGGGAGGCAAGATCTCTACAATCTCTGCGTGTCAACTTCTGCAACTGAGAGGACACCTAATGAGCTTTCTTCGCGGATTGAGCACGACAGCAGCCACTCTCTTGCTTCTTGCCGGCACGGCGCCTGGGTACGGGCAGGATGCTTCCCGCCCGGCTGCCGGCGGAGGGATCTCGGTCCCCGGCTGGGTTGGCGCGGTGGACGCAGATGCCAAGAGTGAGGGACAAACCATAGCAGACACGAAGCTAAGCAAAACGGGCAACATACTGCAGGTGGTCACGGGCCCGGCAGCCAGCTTCTGGGACCCGGCGAATAAGGCCACCGGCGACTACACCGTTTCTGCCACCTTTACTGAAGCAAAATACATGAACCTCAACGACCACCCACACCCTTACGGCATTTTTATTGCGGGCAACGATCTGGGCACCGATCACGAGACCCAACTGTATTGCGAGGCTTATGGCGACGGACGCTTTATCGTGCGTGGGTTTGCCCCGGAGCCATTCAAGATGAACGGGCACGGAGAAAGCAACGCCGCGGTTCATAAAGCTGCGGGCCCGGGGCAGCCGGTTGAACAGAAAATCGCAGTGTCTGTCAAAGGGGGAAAGGTGGAGTGCGCCATCAACGGCACCGTGGTGGCGAGCTACGACAAGAGCCAGGTGGTGACGGCCGAGAAGTTGAAGTCGACGGACGGTATCTACGGAATCCGTTTTGCCCACAACACGGAAGGTACGGTTTCCGGGTTTAAAATGACACGGCCTTAGACCGCGACCTAGCCGCCGGGTGAAAGGCAAGTCTGCGCTCCGGGCGGAGGGCATCAAATATTCGGTTTGATGGAACGCTTGCCGGTAGTATACTCGGGCGACTGGCGCCACCCAGTTCGACAGCAGCTCGTCCGCTTTGCGCACAATTACAGCGGCGATTAGCTTGCGGTGGCATCCAAAGGGCCAAGTACCTCCCCCGCTCAAGGCCCTTTTCGGGAAAGATTCTTCAGCCGGCGGAGCAACCAACTTCAAGTCATCCTGACCCTAAGCTAGAATGGGCCGCAGCTGACGCAACTTTAACCGCGATATTGGAGACAATCTATGTGGAAAGAAAGCCTGGCAACTGAAGCACCACCCAAGAACAATCTTTCATCCGCCAACACGAAACCGGTGACTGAAGAAGAATTGCAATCGATCCTGGACCGGTTGGAATCGACCCGGGAAGTGTTCCGCCAGAACCGGGAATTGCGCGATGTTTTGTCCAGGCGCGACGCCGAGACCCAGACGTTGCGGACCCGCAACGCGGAGTTGGAAGAGATCATGCGGAAATTTGCCCCGATGCTTTTGAACGTGGCCACCAGCATGGGAATGGCCGTCAAAAATCAAAAGCTTGATGTCGCAAGTTAAATCCAAAAATAGTTAAGCCTGGAACATCCTCATGAATCAGGCGTTTGCAGTTTGATTTGTTCCAGAATTCCTGGAACGGAGGGTTGGGGGTTTCTTTTCTCAACCGTCCATCCGCCCAAGCGGATTCTCTCAAGTCCGGGCTCCAGTACAGTTTTGCCTCGGGGTAGCTTCTCCAGAAGAGATGGGACGTTTGCCATTATTATTTCGGCGCTATGACGTAAACGTCCCGTCGGGTCCCGACAATCTCACATCAGGAACGTAAACAAACCAGGTTATAGTTCCGCGATCCGGAGAGCGTGTTCGTGGCGGCGGCCCGCTCGAGGAAGTCGTCTCAATGCGCGGCCCTCCCCTTGTCATCGCGAGCGAGGCCGAGGGATCTGCAGTTCTATCCCCTGTGCAGTCTTCGCCCTCGCCGCTCGACAATGAGTGCTGCCCTTATTACGGATGGCAAACGCGCGGGAACCCGTAAGGCAGATTCTTGACAAAATCCGAGATTAGACAGAATCTAATATAGTTCATGGACTCGGAATCGATTCGACGCTGTCTCGAGAGTAGCGGATTGCGATGCACCCCGCAGCGGCACTGCGTGATGGCATTCCTGATGGAACACACCGGCCATCCCACAGCTGCAGAAATCTTCGAGGCCGTCAATCGCGTGGATCCGCGCTCCTCAAGGGCCACAACGT
>CAZSUK010000254.1:0-3807 GCA_964609355.1 uncultured Acidobacteriaceae bacterium | reverse complement strand
ATTCGCCAGCTGATTCACCACACCAGCGGCCTGCGCGACCAATGGGACCTGCTCGGCCTGGCGGGTTGGCGCTATTCACTTGATCTGATCACCGATGACGACGTACTCGTTGTCATGTCGCGTCAACGGGACCTGAATTTTCCTCCGGGCACCAGGCATCTGTACAGCAACACCGGCTACACCCTTCTGGCTCAGATTGTGAAGCGGGTGAGTGGACAATCCTTTCGCGAATTCACCACCTCCCACATCTTCCAGCCTCTGCAAATGAACAATACGAGGTTTCGCGACGACCACGCCGAGGTAATCAAAAATATTGCCTATGGCTACCAGCCCGCCCAGAATGCCTTTCTGATCAGCATCACGAACTTCGACACAGTGGGCGCCACCAGCCTGCTGACGACGGTCGAGGATCTGGCGCTGTGGGATGATAATTTTTACCATCCCCGAGTCGGCGGCCTGAAGATGATCCAGCAATTGCAGGAACGGGGAAAGTTGAACAACGGCGAACAAATCGACTATGCCTTTGGGCTGGTCATTGGTACCTATCGTGGACTCGCCACGGTCGACCACGCAGGCGGGGATGCCGGCTATCGATCCGACATGATTCGCTTTCCGGACCAGCACTTCACAGCGGAATGCCTGTGCAATACGGCCGCAGCAGATCCCAGCCAGCTCACGCGCAAGGTAGCCGACATCTACCTGGCCAACGTAATGAAGCCGGCCGAAACGACCCATGCCAGCAACGAGAAAGGGGTCCAGCTTACGGCGGATCAACTAAGGAGTAAGTCGGGTACCTATCTGAATGCAGAGAACGAAGACGTACTGAGGATCACGGTCAAAGGCGATAAGCTCCAGGCCGGTTTCGGGACGGGCGAGGAGAGTTATGAGATGAAGGCTGTTGGTGACAACCACTTCCGGCTGTTGATTGCCCCGGTGGATTTAACCTTCGAGGCGTCGAAACCCGGAGGTTCACTGCAGCTTTTCCTAAAGGATGGGGAGGGTAAACCGGATGTTTTCGCGGAAGTCACGCCCTTTGCCCCTTCGGCCAGTGATTTGAAAACTTATGCCGGGATATACAGCAGCGAAGAGATAGACCCGTTGTATGAAATGAAGGTCGAGCAGGGTGGACTCGTGCTGTACCGGCTCAAGAATAAGCCTGATGTCCTGCAACCAATCACGCGCGATCTTTTTGCTGGATCGATAGGGAATATCCGCTTCACCCGCAACCAGCAAGGGGAAATCTCCGGTTTTATGTTGAGCAACGGACGGATACAGAATTTTCGTTTCGAGAAAGGCCGCCCCGCAATTCCACCGGCGTGAGACGCCACTCTCTGCTCAAACCAGAGGCAGCTTAGCATTTTACCCATCCCTTGACTTCTATGGCTCCTGCCGGTGATACTTAGATGTATAGGGGTCGTCATGGCAAGAAATGATCTTCAGGGCAGTCTGGACCTTCTGGTCCTTAAAACGCTGGCGCAGATGGGCGAGTTGCACGGCTACGGAATAGTCGGGCATATCCAGAGAGCGTCAGAGGAACTCCTAAGCGTAGAAGAGGGTTCCTTATATCCGGCGCTCCATCGCATGGAGCAAAGCGGGTGGATCGGCTCCAAGTGGGCCCTCACCGAAACCAATAGAAAAGCCAAATTTTACAAGCTGACCCCTGCTGGACGTAAGCAACTGCAGATCGCAGAAGAAAGCTTTGAGCAACTCGTGAAAGGCGTTCGCGCCATTCTTCGCTACGCGTGAGGTCAATCCCATGTCGCTCTTTCGCCGCATATCAAATCTCTTCTTTCGCTCCCGCATCGATCAAGAGATCGACCAGGAGCTCACAGCGCACATCGAGATGCGGGTTGAGGAAAATCTGGCTGCCGGGATGTCTTCCGCGGACGCACGCCGCGACGCACTCCTCCGGTTTGGAAACCGGGCTGCCACCAAGGAGAGCGTGACCGGTGCCGATGCTGCCCTCATGCTCGCGACCATCTGGTCCGATCTGCGCTATGCATCCCGGCAGTTACTGAAGAATCCACTCTTTGCAGGGACCGCCATTCTCGTGCTCGGCCTTGGTATTGGCTCGAGCGTTACACTTTTCGCGTTTGTGGATGCAGCGCTGATCAGGCCGCTCCCATACAGCCGGCCATCGCGGCTGGCAGCCGTGTTCGAAAGCAATCCTATGGGTCCCAGGTTCCATCTTTCCTATCTGGATTACCTCGACTACAAAAAGCTAAACACTGTCTTCAGTTCTCTCGACGCCTACAAGAACGACACCTTTCTATTGACCACTCCCCGGGGCATTGAACAGATCCACGGGTCGCAGGTGAGCGACGGATTTTTTCAGACCTTGGGTGTTCAGCCCATCCTAGGCCGCAACTTTGCAGCCGGAGAAGACCTGCCGAGCGCCTCTCGCCACGTATTGCTCAGTTACGCTGCCTGGCAGAACAGGTATGGAGGCAGTAGCAACGTATTGGGCGAGGCCGTCACCCTGGACGGAATTCCGAACACCATCATCGGTGTCCTGCCTTCGTCTTTTCACTTCGCGCCCTCGGAACCGGCCGAATTCTGGTCAACACTCCACCTGTCTATGGCTGAAGATCGTGGGGCGCATGGCCTATCCGGCATTGCCCGTCTCAAAGACGGTGTCACGATGAACGCCGCTGCAGCCAATATGACCAGCATCGGGGCGCAGTTAGCCCGGCAATACCCGAATGAAGACAATGGACGGGGCGCGACCATCGCGCCATTAGGGGAAGTCATCCTTGGCAATATGCGGCCAATCCTCCTGGTTCTGCTGGGCGGCGCTTCCCTTCTGCTGCTCATCGCCTGCCTGAATGTTGGAAGCCTGATACTGGTTCGCAGCGAGAGTCGCAGACGCGAGGTTGCGGTGCGTGGCGCCTTGGGAGCCTCGCATCTCAGGCTGCTCCGCCAATTCATCACCGAAGGACTCTTGCTGGTTTTGATTGGGACCGTACTGGGGCTGGGATCAGCGTTTCTTGTCAGCCAATTGCTATTGCGGATGATCCCGGTACAAGTGATCGAGGGCATGCCATATCTTCGACAGGCTGGATTGAACGCGCATGTGATCGCATTCGCATGCACAATCGCAATTCTGGCACTCCTGCTATTTTCGCTTCTTCCGGCCATCCGTCTCTACGTATCAGGCAAATCACTTGGCATGCAGGCCCAGCTTGCGGAAGGTGGGCGTGCCTCAGCAGGGACGCTCTGGCGCCGCGTCGGCCCAACCCTGGTGCTGGTGGAGTTGGCCACGGCTATGGTGCTCCTCACGGGAGCCGGTCTGCTCGGCAAAAGCTTTTATCGCTTGCTCCATACTGATATTGGCTTTAGACCCGAAAAGCTGGCGGCGCTCGAAGTTTCAGCGGCCGCGATGAACTACACCGCGGACGCACAGCGTGTTGCTTTGCAGAAATCAGTAGTAGCGCACCTTATGAGTCTGCCGGGAGTGGAGAATGTGGGCACTTGCTTACAGTTGCCGCTGAGCTCAGGCTTCGGCAGCACAGGAGTGAATATTGTCGGCCGTCCCCTGAACAAGACACCCACTGAAGAAAATGGCAGAACGGTCAGTTCGAGGTACTTTGCCACCATGGGCACCCGCCTCTTACGCGGCCGCTATTTCACCGAGGATGACGATGCTTCGAAACCCTCAGTCATGATCATCAACCAGGCGCTCGCACGGAAATACTTTCCAGACCAGGACCCTCTTGGCCAGCGAATTTATAACGGCGATCCCACGCACGCGAAGGAAATTGTCGGCGTCGTCGAAGATCTTAAGGAGGGGCCGCTCGATGTTGAGAC
>CAZSUK010000253.1:0-2640 GCA_964609355.1 uncultured Acidobacteriaceae bacterium | reverse complement strand
TGCTTTCCGCCGCGCTCGAAGACCGTATCCACCAGCCTTACCGCGCTGCATTCAGCCCCTTGCTCCCCTGCCTGCAAGAATTGACCGGGCAACAAGGAGTCCTCGGCGTAGCCCTCAGCGGTGCCGGCCCATCGGTCATTGTTTTCCTCGACCCCAAGGCCTCCGCGAAGAAAGCTCGAGACTCCGTCGCGGGCCACCTGGCTGGCAGGGGACTTCGCGCCGAACTGCTGCTAACCTCCATCACCCACCGCGGCGGCCACCGCTGATCTTCGGCCCTTTTCTCCATACACCACTAAAGTGCCATTTACTGGATTAGCTGTCGCGGGATAGTTTGTTTTTTCCCCCTAGACGGAAAGCATGAGCGACGCGTACGAAACGTGCGGGCCGCCGCTTCTTCGGAAGCTCAGGATTAGTTTCTTTGGGGATAAGTAGGATAAAGCGGAAAATGCATTACCCGATCCAGCCACGGGAGGTCGTTGTTCCACGCAGTCGGACGGTTCCCCTCGTTCGGGCGCAGGTTCGGGAGGAGATTCAGAATTTTCTCCGCGCCCTGGATTCCTATCCCGCCCGCGTTGCCAAGGAACCCCGCGTCAGCTTCCACCAGCATCTCTGCAGCTTGTCCGTCGCGGCTCGCGACGATCGCCGCGACACTCGCTCGCGTCGCCAGTAATCAGAGACTCCCGTCTACATCTGCCGACTAGCCGGCGGCACGATCCCGTTCATGCGCAGGTATACCACCATCTGCCCGTAGTGGTCGAAGCAGTGGGCTGCGACGCTTGTCGCCAGGCCGAGACGCGACACCCTTCCTTCGCCGAACGGGCTCTTTACTGTTTCCACTAGATTCTTATCGTTGATGGTCTGCAGGGCCTTGTGCACGTATGCGAAGGAGTCATTCAGGTACTTCAGAATATCGGCTTTTGTCGTGATCGAGGCGGGGCCCGATTCGTCCCCAATGTCTGCTGGCGGCTTCTCTTCTAGAATCGCCGCTCCCAGTTCGTAGTTCACTGCCGCCACATGTTTTATCTGTTGGGCAAAGGTCCGCACACCCTTGAACTCGCCGCTGGACGGAGCGAATCCGAACTTGTCTTCAGGCATCGCCTCCGCTGCCGGAACAAATTCGTGCTCCACATTCAAAACCGTATGGTCGAGCACTTCCGTGACAGTCCGGCGGTGATCGTTGCTCTTGGGGTTCTGGGCTGCGCCAAACGCAGCCAACGCGAGCACGCAGAAAGCAAGACAGCTGACTCTCTTCTTCATGAGGATTCCCTCCGTTTAGACAGCCGCGGTCCCTAGTCCCTCACCACGGCCGGGGCCATCTTCAACTCGCGCCCGGTCAAGCGGTGCCGCAGGATGCTGCTCAAACCTACCACCATTGCCAGCGCCGACCAAGCCAGCGCCACGGGCACTCCTTTGCGCGCCGCCAACTCCCCCCACACCGCGCTGCCCAGCGCCATTCCGCCTTGCAGCACCAGCAGGTACATCGACAAAGCCCGAGCCCGCATCCACGATGGACACATCGTCTGCGCCACTAGATTAAAGCACGCGAGAATTCCAATCCACGCCGCGCCCGCCGTGAATAATACCGCACAAAGCCACTCAAAGGCATGCACCTGCCCCGCCGCAAACGTCATTCCCGCAAATACGACGGTCGCTGCCGCAACCAACCCGTCCACCGAATACCGCAACCGCAGACGTGGCAGCAACGCCGCTCCGGCCATTGCTCCCAATCCAAAGCATGTCAGCAGAAAGCCATAGCCTTGCGCCCCATGCGGTTGGCAAATCACCGGGAGCAGCGCCAGCAGGGAAGTCGCGCCTATGCTAAATGCTCCAGTTCGGACCAGAACCGATCTCACTTGCGGCGCTCCGCGGACATACCGGAAACCTTCCAGAATCGCATCGCGCACCCGCCGTGTGGGGAGAGGTTCATGGGGAGCACGACGCCAGCGGCACAAAAACAGAATCACACCGAAGAACGACGCTGCATTCAGAAGAAACGACCACCCCGATCCAGCCACGGCCACTACCATGCCGCCCAGGGCCGGCCCCACCGCGCGCGCGACGTTAAATCCGGCCGAATTCAGCGCCACAGCCGATGCATGCTGCCTCGGGGAAACCACTTCCGGCGTAATGGCCTGCCAGGCTGGGTCATTCAAAACCGCCCCGACTCCCAAGACCAAGGTAAAAAGCAGTAGACTCCACGGAGTCACTGCATGCGCCAAAGTCAGAACGCCCAGCGCTGCTGCCGCCGCTACCATCCAGCTCTGGGTGAATAACAACAGCCGCCGACGGTCGACCATGTCGGCCAAGGCTCCGGCGGGAAGCACCACGAAGAAAACAGGGACGGCCGCAGCCGCCTGCACCAGGCTTACCATCAGCGGCGAGGTCGAGAGCTGCGTCATCAGCCAGCCCGCGCCTACGTTCTGCATCCATGTGCCAGTGTAGGAGATTACCGCCGCAATCCACAGCGAACGAAACAGCGGCTCCCTCAACGGAGCCCAAGCCGCGTCGGCACGCCGAACCTCCACACCAGCAACCGCCGGAACTGAAATATGATCAGCCACTCGAGTGTTTACCGTTAGTACCCCGGTGCCCCCTGTGGTCAAGGTTTTAATCGCGAACGTCGCGAGCTATCCGGAAGAG
>CAZSUK010000252.1:0-6985 GCA_964609355.1 uncultured Acidobacteriaceae bacterium | reverse complement strand
CACGTGTGCGCGGCCAGCGTGAACCCGGGAGCATGCTGGTCTCGCAGATTTTCGCCGGCTGGCTGGCAGGCCTTCTTCTGCGCTTGCTATATCGGGTTCAATACACCGACATGGGCCCCTTCCGCGCGATCACCAGGCAAGCCCTGCAAAGCCTGCACATGAGCGAACAGACCTACGGATGGAATCTGGAAATGCAGATGCGTGCCGCCCAGCGCGGTCTCCGCATCCGCGAAATTCCAGTGAGTTATCGCAAGAGAGCTGGAGGCGAAAGCAAAGTCGCCGGTTCGTTCAGCGGCTCATTGCGAGCCGCCATCCGCATCGTCCAAACCCTGCTACGGGTAGCCTCCACATCTGCATGAGACCCAATCGTTCCCCCAGTTCTCAAGTCTCCAAGTCTCAAGAACTCCGTCGGGGTGCCCCATGTTCGCACCAGCGTTGCCCGGATTTCCTACTAACCAGCGTCAACAACAACCGCGTATGCGGCTTTCTCTTAAAGAAAGCCGCATTAAGTTGCTCAACGCCATCGACCTTGACACGAAATCCGGGATACGTGGGCCCGAAAACGAAATTTTTCAAATGCTTTCTCTTGCCGAAATGCGACGTTGCTAACCCTTTGCCGCCGCCTTCTCGATCGCCTGCCATTCGTCGGCCGAGAGATGCACCTCAGCCGCGCCAATATTTTCTTCCAGATGCTTCACGGAAGACGTACCCGGAATAGGCATCATCACAGGCGAATGAAACAGAAGCCATGCCAACGAAAGTTGTGCAACCGTAGCGCCATGTCTCTTTGCCGCCTGGTCGAGCACGCCGCCGGGCTTCGCCAATTTCCCCGCCGCCACCGGAAACCATGGGATAAATGCAATTTTCTCCTGCTCGCAGAACTGCAAGACTTTCTCATGCCTGCGATCGCTCAAGTTGTACTGGTTCTGCACGCTGACAACCTTGACCGTTTTACTCGCCCGCTCAATTTCCTTCGTCGAAACCTCTGACAATCCAATGTGGCGAATCTTGCCCGCCTTCTGGAACTCCTTCAGCGCACCCAAACTTTCCTCCACCGGCACCTTACGATCGATTCGATGGAGTTGATACAGATCAATGCGCTCCACTTTCAGCCGGCGCAGACTCATTTCCACGCATTGCCTTAGGTATTCGGGCCGTCCGTCCTCAGCCCACTTGTTCGGACCAGAGCGCGTGAAGCCACCCTTGGTCGCGATGATCAGATCCTTCGGATAGGGGTGAAGAGCCTCGGCAATTAGATTCTCGCTGACCTCAGGACCATAAGAATCGGCGGTGTCAATAAAATTGATCCCCAACTCGACCGCCCGGCGCAAAACTCTGAGTGCTTCGTTGTGGTCCTTGGGTTCGCCCCAAATTCCCTCGCCAGTGATGCGCATAGCGCCAAATCCAAGCCGGTTGACCGTAAGATCACCACCCAGCGCAAAAGTTCCAGCCGATTCCTTTAGCAAAGTCGTCATGTTGTTTAGGATTCGCGCCCCTTATGATTGGTTTCTCATTATGCTTGGTCCTGCCACTATCGTTGGAGCTGGTCCCAACGGCTTAGCCGCTGCAATCGTCCTGGCCGGAGCAGGGTTCAACGTGGAAGTCCGTGAGGCGGCATCGGTTGCCGGTGGCGCGGCACGCTCGGCTGAGCTAACCCTCCCGGGCTTTATCCACGACATGGGCTCAGCGGTGCACCCCATGGCCGTCGCTTCGCCTTTCTTTTCAACCCTGCCGCTTGCCGAAGCTGGATTGCGCTGGATTGCCCCGTCTGCGGAGTTGGCCCATCCCCTGGATGATGGAACCGCCGTAATGTTGGAACGTGGCATCGCGGATACAGCCAGCCAATTAGGATCCGATGCTGCCGCCTACCACCGCCTTTACACTCCACTCCTGGAAAACTGGGATGATCTTCGCCAAGACTTGTTGAAAGCCATTGGATGGCCGAAGCATCCGGTCGCCACGGCTCGATTTGGACTTCTTGGCCTGCGCTCCGCCCGTTCTATCGCCGACAGCTACTTTCAAGGGGTCCGCGCCCGAGCGCTATTCGCAGGGCTGGGTGCGCACTCGTTTCTTCCCCTGGAATCCCCCGTGTCTGCCGCCTTCGGACTAGTGCTCGGAGTAGCTGCCCACGCGGTCGGCTGGCCAATTCCGCAAGGCGGCGCGCAATCAATCGCGGATGCGCTCGTGACCTGCCTCACGAAAGCCGGAGGCGCCGTTATCACCAACTCACCTGTTCATTCTCTTCGCGGTATGGACCGCCCAACTCTTCTCGATGTAACGCCCCGGCAGTTCCTGGCCATGGGCGGCGAAGACATCCCTCCAGCATTCCGTCGCCAGCTTCAGCGATACCGCTACGGCCCTGGCGTGTTTAAGGTCGACTGGGCCCTGAGCCAACCCATCCCATGGCGCGCCCGCGAATGCCTGCGCGCAGGCACCGTACACCTCGGCGGTACCTTCGACGAGATCGCCGGCTCGGAGCGGATGCTCCGAGCCGGCGCCATCAGCGAACGCCCCTATGTCTTGCTATCCCAGCCCACGCTGTTTGACCCCGCCCGGGCGCCTGCGGGCAAGCACGTAGCCTGGGCCTACTGCCACGTCCCCAATGCTTGGTCTGGATCTGCGCTCGAGGCCATCGAATCTCAAGTGGAGCGCTTCGCACCCGGCTTTCGCGAGTGCATCCTGGCCCGCGCTGTTTTCAACACCCAGGCAATGCAGGCCTGGAACGCCAACCTGGTTGGGGGAGACATCAACGGCGGTTCCACTTCGGGCCTGCAATTCTTCTTCAGGCCAACCTGGCGGCAGTACGCGACCCCACTCCAGGGGGTATATCTTTGTTCGTCCTCAACCCCACCAGGCGGCGCGGTCCACGGCATGTGCGGATATTGGGCAGCTCAGCAGGCACTTATGCGCTATAGAGAACCTCGAGCATCGTGAAGTCATCATTGGGTGGGGCGCCGGCCATAAAGCTCTCCACCTTGCTCAGAACGCCTTCGATGGTAGAACCGGCAAGTGCTGCTTCCAGCCGATCCTCCCCAAAAAACTCTCCGTCTGTGCTCTCCGCCTCGGTAACGCCATCGGTGGCCAGCACAATCCGGTCGCCGGCCTTTAACTGCAAGCGCTCAGACTGGAAGGTAGCCTCTTCGATCAGACCCACAACCATGTTGGCATTCTCCAGCCTCTTCACTCCCGCGCTGTTCGCCAGCATAGGCTGCACGTGTCCGCAATTTACGTATTCGAAGGTCCCGTCCGGTCCCAGCTTGACCAGGATCATGGTGGCGTACTTCTGCACATTTTTTTCGCAAATGTAACGATTGGCCACGTCCGCAATATCGGCCAGCGGCTGACCGGCAAGCAGCAGCCCATAAAGCAATCCCTGCAGTGTCGAAGCAAGAATCGCCGCCGATACGCCTTTGCCGGAGATGTCGGCGATCACGACATAGAGACCGTCCGCAGTTGCAATGACGTCATAAAAATCGCCGCCAACCTCCTTGCAGGCAACGCTGCGCGCGTGGACTCGCGCGTAAGGCAGGTTGGGGATGGCAAACTCCATCAACCCTTGCTGAATCGCGGCCGCGATATTCAGCTCTTCCCGGTAGCGACGCGCCGATTCTTCCGACTGCGCCAGAAAGGCGTTCTCCACCAGGGCCGCGGCTTCGGTCGAGATCGTCTCCAGAAGGTCATTGTCCACCTGGCTTAGTTTGCCGGCCTGCAATCGGCTATCCAGGTACAGCACGCCGAGAATGTCTTTTTCGTGGAACTCATTCCCCGCAGAACGCTTGCGCAGCGGTATGCAATACACCATGCGGATGCTTTGCTGCACCATGCTTTCCGTGCGCGAATTTGCCTCCGCGGACAAGGTGTCGGTGACGATGAACTTCGACGCTTTGCAAGCCTGTGCGATTGCACTGTGAGAGATCGTCGAATCATCCTCCAGGCGCTCGCCCTTGAGGCTGCGCCCGGCCGCCAGCGTCAATTTGCCTTTCTCATCTCTCAGGAAAACGTAGCCACGCTCCACCTGCGTCAACTCCAGCGTGGCTTCCACCAGCGTTGCAAGAATCTCGTTGACGGCACCCAGGGTGTTCAACCGCTGCGCTGCACTCAGGAACCAGCTCAGTTTCTCGAGGTCCGACGTGGGTGTCGAAATCGCATGCAACTCGTCCAACAATTTGTGAATGGTTGACGTATTTTCCTTGGGCGGACCGAAGTGCAGCGAGGGCCCGTTCAGCGACCCCAGGCGGATTTCATCTCCGGGCTTCAACGCCTGGCGATCCACCAGGGGCTTCGCATTCAGAAATGTGCCATGCCGGCTGCCACAATCGACTACATGAAACTGGCCTTTCTCGTAGACAATGGCAGCGTGATCGCGAGAAATGAAGGCGTGCGCCAAGACCAGGTCGCGGTCCTGCAGCCGGCCGATCGTGAATGGTGTGTGGGTAACGTTAATCTCTTCCTGGCGAGATTCGTCGATAAGCATCAAAGCAGTGGCAGGAATAGGTTCGGCCATAAGGCGATAGCTCCGGAGGTTGGTTGCGCTTGCCGGGATCACCGGACGGATGTTAAGAAAAGTACCACATGCATGTATGGGAGGAGACCCTCTCCGAGGGACCCGCCTGATCCACAAATTGTTGTCTTCGTGACAGTCACTATAGACTTTCATCGGCATCCAAGCGTGCAGAAAAGGCGCAACCGGGTGCCATGTACATTCAAGGCAGAGGAGAAGAGAAATCGTGCGAATGTCCCTTACCCCAACCCCCTACAACCAAGGCTATGCCAGCTACCTCGCCGCCATGCAGCTATGGGACGAACCGCACCAGCTGTCATCGCTTGAGCTTCTCAAGTCTCTGGATGACCTGGATGAAGAAGACGACGAGGACGACGAAGACGACGACCTCGAGGACCTCGATGAAGAAGAGGACGAAGACGATTTAGATGAGGATTACGACGACGATGATGATGAGGATGAGGACGAGGACGAGGAGGAAGACGACGAAGACGGAGGGGTCAAGCCTCTGAAAATGCACCTCTAACCCTCATGACCCGCGTCGATCGTGGAAATGGGTTCCCCACCCTTCGCGTGCCCCGTTTGCTGGAGCGCCCAAGCTCGACAGCAGATAGGTGGGTGTGGCGAAGGGTGGGCTGCACGCAACAACTCCACTTGCTGGCATTGCGCTTTGCACCTTGCCGCAACGGAGCAGTCCCGCAGGGACCACACAGCCTGGAGCCCGGTACGGCAGTGCCGGGTAGGCTAAGGTTTATACGCGAGTCCCGAAGGGACGACACGTTGCCCCTCCCATTGGTCCGCTGGTAATTGCCTGAAAGTGGAAGCTCTGATTCGCCCCAACTGGAGTACCTTGACATTGGCCCCTACCTGGAGAATGACTGTGAAAAGGCGCATTCTCGTTGTGGACGATGACGATGCAACACGCCACGCTGCGGCGCACAGCCTGCATACCATGGCTGGGTGGGACGTGGTTGAAGCTTATTGCGGCGCCCAGGCCATTGAAAGCGCCACGCGGCATCAACCGGATGCGATCCTGCTTGATGTCATGATGCCGGCCATGGACGGGCCCGCCATGTTGGCCAAGCTCCGATCGACACGTGCCACCAGCCACATTCCCATCGTGTTACTCACGGCAAAGGTGCAAGCGGCTCAGGATGGCTCTTTTGCACACCTCCCGGTCGAAGCCATTTTGCTCAAGCCATTCGATCCCTTGCGTCTGGCCAGCCAGGTCGCCGACGCGCTAGGCTGGAAAACCGAATAAAGCCCCTGGGCCGTTTGCTCTGACGGCGTTTAGGCCAGCAGCGGCCGCCCGGCGCGGAACGATTGCACAATTCGACCCTCCGTCGACAGGGCCACGAAATTAGCCTCCCGTCCTTCTTCCACGCAACCCCATTGCTGCTCCAGGCTCATCAGCCTGGCCGGATTGCGTGCCGCGCATTGCGCACTGGTGGCCATGCTGGCGCCCGTAAACAAAGCAAAGTTGCGCACCGCTTGATCCATGGCCAGCACGCTCCCCGCCAGTACTCCGGGTGATCCAACCGAAGTGCAGCGTCCCTTGGAGACCTCCACGTCCAGCTCGCCCAGCTTGTACCTTCCATCCGGCATGCCGGTCGCTGCCATTCCATCGGTGATCAAAATGGATTTCTCAGCGCCCTTGGCTTTAAAGAACAAGCGGATCATGGCGGGGTCTACGTGAATGCCGTCGCAGACGATCTCAGCAAACAGGGAATCGTTATCGAGCACATATGCTGCGATGCCGGGATCACGGTGATCCAATGCGCGCATGGCGTTAAAGGTGTGGGTGGCACTGCGTGCCCCGGCACGGAATCCGGCCTCCGCCTCGAACAGGGTCGCATTGCTGTGGCCCAAACTGCATACCACGCCCAGGCGGGCTGCATACACGGTCAATTCGAGCGCCGTGGTCAACTCAGGAGCTATGGTCATGATCCGGATGTGTCCCCGAGCTGCCTGCCAGAACCGATCAAACAGCGCAATGGATGGCTGCACCAGCAGAGCAGCCGGATGCACCCCGCGCTTGGCGGCGGAAAGAAAGGGACCTTCCAGATGAATGCCCAGTGGCACCGCGCCCTCGGCCGCCGTACCCTGCTCGATTACTCCGGCAATCATGTCCAGGGCGCGCAGCGTTTCCTCTGTGGAAGAGGTAACCGTCGTGGGGTAATACGCTCCTACCCCGTGCCCGGCAAGAGCCGCTCCAATCGCCTGCAGGGCCTTCGGAGTGCCTTCCATGACATCGTGGCCTACGGCGCCGTGGACATGAATGTTGAGGTAAGCCGGGACCAGCAGCGCTTCAGGATACGAATCGCGCGCCCCGCCGCGCTCGCGGCTGGTAATGGAGGTAATATATCCGTCCTCTACCGCAACCTCGGGATACTCTACGATCCCCTTTTCGCGCAAGAGTCGTCGTGCCGTAATGGTTGTGCGCATTCTTTGTTGCCCACTGGCAAGCATATAGCAACCGAAGAA
>CAZSUK010000251.1:0-3067 GCA_964609355.1 uncultured Acidobacteriaceae bacterium | reverse complement strand
CCGGTGTCAACCCGGCCACCGCCCTCGAGCCGATCCGGCAGAACCTCTCCGCCGTCACCCGCGCCTTCGGAAGGGCGTGTTCCACGTGCTTCCGCGGTGAGACGAAGGCGTCCATCGACCGCTTTCTCAATCAGACGCTGGTCTTCAATCCCGCCGGCGCCGGCATCTCCGAGCTCCAAAAGGACTATCGCCGATTACTCGGCGTCCTCGGTCTCCTGGTCGCTCTCGTCCTCATCATCGCCTGCGTCAACGTTGCCAACATGATGACCGCCGAGGCCGCCGCCCGCGCCCATGAGATGGCTCTCCGCATCTCGATCGGCGCCGGCCGTCGTCGCCTCGTCCAGCTCATCCTGTCGCAGAGCGCGCTGCTCGCCCTCCTGGCTTCCGTCCTTGGCGCAATCTTTGCGGCGTGGTCGGCGCCCTTTGTGCTCGGCCTCGTCAATCCACCTGACAACCCTGCGCGCCTCGCCCTTCCCGCCGACTGGCGTGTGCTTCTCTTCGGCTTCGCGCTCATTATCCTCGTCGTTCTCTTGCTTGGTTTGCTGCCTGCTCTCCGTGCCTCTGCAGTCAGGCCCGTCGTCGCCCTCAAAGGTGGTGAAGATCCGCACTCGCCTCGCCGTCTCATGCGTGGAGCCGTCGCTCTTCAGGTTGCTTTCTGTTTCCTCGTCCTCTTTCTGTCTTCGCTTTTCGTAACATCCTTCCGGCGCCTCGAGAACCGCCCCCTCGGTTTCTCCACCGACCGTCTGCTCCTGCTCGAAACCGTTGCCGGCAAAGGCCAGCTCCCCGTCATCTGGAATCAAACCGCCGAAGCGCTCCGTGCCGTTCCCGGCGTCGACTCGGTCGCCATCTCGGGCTGGCCCCTGCTTGGACGCATAAAAATCAACAGCGACATCTCCATCAACGGCGCACCTCCCAGTCCGACGCCCGCCTTTTTCCTGAACGTTTCTCCTGGCTGGCTCTCGACGATGAAGATCCCCCTAGTTTCCGGCGGTGACTTTCGCCTTGAAGACACCTCGCCGGGAGCTGCCATCGTCAACGAAACCTTCGTCAAGACTTTCTTCCCCGGCCAGGACCCCATCGGCCGCACCTTTGAACGCGGTGCCAATCAACCCGTCAATAAGATCGTCGGCGTCACTCCCGACGTCCCTGACCACGATCTGCGCGAGCCCAACCGCGCCGTCTTCTACGTCCCCTTCAACGCAATCAACGACAAATCCGCCCCCGAGGTCGTCAACTTCGCCACCTTCGCCATTCACACCGAGGCCAGCAACCCGCTCGCCCTCGCCGGCTCCCTCCGCCAACTCATCGCGCAGCGCCACAACGGCCTTCGCGTCTCGAACGTCACCACGCAGCTCGATCTGCTTCGCGATCAGACCATTCGCGAGCGCCTGATCGCCACGCTCGCCGCCTTCTTTGCCGCCGTCGCGCTGCTGCTCGCCGGCATCGGACTCTACGCCGTCCTCAACTACTCCGTCCTCCAGCGCCGCAGGGAGATCGGTATCCGCATGGCGATTGGCTCGACTCGTGCCGGCATCGTGCGCATTGTGACGGTCGATGTCTTCCGGATGATCGCGTTCGGAGGCTGCGCGGGCGTCGCGCTCGGATTCGGCGCGGCGCGCTATGTCGAGTCGCTTTTCTACCAGGTCAAAGCAACCGACGCGGACATGATCGCGCTGCCGGCGTGTGCCCTGGGGCTCACTGCTCTGGTTGCCACACTGCCCGCCGTGCTGCGCGCTTTGCGCACAGACCCCACCGAGACCCTGCGCGCGGAGTGAGGGACAAGGGGCTTTCGGGACCTAATTCGGAACTAGATGGAGTGACCCCTAGAGGTATTGGCCGGTTTGCTTGATGGAGAAGAGAGTGTTGGAGGAGAACGTTCTATCGAACTACGTTGAAGGATTGGCGGCGTCCGGGACCGTAGCGGAACACGGAGAAGTGCTCGTCGAGTGACGCGACATCGTCAATGCCGAGTCGGCGCATCACAGCGAAGCTAGTGCGATCAACGATGGAGAAATCCCGGTCACGCCAGGCGTTCCAGATTTCCAGGCAACCTCAAGATCTGCCAAGCCGACTGCCTCAATGATCGCCACCCCACTTCTAAAGCCATCCCAAAATCGCTCCGCAGCGCTGTGTTGAACTTTGTGATGGAACAAATCCAGGTCTCTACCAGGATGTGATCCGAAGTGACTAATGGACCCCCAGACTTGAGGATAGCTTTGGCGCGGGCATTGCTGTTTCTGCGGACGGGCATTTCGCGTGGGATGTGCCATGGCAGGGGCTAATGCTCGCTGCGGCGAGGTAGCCCGATCTATTTCAGTTCGGTTACGACCCGACTAAAGTCGTGCCCTGATACAAAACCAAAACTCGGCGTTGCAAACCGCATCAGTCGTTTCAAATCGTGGAAACCCCGAATGTTCAGAAACCATATTCAATACTGCACTTACAGAGATCCCCAAACAAACGAACCGGACACTAGTGGGACACGATACGGATCACCCAGAATTGCGGCAATAGGTACGCTGCCGCTCTATCTCAAAGAAGCTATCTGTGCGGGAGTCCAACTTCCGGTTGGCCGACAACCCGTAAACGACAATGCTCAAAGCGGTGGAGAAGCCGAGCCTCAACGCTGATTATCGATGTATTTGAGGAGCAGCACGTCATTCCCTTTTTCTCCGTAAAACAACTCATCGACCAGATTCTTGGCCAGCAAGATCCCAAATCCGCCCGGACGAATCCCCTGCGCCTCGCGGTGCTTCAGATGGCGCAAAGGATCATCCTGCGGATTGTTCGCAGCCGTATCGAGATTTTCCTCTAAGGAGAATCCTTCGCCTGGATCTTTGATGCGGATGAGCACCACATAACGCGCGCGGAGGTAGGCAAACTCGATACGCCGTTCCGGATCAAACTTCCCGCCATGCTCGATCGCGTTGAGCAGCATTTCTCTGCACGCGGTCGCCACCTTATCCTGATCGACTTCGGGCAAATCCAGAAATTCGCGAACGAACTGATGCAGGCGATTGGCCGAAGACACATCACAACGCACCGAAAGACGTATCCACGCATCCGT
>CAZSUK010000250.1:0-5265 GCA_964609355.1 uncultured Acidobacteriaceae bacterium | reverse complement strand
GGCGCAGAACATGTTGGGCCGTACTTTCTGTCCCTTGGGCGACGCTGCGGCCATGCCCACCATCGCCTTCGTGGACAAATTCCGCAAAGAGTTTGAAGACCACCTGGATGGCAAACCGTGTCCGTACTGCCCTCAAACAGTAGCGGCCCTGGCCGGCGTATGATGCGCGCCCACAACAAAGATAGGAGCCCATGGCTGACGTAACCTTTACCGTCGATGGCAAGAAGGTCACCGCACCCGCAGGCACATTGTTGATTGAGGCCTGCCGTGCCGCAGGTATTGCGGTTCCCGCGTTCTGTTACTATCCCGGCCTTTCGCTTTGCGGAGCTTGCCGCATGTGCCTGGTGCGCCTGGAAAAGGTGCCCAAGCTGCAAACCGCCTGCACCACGCCGGTAGCGGAAGGCATGGTAGTCACTACCGACAGCGACGAAATCCACCAGGCGCGCAAAGCCACAGTTGAACTGCTGCTGGGCAATCATCCCCTCGATTGCCCGGTGTGCGATGCCGGTGGCGAGTGCGAACTACAGGACATGACCTTCAAGTACGGCGCCCACGAATCGCGCTACGTCGAGGTCAAGCAGCACCGCGAAGAGCAGCAGTGGTCGCCGGTGGTTTTTTTTGATCGGCCGCGCTGCATCCTTTGCTATCGCTGCGTGCGCACCTGCGGCGAAGGCATGGACGTGTGGGCGCTGGGAGTACAGAATCGCGGCGTGACCAGCATCATTGCCCCCAACGAAGGGGATCACCTGGACTGCGAAGAGTGCGGTATGTGCATCGACGTCTGCCCGGTGGGAGCGCTCACCTCTGGCGCCTATCGCTATAAAACCCGCCCCTGGGAAATGAACCACGTCTCCACCGTTTGCACCCACTGCGCGGACGGGTGCAAGACCACCCTGGGCGTGCGCAGTGTCAATAACGGTTCCGAGATTCTACGCGGTGATAACCGCGACAAGAGCGGTATCAACGGCGAATTTTTGTGCATCAAGGGACGCTACGCCTTCGACTTTGCCAACCACACTGACCGGCTGACCAAGCCGCTGCTGCGCCAGCCCGATGGCAAGTTCGCACAAGTCAGCTGGGAGCAGGCACTGCAGCACGCCGGTGCCAGGCTGCGCGAAATTCGCGAGAGCACTGGCGGCCGTTCGATTGGTGTCATCGGTTCCAACCGCACTACCAACGAAGAAAACTACCTGCTGCAAAAGTTTGCCCGGACGGTACTGGGCACCAACAACGTCGATCATCACCGGACCGCCGACTACACCGCCTTCGCACGCGCTATCTCGGGACACAAAGACCGCGCCGCTTCGCTGCGCGAAACCATGACCGCTCCGGCGATCCTGGTGCTGGGCAACGATCCCACCGAGCAGCATCCCCTGCTTGCCTGGAACCTGCGCACCAACGTCCGCCACAACAAGGCGCGCATCTACCTTGTGAATCATACCGGCATCAAACTGGAGCGGCAGGCTCACGAATCTCTGATCATTCCCCAGGACGGCTATGCCAGCGTGGTGCGCTTCCTGTCGGGCGAGGACTCGGCATTTCCTGGCGTTCAACTCGGAGACGAGGCGAAGAAGTTCCGCGATGCGCTCCGCGCTGAGCCCACCCTGTTGATCATCTTTGGATCTGAATACCGCGGCCGCGATGTCGAGGCATTGGTGAACTTTGGCATGGGCCTACCCCAGGCCCGCTTCGCCTGCCTCGGCGACTACGTCAACTCCCGAGGCGCCGCGGACATGGGTCTGCTCCCCGGCCTTCTCCCTGGCTATATCCCCGTAACCCAGGGAGGCGCGTTCGCCGAGGAATATGGCGATGCCCTGCCCCAGACTCCGGGGATGGACCTGGTGGAAATGTTCGACGCTGCGGAGCGCGGTGACCTGGCTGCCCTTTATATCGTAGGGTCCAACCCCATCGCCCGCTACGGGATTGATCCCGCCGCGCTCAAGAACACCTTCACCATCGTGCAGGATATGTTCCTGACCGAAACGGCGCAGTTGGCCGATGTAGTCTTGCCCGCGTCGAATCTCTACGAAAAGGCGGGTACCGTCACCAACACGTACGGCGACCAGCAGCTTGTAAAGAAGGCAGGTGACCTGGCCGGTGTACGCGGCGACTTCGAGCTGATGGTGCGGCTCGCCGATGCCATGGGCGCAGACCCCAGGAAGCTGGTTCCTTTCGGCCGCGGAGTGCATGCGGATATGGGACAAACCCGGGGCGCGCAGTCGGGTGAAGCCGACCGTCATGCGGTATGGCTTGCAGCGCAGAATCTGGAACCGAAACTTAGCCCGTTTGATCCCTTTGCCATCCTTGACGAGATCCAGCGGCTGGTTCCCGGCTACCAGGTATCCCGGCTTGAACTCCTGGCCGGCAACGACGTCCATGTGCAATCATCGCTGGTGCAAATCGACGCCGGTCCTGAAAGCCACGCCTTGATTTTACCGGCGCAGGATACACTCTTCACTTCGGGCACTTTAGGGCGGTACAGCACAGTTCTGCATTCGGTCATGGAGTCGCACACCACCAAACCAACGGAAACGGCCGCAGACTAGAGGGCTGTGTGAGAAGTCGAAGCGCAAAGACCCTGCCCCACCACGAAGATGGGTGCCCCATATCTCGCTCGTTTTTGGCGAGATGTGGGACTGACGGATGTTGACTTAAGCTGTTGATCGGGTGGGCAGAGTTTGGGAGTGAGAGCGGTGGAATCCCACATCTCGCGAAAAAACGAGCGAGATATGGGGCACCCATGTTCGTGGTGGGCGAAAGTCTTAGACCGCACACGGGGTAGGATGAATGGGGGCTTTAGCCCCTGAAGGCAAAGAAAGCAAAGGGCACGCGTGAGCTTCCTGATCTTTTTCTTACTCAGCTGTTTGAAGATTGCCGTAGTGCTGGCCATTTTCCTTGGGTCCGTAGCCTACACCGTGCTCCTGGAGCGCAAGCTGGTGGGGCGCATACAAAATCGTTGGGGACCCAGCCGCGTGGGTCCTTTCGGCATGTGGCAGCCCATGGCCGACGGGCTGAAGCTCTTTCTTAAAGAAGACCTGCTGCCGACCAACGTCTACCGGCCGCTCTACATCCTGGCCCCGATGATTGCGCTTGCTTGCGCTTTGATCTCGATTGCAGTGGTACCCTTCGGCGCGCCTATCACCTGGCATGGCGTCGACATGTTTGAGATCGCCAACGTCAACATTGGCCTGCTGGTCATCCTCGGCGTCACTTCCGTCGGTGTGTACGGGATCGCACTTGCCGGTTGGTCATCCAATAACAAGTACTCCCTGCTGGGCGCCCTGCGTTCCAGCGCCCAGGTCGTCAGCTACGAGCTGGCCTTGGGACTTTCGCTCGTGGGTGTGGTGCTTCGGGCTGGATCGCTCAACCTGCGCACCATCGTTGAGAGCCAATCAGCCCACGGCATGATTTCCTGGAACGTCTTTGGCGGTTTCCAGTTCGTAGCATTTTTCATCTACCTCATGGCGGCCTCTGCGGAAACCAACCGCGCCCCGTTCGATCTTCCTGAGGCAGAAACCGAGCTCACCGCCGGCTACCACACTGAATACAGTTCCATGAAGTTCGCCATGTTTTTCATGGCGGAATACGCCAACATGATCACCGTCAGCTGCGTGGCTAGTTTGCTCTTCTTCGGCGGATGGACCAGTCCCTTCGGTTCGCTGTTTCCCCCGGGCCCCTTGTTTCTCCAGGTCATTGCGCCGGTATTTTGGTTTGTCTTTAAAGTCTTCTGTTTCCTTTTTCTGTACATCTGGGTGCGTGGAACGCTTCCCAGATTCCGTTACGACCAGTTGATGGGCTTTGGCTGGAAGTTTCTGATGCCCGTGGCCATTCTGAACATCATCGCTACCAGCCTGTGGCTCGCATAGCACAGCACTTTTCATTCATTCGTCCCTAAAACGGTACGGGCTTTCTCATCGCAGCGAGCGTAGTGGAGGGACCTGCGGTTTCTTTTCCGGCCGCCGAACCTCGATGGTCGTTTACGGAGTCTGAGTAAGAAGTAGGTTTTGTATCAGGCCACTAAGGGCTCTGTACCCACGTCGTAAGCTAAGGTGTTCTACAATCAGCAACGGGAGAATGCTCTAGCATGTATCTGGTTCTCTTCATCTTGTTCGGTGGCCTTTGCGTGGCGGGAGCTTTGAACCTTCTGCTGCAGCGGCACCCTATCAATAGCGCACTCTCGCTGATTGTGGTCATGAGCTCGCTAGCCGTGCTCTACCTCCTGCTCGGGGCCGAATTTCTTGCTGCCGCTCAGGTAATCGTTTATTCCGGCGCCATCATGGTGTTGTTTACTTTCGTCATCATGTTGCTCAATGCCGGAAGCGAAGAGCGTACCCACGGCAGCCACGCCGCTTATATCGTGGGAATTCCCGGAGTAGCCATCCTGGTCAGCCTGCTGGCCTTCATTTTCCTCTCCGCGCGCACCCACCTGGCGCAGGCCCGCTTGGGCGACTACGTGGTTTCTACCAGCGATCTAAGCAAAGTCCTCTTCCGCGATCTACTGCTGCCCTTCGAGGTAACCTCGATCCTGATCCTCATAGCCATCCTGGGCGCGGTTGCGCTGGCCAGCAAGGAGCACTGATATGGTTGTTCCCATCGCGTACTACCTGGTCCTCAGCGCGATCCTGTTCTCTATCGGGGTAGGCGCGTTCCTGATCAAGCGCAACATCATCACTGTCTTCATGTCGATTGAGTTGATGCTCAACGGAGTGAACCTGAGCTTCGTCGCGTTCGCCTACCAGTGGCATCGCCTGCAAGGGCAGATTTTCGTTTTCTTCGTGATGGTCGTCGCCGCCGCCGAGGCCGCCGTGGGTCTGGCCATCATCATCGCTATCTTCCGCGCGAGGAGTACGCTCAACGTGGATCAAGTCAACCTGATGAAACTATGAACGGACACTCCCCCCTCCATCTTTGGTTGATCCCGGTGCTGCCGTTCGTGGGCTTCCTGCTGAATGGCTTGCTTGGCCGTCGTCTGCCCAATGCCCTGGTTTCGGCCATCGCGCTGCTGTTCACCGCGGCGCCCCTCGCGCTGGTGCTGAACATCGCCCTGCACTTCAGCAGCCTCACTCTGCCTCACATTGAGTGGTTCACCACCCCGTGGATTGCCACCGCTACTTTTCGCGCCGATTTTGACTTCCTGCTCGATCCCCTGTCGCTGGTCATGCTGCTGATCGTCACCGGCGTTGGCTTCCTGATTCATATCTACTCCGTCGGCTACATGGCTCATGAAGAGGGTTACTGGCGCTACTTCGCCTACCTGAACCTGTT
>CAZSUK010000249.1:0-3513 GCA_964609355.1 uncultured Acidobacteriaceae bacterium | reverse complement strand
TGGTTTGCCAGAGCGCTGCCGGTCGCGTTTCCCTGTCCGTCATATTTCTCATGCCCGAAGCCGGCGGCGACGTTGGCCCCGTAGGTCACTACCGCTCCGTAGTCTCCGCATAGACTGGAAAGGGTGTATTGAGGGCCTTCGTCCTCGGCGAGTGCGACGCTTGAGAAGACGAGGAGCGCGGCCGCTACTCCAGACAGATTGCGTTTTGCGTTCATGATTCCCTCCCTTTCATCTTTCTCATACGGTGCCCATCATATCCATATTTTCCGGCTCTCAGGGCACTGATCGGCTTTCAGCCCTTGCAGGAATGCCAGCTACTGGTCTGTCATTATGGCTGGGTTGGCCGTCCAGGCTTCTGGTGGGGCTACCTTACCAGAACTGAAACGCACGATTGCCATGTTCTGGGAAACTACGCCCATTCCGATGGATATTGACAGTCACCAGTGATTATCCTTCGGCGATTGGGTAAAAAGCGGCGCTACCAGCCCTGGAAGCGTACCGCTGCATCGATAGCAATGTCCTGCTTCGTCCCGTCGCAGGATCCCGGCTCGTAAATCCAGGTCTTCACCAGCTCTACCGCTTGGGAATCCAAATCATCCCGCACCGGCTTCAGAACCTCGGCTTTGCCCACAGTGCCATCGGGACGCACATGTACGCGGACCCCAACCGTAATGACCGGCGCATCGACTCCACCTCTCGCTGCAGGCTGAGAAGCAGATCGCAGCACCGGCATTGAAAAGGACTTGCAGTAGAATGCGTGATGCCAATCTGCCGGCACAACGAAAGCATCGTCGGGTCTGGCATCAAGGAGCGTCCAACGTACGTTCGCGTCAATGGCAAGCTTTTCGCCTTCACGATAAATGAAATGAGATGGTAAAAAAGCACCCTGGACGACGCGGTATTCAAGCGCCTCGAAAGAATGAGCGCGATCATGCCACTCAATCACAGTCGAATTTTCTTCAGCGAGACATACATCGCCGGGGTTGTGGTCTTCGCCCTGAACAGTGACAAATTGAATGCAAACGGCGGCCTTCCCGTTCATCTTTGTCTCGTTGATGCTGGTGATAATGTCTGCCGAGTCGAACCGAATCGGCAAATATGGGACAAATTCCGTGATTTTGCGCAACGGATAGGGAACGTCTACCCACTGCCCACGCGTCGCTACTCTTCCCTGTTCTTGAATACGCGACATCTGATAGTCGCCGAGAACGAAGTCCTCACGGAGAGCATTATCGACACTTCGGACCCGGACGTAGCTGCCCGCTGTCGCGATGCCATCATCTCCAGTCGCAGAGAATAATACGTCCGTGCGTATATTTATTGGCGTTGTGAGCCTGCTGGCAAGAAGCGCTCGATTCATGAACTGCTCGGCGCGATTGCGCAAGTCCATGTCTTCACCCGTAGCAGCACCGGCCACGAGAAAAGAAAGAGCCAAACCAATCATCAGCCTCATATCGCAGACATCTTACGCCAAATTAAGGACCTTGCGGCATTCGAGCCGATTTGGTCGATTGTGGTCAGCGTGCGAGTCAGGCCCAGGAACTATCACACCGATCCAAGTTACCGGCACGACTACAACTTGCTCGACTGGTGGCGCCACCCGGGAGGAACTTACCGAAAATGCGACTTTGCAGGCACTACGGAGTATGCCTCGGGGATTGACCGTAAAACTCGCTCGCGATCCAGGGTCTTGGCGTTTCTTCGGTGTATTGCTGGTGTCCAATGACTGACGCAGCGATAACGTACCCATCGACGTCGCTCAGATAGCGAATTATGGCCAACCGGCCATCCGGCGGATGGGTGGAGTCAACCCCACACTGTGCGGCGGCAGAAAGTGACTTACTGAGTTCTCGGCCACTCATAGGGCTTCTGCAGCAATTGCTCCGCCTCACTGAGGGCGTCCAAAGTGTTGTCTTCCGTCTGCAATGCCAGCTGGTATTCGTTCATCGCCCGGTCGCGCTGGACGGTAATATCGAAGATCTTACCCAGTTCGATATGGCTCCAGACTTTAGTCCACCGGGGAAGCCCGTCACCGTGTAGTGCATCCCGATAATAGTTCGCGCTGGCCTGGTAGTGGCGCTGCTTAAAAAGCAACTCAGCGATGCGGTAGTTGGCCAACGAACTGCGCGGGTTGGCCTCCAGCATTTTCTGGTACTCCACCAGCGTTTCGATCTGGTCACGCGGTACAAATATTTGCGGCGACTCATATTCGGAAACCTGCTGTGCGAACAGCGGAACCGATGTTGCCAGTCCGACAATCAGCAAACCTACCGTGCTCCAGCGAGTCAGGAATCCAGATCGCGAATCATCCTTGAGCATAGACATCACAGCCATCTCCAATGCTATTAGGTCATTTCGCTCCCGCAAATTCAACTCATCAATCTTGGCAATCGTTCAAGCTGTTGAAAAATATAGCGCTAATTGCGGTCAATTGGAAAGCAATTACTGAGGGCGGTATCCCCGCTCCCTGCAAACGGAATTTTCGGTAATTTGCTCTTGCGTGACCACTCCGTCGGGAAGTTACCGAAAATGCGACTTTGCAGGCACTAGTCCAAAACCATATCCAGGTAATCATTCGGGAAAACTCATTCCACCAGTTCAGAGGAAAGCTCCGTTTTCCCTTGACTGTTACCTATCATGGATGTCCCTGAACCCACGTCCGATTTGCTCTCCTAGTCCAGTATCTCTCTTTTCCACTCGCACTTTTCAAGCAGGGCACTCCAACCGCCTTCTCAGTAAAGTTCGGCTCATCGGTTAAAATAGTTTTTTCAAAATCAACTGCTTCACCAAGAGACTCAGTATGTCACCAACGGCCAAGTTTCACGGGACAATCTCCACCTTCACAGTGGGAACGGTCTACTGGATCATGCTTCACATCTCTAAGATTCTTCCCCCAGTAGACAAACTGTCCCCTTGGCAGAAGGCTATAGTTGCCTACGTCACTTCAGTTGCCGTTTACAACCTGGCTGCGGCTGGCTTGCGGTGGTTCTTAGGCCGTTCGCGATTGGCGCGGCAACTGTTTCTGGGTGCGATATACCTGGAAGGAACGTGGGTTGGCTGCTATGAGAGCCCCTCGAAGGAAAAGCGATTAACCGTCGAACATTTCGAGCAAACGCTTGAGGGTTTGACGATACGCGGCGCAGCCTTCACGGAAAATAGCAATGCCGAGATAGTCCAGTGGATCTCCAAAGCAACATCGATCAACGAAATAGATGGCACTCTGACCTACAGCTACGCCTGCACGCACCTTTCGACGCCTCCGAGTCAATTCGAGGGACTCGCTAATTTCCGCTTCACTCGAACAGATGCAACAAGGGCGCCTGAAATTCTAGACGGATATTCTGCCGATCTCATAGATGGGGTCTCTTCTGGGAACCACGAGGTCCTCTTAACGAGAAAACTGAAAAATTTCAGAGCCGCATGGGAAGACGCAAAGAAGATGAACCTCTGCTCCTGAATAAGCTTGAATAGAGATAGGGAGAGATAGGGGGACATGATAGGGTTCAGGGACCT